>JBBIOL010000021.1:0-42390 GCA_037443385.1 Anaeromyxobacteraceae bacterium
CGGCCGCGCGGTGCGCCGGGGCGCTTCCGTCCGGGCCGCGCGAGCGGCTCGCTGGACTCCTGCCCGCCCTGCTCACGCGCTGACGACCGGCTCACGCCTCGCCGGATCGCTGGCTCCGGACGCGTCGCCCGATGCCGCGGGCGCCTCTCCCCTGCGGGCCAGGCGGTGCGCGCGCAGGAGCCCGGCTCCGGCAGCCTGCGCCTCGGTCCGGAACCCGTGGCGATGCACCGCGTCCTCCACGGCGACCACCCATCGCCCGTCCCGCTCCCACAACCGGATCTCGAATCCCTGGACACGAAAGACCGTCACGCCGCCCTCCCCCTTCCACGACCAGGGATAAGACGGCGCTCGTCGAGAGATGTGACATCCCCCGGACGGGTTCAGGCGTGGCGCGAACCGTCGATGCGTCCGGCAGGGCGGCGCGCCGGACTCCCGGGACCGGCCCGGGCCCCCGGGTGAGCCGGTTCGGTGCAGAGGACCTCGAGCAGCCCCGCGCCCGCCGCCTGGGCCTCGGTCATGTGGCGCCCCGCGACCACCTTCCCGTCGACCGCCACGATCCAGTGGCCACCCCGCTTCCAGACCTTCACGGAACGACCTGCAAGCCGGAATCGATTCACCACGCCTCCACGGGCATCCGGGCCCAAGGTGAAAGACGAGCGGATGGACGAAGCGTGACGCCGGATCCGGGCACCACGCGGAGGCAGCGACACAACGAAGCGGGATCGCTCGAGTTTCCTCGCGCGGGGAATGTGGGGCTCACTCCGGCGGGGCCAGGAGGGCCCGCAGGAGGGCCGCCGCGTCCCCGACCGGCATCCGGAGGATGGCCCGGTGCGCGAGGAGCACCCCACGGCAGGCGTCGCCCGGCTCCAGGCTCCCGTCCCCGCGAAGCACCGCCTCGGCGACGTCCCCGCCGGCCTCCTGGCGCGCCACCCGGATGGCCCGGACGAGCAGCCGCTCCTTCCCGGCCGGGTCCACCGCCGGGCGGCCGGGGGTCGCGGACTCGAGGACGTCGGCCATGGATTCGACCGTGACCCGCCGGGTCTCCGGACCGAGGTGGCGCGCGCCCTCGGCCGCGAGCTCCCCGTCCTTTCGCAGCACGAGGGCCAGGCAGGCGGGCCCCGACGCCGACTGGAGGTCCGAGAGCTGCAGGACGCGGGCCCGGCCCACCGCGAGGATCGCCTCGTCCGACGCGTTCGCGATCTGGCGCCCGTAGGCCGCGACCACGATCGGGGACGTGGCGGAGCGTGCATCGGCCAGGGAGCGGCCTTCCACGAGCTTCGCGTGGACCGCCCGGACGAGCTCCTCGTGCGCGGCCGGGTCGGCCTTCCGGAGGGCCTCGTAGAGGCGTTCGGACGCGAGGAGCGAACGGGCCTTCTCGATCGAGGGCGGCAGGCTGCCGGTCGTGTACGCGAAGGCGTCCCCGTCCGTCACCCGGGTGACGACGCCGCCCGCCACCAGCTCCGCCTGGGTCGGGTACCACATCGAGGCGTGCGGGGTGGTGGATGCGCGGGTGGCGAACTCCGCCGAGACGCCGGCTCCGACCAGGAGCTGCCGCTCCTCCTCCACGGCACGCTTCTGGATGACGCCCCGCACGCCGGGCGCGGAGGGCGCGTGGAACCCCAGCCGCGCGCCGTTCCTGAACCAGCGGGGCTTGCCTCCCAGGTAGACGTCGGTGCACGCGCTGACGCAGGCGGCCGACACGTAGGTGGCCAGGTGGCGATCGCGCAGGGCGCGGGCGGCCTTCCGCGCCTCGCTCACGAGCCCACCCCGGGCCAGGTTGACGTGCACCAGGGTGACGCCCGGGTTGGCGGCCAGCTGGGCCTCGAGATCGGCGGCGAACCCGTGGCCGATGCCGCCGGCGACCTCCATCTCGGTCCCGTCCCGCAGGATCCGGAAGGCCCAGTTCCCCTGCTCGGCGAGCCAGCGCGCCTGCTCCAGGGTCGCCCACAGGGTGGGGACGGCGTCCGTCACGAGCGTGATCGCGAGCCCGACCATGCCCGTGACGGAGGCGAACCGGGCCAGTCCCGCCCAGCGCGATCGCGTCCCGTCGGGTCGCGCCCGTCCGGCGGAGCGCCAGATCCCCACGGTCTGCCAGACGGACAGCACGCACTGGGCGACCCACGTCATCGCCAGGGCGAGGACGCCCCCGTAGTCGAAGCGGAGGAGGACGGTCGACAGGGCCAGCACGACGCCGGCCAGCAGCACGTTCAGGAGGACGGTGTTGACCCAGTAGCTGATGCCGAGCGGCAGCTCGCCGCGCCAGTGGCGGGCGAGGTAGCTCGCCGACGGCGTCGGTTCCGGCGGGCTCGGTTCCGGCGGGCTCGGTGCCGGCGGGCTCGGTGCCGGCGGGGCCTGCTCCGGATCGACGGCAGGCCCGCCCGCCCCGGTGACGTCCTGGTCCATGCGGTCAGGTCGCTCCGTCCGTGGATTCGTGACGGCCGGCTCACCCGATCATGGACAGGGAGGCAGCACCCCGATGAGGGAGAAGGAGGTCGAGAACTGGTTCCCGGCGTAGCAGTTCCCGTGGTCGCCGGCCGTGAGCAGGCCGAGGTCGCTCGCCGCGAAGGCGAAGGGAGAGGCCGGATCCGGGTTCAGCCCGTTGGCGTGGAGCACGTTGTCGCGGATGCGGTTCCCGCTGGCCTCGCTCAGCGCGACGAAGCCCGGCGTCACGTCGGGGTCGACCGAGCAGTCGAACGTGCCACCCTGGACGACCACGCAGTAGTCGGCCACGGCGATCCCGATGAAGTCGTTGTCCTCGACCAGGTTGCCGGAGATCCGCGAGTCGTCGGCGCCGAGCTGCAGGATGCCGATCCCGGGCGGCACCGAGGAGAGGATGGCCCCCTCGGTGGCCGTGTTCTTCTTGTTGTTGTCGTGGATGTGGTTGTCCCGGATCACGTAGCGCCGGGCGAGCGGCTTCACGTGGAAGATGTCGGGCAGGAAGAGCGCCGCGATGCCGATGGTGTTTCCGCGCACCTCGTTGTTCGCGACCAGGATGTCCTGGCTGTTCGAGATCTCGAACCCGTTGACGTTTCCCTCGACGAGGTTGTGGGTGACCTTCACGTTCTCGGAGGTCTCCACCCAGATCCCGCTGTCGTCGGCGCCGGTGGCGCTGCTGCGGGTGATGATCCCGTTGCGCGACGAGACCGGGAAGATCCCGTAGTTCCTGTTCCCGACCGAGTGCACGTCGACGAAGGAGAAACCGTCCACGCCCCGCGCGAAGAGGCCGTTGTTCGAGAAGTCCTTCATGGTGATGCCGCGGATGGTGAGACCGTAGATGGTGGGAGGCGACGGGGGCTCCGACTTCACTCCGGGCAGGCGGGGGAACGGCGGGGCCAGGCTGGAGTGGCACCCCATGCAGTTCGTGTGGTCGGCGGGGACCGCGACGATGGCGTTGCGCTGTCCACCCGAGTTCTCGAGCACCACCTTCCGGTCGTGGCTCGAGAGGCCGATGAGGTGGACGCTCCGCGTGATGTTGAGGCCGTTCGTCGCGTCGGCCGTCTCCCGGTAGACCCCGGGCCGGACGAGGACGGTGCCGCCCGGAAGAGCCCGGTCGATGGCGGCCTGGATCGACTCGCCGGGGGAGACGACCTGGAACGCCATCCCGCGGTCACCCGCATCGGCGTGCGCCGGCGACCCGGCGAGGAGCGCCAGGGCGGCGAGGGCGGCGGGGAAGCGGCGGACGGGTGCGGGCGAGTCGCGCATTGCCATGTTCTTCTCCTGGTGAAGGACGAAGCAGGTCCATGCTGCCGGGTCCGGTCCTATGCGCCGTGCCCCGGGCCCTCAACGCATTCGCGCGTAAGCGTTTGCTTTCGCAGGGGATCGCGTCCGGGATCCGCGCCGCGTCAGATCCGCGCGATGCCCCTGTCTACTCTCCGGGTGGACGTGGATGCGCTGGGGTCAGGGCCCCGCCGGGCAGGGAGCTACTGTTCGTGCGGGGCACTCCCTTTTGCGGGCCTCGCCCTCCGGTACCCCAGGAACCCGCCCAGCGCGGCCGTCGCGGCCACGGTCACGAAGGCCACCGCGATCCGCACCGCCGGGTACTGCTCGGCGTCGGTCCAGCCCAGTCCCTCGATGAGCCGGAGCACGGCCACGAACGACGGCACGCCGAGGAGCGCGCCCACCAGGGCCCCGGAGAGGAGCGCCGGCGTGCGGGGGTAGCGGCGCAGCACCCAGAGTCCCCCGCCCGCGAGCACCAGCGCGGCGAGCACGGGCGTCCCGACCAGGGCCGCCTGCCGGGGCCTCCCGGCCTCGAGCAGGAGCAGCGCGAGGAAGCCCAGCGCGACGAGGGCGAGCGCCGCCAGCGCCACGGCCCCCTCCAGCCGGCGCAGGACGAGGAAGGCCACGAGGAGGGCCGCGACGAGCTCGAGCAGGAGGATCATGGCGCCCACGCCCGGTGGGCGCCCGGATCCTACCGCCACCCGGCCCGACGGTGGGATATGTTGACGCGTCCCCGTCGCGTGTCGCGACGGGGGCCCCACGATGCCCCTCGGCTCCCGGACCCCAGGCCGGATCGACCCCATCCTCTCCGGCCTGAAGGCCGTCCTCGACCATCACCGCGAGCGCGACACCCTGCCGCCGCTCACCGAGGAGGACCGGCTCGACGGTCGCACCTGCCTCGTCACCGGGCCCAGCTCCGGGCTCGGACGGGCCATCGCGCCCGAGCTGGCACGCCGCGGCTGCCGCCTCATCCTGGCCTGCCGTGCCGGCCACGACGGGCTCGCCGAGGCGGTCCGGCGCGAGAGCGGGAACCCGGAGGTCTCGCAGCGCCCGGTGGACCTCTCCGACCTGTCGAGCGTGTCCGCGCTGTGCGACGGGCTCGCCCGCGACGGCGTCCGGCTCGATCTCCTGGTGAGCAACGCCGGCCTGGCGCCGCTCGGCAACCGGCCGACGCGGGACGGGCTCCCGGAGCTCTTCCAGGTGAACTTCCTGTCGAGCTTCCTGCTCGTGAACCGCCTCCTCGCCGACGGCGTGCTCCCGAGCGACGCGTGCGGGACCCGGGCCGCCGCGCCGTCGGGTGGGCCGATCCCCGTCCCGCGGGTGGTGATCACCTCGTCCGAGACCCACCGGACCTGCCCGCCCATCGACTTCGGCCGGTTCGGCCAGTTCCCGGACTTCGGGCTCCTCGAGGGCACCACGTGGTACGGCCACAGCAAGCTGTACGTCCAGACCTTCGCCTGCGAGCTGGGCCGCAGGCTCGAGCGCGCGGACGGCACCCCGGACGTGTCGGTCTTCTCCTACTGCCCCGGGGCCGTGCGCAGCCGGATCTCCCGCGAGGCGGGGCTCGTGGGGAGGCTCATGACCGCCTACTTCATCGACCCGCGGGTGTCGATGTGGCCCGCCGTCTACTGCGCCGCGAGCCGCACCTTCGAGGGACGCAGCCGGCTCTACCTCTACCTGCGCCACGTCGCCGCGACCGACCCGCGCTCGGCCGATCCGCGCAGCGGCGAGCAGCTCTGGCAGCGCAGCCTGGAGATCCTGGGCGCGCGGGGCATCCCGCTCCGTTCCCTCCCCCCCGCAGTCCACTGATCGCAGCCGGAGGACGACCGTGCTCGAAGCCCTTCGTTCGTGGAAGACCCGCGTGCTGGACCGGCAGGCGCAGCTCCTGGGATTCCTCCTGCTGCTGCGTTCGGGGAAGGGCTTCGCCGGCGGTCGCGAGAAGCTGCTCGTCCGCGATGCGCAGCGGCACAAGGTGATCGTGTGGGGCTCCGGGTTCGTCGGCAAGCAGGTGATCCGGATGCTCCTCGACCACCCGCGCTTCGAGCTGGTCGGTGTCATCGTGCACGCGCCCGAGAAGGACGGGGTGGACGTGGGAACGCTCTGCGGGGTCGCCCCCGTCGGCCTCGCGGCGTCGCGCGACGCGCGCGCGGTGCTCTCCCGCGAGGCGCACGCCGTGGCCCACTTCGGCCCCACGGCGCAGTTCCTGGCGGAGAACCTCGCCGACCTCACGCTCGCCCTGGAGATGGGCAAGGACGTGGTCTCCACCGCGCTCACCCCGCTCGTCTACCCGAAGGAGTGCCCGACCGCGATCGCCGGCGCGCTCCAGGAGGTGTGCCTGCGCACCGGTCGCACGCTCTTCACGACCGGCATCGACCCCGGGTTCGCGAACGATCTCCTCCCCATGACCCTCCTGGGCGTCTGCGGCCGCGTCGACCGCGTGCGCATCCAGGAGATCCTCGACTACGCGTCGTACGCCGGGGACTACGCGCCCATGGGGCTCGGCCAGCCCATGGACTACCGCGCCATCCTCGAGGAGCCGGAGGTCCTGCAGTTCGGCTGGGGCATGACCGTCCCGATGATCGCGGACGCGATCGGCGTCCGGCTCGAGAAGATCGACTCGACGTGGGAGAAGTGGGCCACGCCGGAGGAGATCCGCTACCCGTACGGCGTCATCCCGGCCGGCTGCTGCGCGGCCATCCGCTTCGAGATCCGGGGCTGGGTCGCGGGCGAGCCTCGCATCGTCCTCGAGCACTGCAACCGGGTGACGAAGGCGGCCGCGCCCCACTGGCCCCGGGGCAGGATGTACGAGCACGACGTCTACCGCGTGACGATCGAGGGCGAGCCCTGCATCGAGCAGGAGACCGCGCTGCGCGACGCCGCGACCCGCGACGCGAACCGCGCCGGGTGCCTCGCCACCGGCATGCGGGCCGTCCACGCCATCCCGGCGGTCTGCGCCGCCGGGCCCGGGCTGGTCTCCGCGCTCGACCTGCCGCTCATCCCCGGGTTCGGGAACATGCGGCAGTAGGACCGGCCGGCGGCGTGGAATTCGATGGCGGGAACCGGATGGGGCCGCGCGGGCCCGGGCGCTACCTTGCCCCCCGAACCCGCTTCCCGGAGGTCACCCGTGCACCGGACCATGCAGCCCGCCATCCTCTACCTCGGCACCCCCGTCGTCCTCGTCAGCACCTCGAACGAGGACGGGTCGCCGAACCTCGCCCCCATCTCCTCGGCCTGGTGGCTGGGATGGAACTGCATGCTGGGCTTCGGCGCCCTCTCGAAGACGCCGCAGAACCTCCTTCGCACCCGGGAGTGCGTGCTCAACCTGCCCTCCGTGCACCAGGTGGCCCCGGTGGACCGGCTGGCCAGGCTGACCGGGTCCGATCCCGTGCCGCCCCACAAGCAGCGCATGGGCTACCGCCACGAGGCCGACAAGTTCGGCGTGGCCGGTCTCACGCCGGTCCCGTCGGACCGGGTGGGGCCACCGCGGGTCGCCGAGTGTCCCGTCCAGCTCGAGGCGGTCCTGACCGAGGCGCACCCGATGGGCGGACCGGACCCCGCGATGCGTGGCAGGCTCCTCGCCGTCGAGGTGAAGATCCTCCGCGTGCACGTGGAGGAGTCGATCGCGCTCGAGGGGCACGCCGACCGCATCGACCCAGCGAGATGGCGCCCGCTCATCATGAGCTTCAGCCAGTTCTACGGGCTCGGCCCCTCCGTGCACCCGTCGCGCCTGGCGGAGATCCCCGAATCGCTCTACCGTCCCGGGGCCGGGACCCCCGTCGACGCGAGGACCGCATGAACGCCGCCCGCGAAGCCGTTCCCGAGGCCGAACCGCTCGACGAGGGCGCCATGTGGCGCGCGGTGGAGGCTCGCGACCCCGCGTTCGACGGGCGCTTCCTCCTCGGCGTGGTCACCACCGGGATCTACTGCCGCCCCTCCTGCCCGGCGCGGCGCCCGCTGCGGCGGAACGCCCGCTTCTTCGCCACCGCGCCCGCCGCCGAGCGGGCCGGACTCCGGCCCTGCCTCCGTTGCCGCCCCACCGAGGCCCCCGAGGACGCCCGCGTGGCGATCGTGCGCCGGATGTGCGACCTGATCCGCGAGCGGTGCGACGACGGCCCGTCGACGACGCTCTCCGCGCTGGCGCGCCGCTCGGGCTACGGGGCCACGCACGTCACCCGCCTCTTCCGGGCGATCCTGGGGCTCACGCCCCGGCAGCTCGTCGAGGCCTGCCGGCTGGAGGCCCTGAAGGGCGAGCTGCGCGGCACGAGCGCCATCACGAGCGCCATCTACGGCGCCGGGTTCGGCTCGGCGAGCCGCGTGTACGAGCGGGTGGACGGGAGGCTGGGCATGACGCCCGGCGCCTACCGCGCCGGCGGGAAGGGCGAGGTCATCGCCCACGTGGAGCTTCCCACCGACCTCGGGCCGGTGCTCGTCGGCGCGACCGACCGTGGCATCTGCTTCGTGCAGTTCGGCGACTCGCCCCGCGAGCGGCTGGAGGCGCTTCGCCGGGAGTTCCCGCAGGCCCGCCTGGAGCCCGCGGCCGCGGGCGATTCCCCGCAGCTGCGCCGCTGGGCGGAGGCCCTCTCGGCCCACCTGCGTGGCAGGCGTCCGCACGCCGACCTCCCGCTCGACGTGTCCACCACGGCCTTCCGCTTCCAGGTGTACCGGTACCTGGCCACCATCCCGCGCGGGGAGACCCGGACCTACTCCGAGGTGGCCCAGGCCATCGGGCGACCCGGGGCGAGCCGCGCCGTGGCCTCGGCTTGCGCGGCCAACACGGTGGCGGTCCTCATCCCGTGCCACCGGGTGATCCGGGCCGGCGGCGAGCTGGCGGGGTACCGCTGGGGCGTCGACCGCAAGCGACGCCTGCTCGCCGCGGAGCGCAGGGCCGGGTAGCGGCGCGCCCGGCGGCCGGACGTGGCATAGTCCGGCCCCTGGAGGCCGTCGCATGCGGACGCTCGAACGACTCCGTCGCCGCTGGTCGGCGAGCCGCCTGAACGCCCTGCTCGCGTCCAGCACCGGCCCGCTCGAGCTGGGGATCTTCAGCCGGTCCCTCCTGCTCGCCGTCGGTCTGGGCGTCGCGGCGGGGCTGGTGGGCGCCGCCTTCAACGCGAGCACGGACGCGCTGCGGGAGGTCCTCCTCGTGAAGCTCGCCGGTGCTCGCCTCCTGCGCGCGGCGGGCGAGCCCGGGCCGGCGGGGACGGCGCCGTCGGCGGTCCCCTGGCTCCTCCTCGTCATCCCCGCGGCCGGGGCGCTCGTCGGAGGGCTCGTCACCCGGTGGGAACCGGATGCCTTCGGCGGCGGCTCCGAACAGACCATCGCGACCTACCACGCGGGCGGCGACAGCCCACCGGCGCGGCTCATCCCCGTGAAGCTCGTCGCCTCGATCGCGACGCTCGGCAGCGGCGGAGCGGGGGGCCGCGAGGGCCCCTCCATGCAACTGGGAAGCGCGGTGGGTGCCGCGCTCGCCCGGTGGTTCCCGACCACGGAGCAGGAGAAGCGGATGCTCTACGTCGCGGGCATCGGCGCGGGTCTCTCGGCCGTGTTCCAGACCCCGCTCGGTGCCGCGGTGCTCGCCGCCGAGGTCCTCTACCGCGACGACTTCGAGGCCGAGGCGCTCGTCCCGTCGGTGCTCGCGAGCGTCGTGTCCTACGCCGTCTCCTACACGCTGCTCGGGACGAAGCCCTTCTTCGGCCAGCTCCCGGCCCACCCGTTCGTCGTCGCCCAGCTCCCGTTCTACGCGCTGCTCGCGGTCGTGGTGGCGGCCGTGGGGGTCGCCTTCGTGTGGGCGCTGCACCGCGTCCGGGACGTCGCGCGGGCGTCCGGAACCCCTCCGTGGCTCATGCCCGCGCTGGGCGGGCTCGCCCTGGGCGCCCTCGCGGTGGGGCTGCACGTCGCGGGCCTGCACCGGGTCGGCGCCGTGTCCGTCGAGTCGTCGGTGCTCGGAAGCGGCTACGGGGTGGCCCAGTGGGCGCTCTCGGGCAAGATGCGGCCATCGGCCACCCTGGCCGCGATCCTGCTGCTCCTCGCCGCGCTCCGGATCGTGGGCGCGTCCCTGACGGTCGGGAGCGGCGGGAGCGCCGGTGACTTCGCGCCCTCCTTGACCATCGGGGCGCTCGTCGGCGCATCCTTCGGGCACCTCGCCGCCGCCCTCTTCCCCGGGGTGGGCATCCAGCCCGCCTCGTTCGCCTTCGTGGGGATGGCCACGCTCTACGGGGGCATCGCGCACGTCCCGCTGGGCGCGATGATCCTGGTGTCGGAGCTGGCGGGCACCTACGACCTCCTGGTCCCGCTCATGATCTGCACCGTCGGTGCGCACGTGCTCCTGCGCAGGGTGCAGCTGTACGGGTCGCAGCTTCCGGGCCGGCGGGCGACCGCGGAGCGGGAACCGATGGCCCCCTGAGCCGCGCAGGCGGCGTGCCCGACCTTGGACTCCTATCGCTACCTCGACTTCGCGACGCGCCAGATCATCCGGGCCTGGGTGGAGCGCGAGCCCACCCGCCCCTCGCCCTGGACGCCGCTCCCGCGTCCGCTCGAGCGCTGCACCGTCGCGCTCGTCTCCACGGCCGGCGTCGCGCGCCGGGACGACGTGCCGTTCGACGAGGAGCGGGAGCGCGAGAACCCGTGGTGGGGCGACCCGACCGTTCGACGGATCCCCCGGGAGACGACGGGACGGGAGGTGGAGATCCACCACCTCCACATCGAGCGGCGGTTCGCGCGCGAGGACCTCGACGTGGTGCTCCCCCTGCGGAGGCTGGACGAGCTCGTCGCCTCGGGCACGGTCGGGGCGAGCGCGCCGACCCACTACTCGCTCATGGGATACATCCTCGACCCCACCGAGCTGATCCGCGACACCACGCCCCGGCTCGTCGCGGCGATGAAGGCGGAGGGGGTGGAGGCGGTCGTTCTGGTGCCCGCCTGACCCTACTGCTGCCGGTCCGTGGGACTGGTCCAGCGCGAGATCGAGGCGGCCGGGATCTCCACGGTCTCGCTCTCCATGATCCCCGAGTTCACGGCCAAGGTGGGCGTCCCCCGCCTCGCCGGCATCGCCCACCCCATGAGCCGGCCCATGGGACGACCCGGCGACGCGGACGGGCAGCGTGCGGTCCTCTCCGCGACGCTCGAGGTCCTGCGGACGGCGACGGCCCCCGGCACCTGGGTGGACCTGCCCTTCACCTGGCCGGAGTCGGTCGCGGTCGCGCGCCGGTGCGAGGAGGAGCCACCGCCGATCGCGAAGCTGCTCCGGCGGAAACCCTGGCTCCTGCCCCGCTTCTACGCGGGCGACATCCCCCGCGACGAGCGGTGAACCCCCGACGTCGGGTAGCCCGGACGTCCCGGCCCGTGGCATGGTCCGTCCGTGAAGCCCTCCTGGTCCCCGGTCCTCGTCGCCGTGCTGGCCCTGGCCGTCGCCGCCGCCTCCCTGGGCGGCATCGTCGTCCCGGTCACCTACGCCCACGAGACCCCGACCTGGGCCGCCCAGGGCGTCGGCCAGGACTGGGTGAACCTGCTCGTGGTGGTCCCGCTCCTGCTCCGGGGCGCGGCGGGCGCCCGCCGCGGGTCGCCCGCGCTCGGGCTCCTGCTCGGCGGCGCGCTGACCTACACGCTCTACTCCTACGTCCTCTACGCCTTCTGCGTCCACTTCAACTGGCTCTTCCTCGTCTACTGCGCCGCGCTCGGCCTGTCGTTCTTCGGGCTCGCGGCGCTGCTCGCCTCCTGCCTGCGCGGGGACCCGGCCTCGTGGTTCGACGGCCGCGAGCCGGCAGGGCTGGCCGGTGGGCTCCTCGTGGCCCTGGCCGTCGCCTTCGCGCTGCTCTGGCTGGCCGAGGTGGTCCCGGCGCTCCGGAGCGGCGTGCCCCCGGCCAGCGTGGCGGAGGTCGGGACCTTCACGAATCCGGTCCACGTCCTCGACCTGTCCCTCTTCCTCCCGGCCATGCTCCTCGCGGGCCTGTCGCTCCGGCGGCGGAGGCCGCTCGGTCTCGTGCTGGGCCCGATGCTGCTCGCCTTCGGCGCGCTCATGCTCCTCGCCATCCTGGGGATGACGGTCTCGATGCGGGCGCGCGCCGCCTCCTCCGGCGCGCCCCCGGTGGCGTTCCTGCTCGCGCTCCTGCTCCTCGACGTGGCCGCCCTGGCGGCCCTCCTGCGCCACGTGAAGCGCGATCCCTGACGGGTTCCCGTCCAGGGCCATCGGCGCCGCGCCCTGCACGGGGCGTCCGAATCGAGCGCTTTACTTCCCGGGGAGCCCTGCCATCCTCGACCGCGTCACCGCCGGAGCGCTTCCCCGCCCTCCGGTGAAGGAGGATCGCGATGGCCTGGACGTACCTCATCCTCGCCGGGCTGGCCGAGATCGGCTGGCCGGTCGGGCTCAAGATGGGCTGGACGCAGGATGGAATCCGCTGGCCCTGGATCGGGCTGGCGATCGCCTGCATCGCAGGGAGCGGGGCGCTCCTCCTGCTCGCGCAGCGCCACATCCCCATGGGCACGGCCTACGCCGTCTGGACCGGTATCGGCGCGGTCGGGACGTTCGCGCTGGGGATCGTGGCCTACGGCGACCCGGCCGCCCCGCTGCGCCTGGCGTCGGCGGCGCTCATCGTCGCCGGTGTGGTGGGGCTCAAGGTCTTCGGCTGATCCGGAGGACGGACCGATGCGAACCACCCGGTGGGGCGTGCTGGTGGCGGCCGTGGCCTGCGCCTGGCCTCGCCTCGCGGCGGCCGGCCCGGAGCAGGCCGACACCGTCTTCCTGAACGGCGCGGTCTACACCATGGATCCGGCGCGCCCGCGCGCGGAGGCGGTCGCCGTCCGGGGAAAGCGGATCGTCCACGTCGGGTCGAGCGCCCGCGCGAGGGCCCTCGTGGGAAGGGGCACGACGGTCGTCGACCTGCAGGGGCGCATGCTGCTCCCCGGCTTCGTGGACGCCCACGTGCACCCCACCGCGGCGCACGTCGCCCAGGGAGCGGACCTCCAGTTCGACGAGCCCGGCGAGATCCTGGCGGCCGCGCGACGGTGGGCCGACGCCAACCCCGGGGCCCCGGTGATCGTCGGCTTCGGCTGGCGCTACGTCGCCTTCCCACCCGACGGCCCGACCCGGGCCGCGCTCGACCGGGTCTTCCCCGACCGGCCGGCGTTCCTGGTCGCCATCGACGGGCACAGCGCCTGGGCCAACTCCCGGGCGCTCGAGGCGGCCGGCATCGACGCCCGCACGCCGGACCCGCTCCCTCCGGTGAGCTACTTCAAGCGGGACGACCGGGGGGAGCCCACCGGCTGGCTCGTCGAGGTCCCGGCCATGCAGGTCGTCATGGCCAGGCTGAACCCACCGTCGCCCGAGGCCGTCGGCGCGGTGATGCGTGCGCAGCTGGCGCGGTTCGCCGCCGCCGGGATCACCGCGGTCCTCGACGCCGGGATCCTCGGCATCCCGGCCGAGGCCGGCTTCGAACTCTACCGGCAGCTGGAGCGGGAGGGCGCGCTCCCGGTCCGCGTGGTGGGGAGCTACTACTGGAACGACCCCACGGTGAAGGACCCGGTGGGCGCCGTGCGGGCCCTGCGGGATCGATTCCGCTCCGAGCTGGTCCGGGCGCGCGTGCTCAAGATCAACGTGGACGGCGGCGACCTCCAGCACACGGCGGTGATGCTCCGGCCGTACGCCGACCGTCCGGGATTCCACGGGGACTACGTCCTCGACCCGCGCCTCATCGACGACGCCGTCCTCCGGGCGCAGGCCGCGGGGGTGGACACCCACGCCCACGTCTTCGGCGACGGGGCGACGAGGGCCTACCTGGACGCGGTCGAACGGGCGCGGAAGGCCCATCCAAGGAGCACCTCCCGCCACACCGCGGCGCACGCCCTCTACCTGACGGACGCGCTCGTGGCCCGCCTCGTGCGGCTCGACGTGACCGCCCAGTTCACCCCGCACTGGATGACGCCCGATCCCGGGAACCAGCTGACGGCCGACACGACCATCGGGAGGGAGGTCATGTTCGCGGAGTACGGGCGGACGGGCTCGGTCCTCGCGCGGGGCGGTCGCGTGGCGCTGGGAAGCGACTGGCCGGCCTCGGGATACGTCAGCACCTTCCGTCCGCTCGACGAGGTCCAGGCCGCCATGACCCGCTCGATCCTCACCCGGTACGGCACGCGGAAGTTCGCCGACGTCCTCCCTCCGGAAGGGGAGCGGCTCACGCTCGACCAGGCGCTCCGCGCGCAGACCATCGCGGCGGCCCGCGTCCTGCACGAGGAGGATCGCATCGGCTCGCTCCAGGTGGGGAAGCGCGCCGACCTGGTCGTGATCGACCGGGACCTGCACTCCGTGGCCCCCGGCGAGGTGAGCCGCTCCCGCGTCCAGCTCACCATGATGAACGGGACCGTCACGTTCCGGGACGGGATCTAGCGGCGGCGTCCGGCTCCGGCGACGAGCCGGCGCGCACGTGCCTCGCCTGGAAGTCCTGGGCGATGGTCATGAGGACCCCGGTGGACCACGCGAAGGTCATGAGCCCCGCCATGGCCAGCATGCCCTCCAGGACGCGCCAGTCGAGCGACACGGAGTACCGGCTGCCGAGCGTGGTGTACGTCATGAGCGCGAACGCGTAGGCGGGCGACGTGGCCGTGAACAGGTTCTTCCAGACGAGGAACGCGGCCCACACCCCGACCTCGAGCAGGTGGAACAGGCAGATGACCCAGGCCCCCAGGATGAGCGGGGTGATGAGGGGCGCCGCGGGGAACCTCCGCTCCACCCATGACTTCAGGGCCCGGCTCAGCTTCAAGGTGACGACCATGCCGACGGCGTGGACGACCATCGTCAGCGCGATGAGCCCGCACCCCCACCCGACCTCGAGCAGCGTGAGCTCGTAGACCCTGGTCTCCATGCCGTGCACGTTCCCCTCCCCTTGCCGCGCCTCGACGTTCCTCAGCCGCCCGGCGACGCCGGCGATCCGGCGCCGTCGAGCACCTCCCGGACGGCGCGCGCGAGGTCCTTCAGCGTGAAGGGCTTCTGGAGGAGGCGGACCCCCGGGGCGAGGGCCTCGCGCTGTACCACGGCGTCGTCCGGGAACCCGGACATGAAGAGCGTCCGCAGGCCGGGGAACCGCTCGAGGAGCGCGCTCGCCAGCTCCGGACCGCTCCGCCCGGGCATGACCACGTCCGAGAGCAGGAGGTCGATGCGATCGCCGCCGGCCTCGACGCAGGCCAGGGCCCCGGCGGCGCCGTCCGCCGGGAGGACGCGGTACCCGAGCTGCTCCAGGCTCCGACTCACGGTCCTTCGCACGGCGGGATCGTCCTCGACGAGGAGCACGGTCTCCCCGGGACGGGCCTGCGGCGCCGGGGCGACCCCGGTGTCGAGCTCCCCGGAGGCCGGCCCGGTGACGGCCGGAAGGTAGACCCGGAAGGTCGTGCCGCGCCCGGGCGCGCTCTCCACCCGGACGTGGCCTCCGCTCTGGGTGACGATCCCGTGCACGGTCGAGAGCCCGAGCCCGGTCCCCTTGCCCCGCTCCTTGGTGGTGAAGAACGGCTCGAAGATCCGCTCCCGGACCTCCGCGCCCATGCCGCGACCGGTGTCGGTCACCCGCAGCATCACCCAGGGTCCGGTGTGGGCCGTCCCGCGGCGGCCGTCGCCCGCGTCGACCCGCTCCTCGCCCGAGACCTCGATGGTGAGCTCCCCGCCGCGCGGCATCGCGTCGCGCGCGTTCACCGCCAGGTTCAGGATCACCTGCTCCATCTGCCCGGGGTCGACCTCCACCATGCCGACGCCGGCGGGGAGCGCGGTCCGGAGCGTGACGTCCTCACCCAGGATCCGGCGAAGCATGCCCTCCATGTCGTGCACGACGACCCCCAGGTCGACGATCCGGGGCTCGAGCACCTGCCGGCGGCTGAAGGCGAGGAGCTGGCGCGTCAGCACCCGCGCCCGCTCGGCGGCGAGCCGGATCTCCGCGATGTCCGAGCGGATGGACGGCTCCCCGGGCTCCGCTTCGGCCACGAAGGAGGCACAGCTGACGATCACGGCGAGGATGTTGTTGAAGTCGTGCGCCACACCGCCGGCGAGCTGCCCGACGGCCTCCATCTTCTGCGACTGCCGGAGCCGGTCCTCGAGTCGGGCGGCGGTATCCGCCGCGGCGCGGCGGGAGGTGATGTCCTGGATGGTGCCGACCATCTGGTGCGCCCGGCCCGCGTCGTCGCGCAGGATCTCGCCCAGGCCGTGGACCCAGCAGACCTCCCCGGTACGGCGGTTGACGATCCGGTACTCGCGGTCGAACCGGTCGCCCTTCGCCACGAGGCCGACGACGTAGGCCCGCATCCCCTCCTGATCGTCGGGATGGATGATCTGGACCCAGCCCTCCAGGGTCCGGTCGTGCGTGGAGTCGATCCCGAAGAGCTCGTCCAGGAACGGGGAGCTCGTCCAGCGGTTGGCGGGGATGTCGAAGACGTAGTGCCCGAGACGGGCCACGCGCTGGCTCTCGTACAGCCACTCCCGGCTCTCGACGAGGTCCCGCGTGCGGGCCGCGACGGCCTGCTCGAGCTCGTCGTTGTGCCGGGACAGGCTCGAGGCCATCCCGTTGAATGCGGCCGTCACGTCGGCGAGCTCCCGGGAACGAGGGAGGGGCAGCGCGTCACCGCCCATGCGCCCGGAGGCGACCTCCCGGGCCCGATCCTGCAGGAGCCCGAGGGGCGCGACCACCAGCGCGCGCTGGACCGCGAGCTTCACGAGGAACATGACCGCGAGGACGACGAGGAGGGCCCCCGAGAGCTTCCAGGAGAAGGCGTTGGCCTGGGCGTACGCGGCCTCCAGGGGGATGCTGATGGAGACCACGGACGCAGGCTCCCCCACCTTCCTCCCGAAGCCCCGGGTCGCGCCGTACCGGTCGACGAGCCCGGCCGGCGCGCGGTCGGGGGTGTCGTGGCAGCGGAGGCAGGCCGACGCGGTCTCCTCGCCGCGCCGCATCACCCGCAGCACGTGCTGGCCGTCCAGGACCCGTTGCACCGATCGCACCTGGAGCCCGGGATCGCGTGCGGCCGCCTCGAGGAAGTCGCGCTCGTCGTCGTCGGCCTCGTTGGCGGGGTTCCGGGACCCGATGGCCGCCTCCTTGTACCGGTACGCGCCCCCGGCGGTCTCCCGGACGCGACGGTCGATCTCCCGGATGGCGTAGGTGGAGGACATCCAGGTGGGGTCGAAGTCGCCCTCGACGCGGGTCTCGCCGAGCGCGGAGAGGAGCGCCGGCTTGAGCTCGGTCGTGAAGTAGTCGTGCGTGGCCAGGTTCTGGCGGAGCCGCAGGTCGGCCTGCTCCTCGGCCGCGTGCACGGCCATCTCGCGGTCGTGCCGGTTGACGAGGAGCACGACGGCGAGGCCGGCGACGGCGAAGATCGCCGCCGACGTGAGGTTGAGGTACGTCCCGATGCTCCAGCGATCCGGGCCCCGACTCGCCTTGCGCGTCACGTCTGCTCCGGCCCCTCCCAGGGTCGCGGCATTCTAGACCCCGACGGCCGGGGCGAGGGTGGAAAGTGGCAGGCGTCGTCCGGGCGGCCGCGCCGGCCTACCACGCGCGCGTCGCGGATCCTCCCGGACCGTTCACGCAGTCCGCGAGTCCGACCGCTCCCAGGAAGGAGACCCCGCAGCGGTAGACCGGCCAGTTGAGGTCGGTGATGGGCTTTCCCGGGGCATGTCCGGATCCGTAACGCGACCGGTATCCCGACTGGTCCGGCCCGGGCGGGCCGAGGCGCGGCGTGAGCAGGGCGAGCGCGTCCGCGAGCGGACCGGGGAGGCCGTAGGCCGTCGCGAAATCGTAGTAGGCCTGGAAGGAGGCGGACGGATCGGCGAGGTCGAGGGCCCAGGACCGGTAGTCCTGCAGCGACCAGCCGGCGGCCAGCGTGAAGACCTTGTAGGCCGGGGCGTTGCCCATGAGCGCCGTCACCCCGGGGAGGCCCTGCAGCGCCACCGCGGACTCGCGGTACTCGTCCATGTGGGTGTGGCCGGTGAAGGCCGCGGCGATCACGTCCCGATGCGCGCCGAGGATCGCGAGCAGCCGCTCCTGCGGCCCGGCCTGCAGCAGCATGGTGGGTTGCCCGACGTGGCCCTCCGGGTCCACGTCGCCACCCGTCGTCGCCAGGTCGCCGCCCGGCGGGACGTGGAGGACGAGCCAGGCGCGCCGGCCGGTCGTCTCCACCGCGGCGAGCGTGGCGTCGAGCCAGTCGAGCTCCCGGGCCACCGCGGCCTCGATGCCCGCGGGCGCCTGGGGCGCGAGGAAGATCGTGTTCAGGCCGATGACGACGAGGTCCGCCCCGGGGACGGCGGCGGCGTAGTACCCGCCCGTCCGGTAGGTCGCGTCGAATGCCGCGCGATCCGCGGTTCCGGCGAGAAGACCCTCGTAAAAGAGGTCCGCCGTGTCGGCGAGGAAGGGATCGTCGGGCACGAGGCCGAAGCTCCCCGCGTAGCTGTCCCAGTTCCCGAGGGTGAAGTAGACCGGCGTGGTCCCGAGCGCGGCGCGCACCTGGTGGACCACGAAGCTCACCGTCTTCCGGGCGAAGGCCCGCATCGCGACCGGGTCGCTCGTGTGCGCGAGCTTGTAGTACG
This sequence comes from Anaeromyxobacteraceae bacterium, assembly GCA_037443385.1. Taxonomy (GTDB): domain Bacteria; phylum Myxococcota; class Myxococcia; order Myxococcales; family Anaeromyxobacteraceae; genus CAIOAK01. The sequence continues at coordinate 18,263 of JBBIOL010000021.1, forward strand.
CCCTCGAGAAGTCCTGTACGAGGATGTCCCCTCCGAAGACCACCAGCGCTGGTCCGGAGAGCCCTGCCTGGATCGAGGACAGCGTGCTCCGGAGGAGCGGGAAGTTCGTCGTGCCTCCGTACCGGCCCGGGCCGGTGATCCCCGATCGGGCGAAGATCCCGGCCCACTCGCCCTCCGGGGCGGCCTCCAGGGCGCCGAGCAGCGCCGGATCGAAGAACGGATCGAAGTGGACGTCGCTGAAGGCGACCACCACCGGCGGCGTGGGGCTGGAGGGGCTCGCGCATCCCGCGAGGATCGCGCCTGCCAGGAAGAGTCCCCCCGCGCGGCACCGTTTGCGCATGCGACGACGCTAGCCCCCCCGGGGCACCCCGGCGCGCGCTCATCTGGGGCGGTCGGGCGAGGCCCCCAGGCAGGGGCTCCGGGAAGGCTAAGGTTCCTCCACCCACTGGAAGACCTCGCCGAGCGGCTTTCCGAACACGCGGGCGATGCGGAAGGCGGCCTCCAGGGTGGGCGAGTACTTCCCGGCCTCGATGGCCGCGATGGTCTGGCGGGTGACCCCGATGGCCCGCCCCAGGTCGGCCTGGCTCATCTCCCCGTGGAGGAAGCGCAGGGTCCGGACCTGGTTCTCGATCCGGCCCCGGGTCACCGGAGGCCCCTGCGATATCCGAGCACGACGAGCGCGTAGCGGACGAGCTCGGCGATGACCACCGAGGCGACCATGGCGTTCACGATGTGCCAGCCGGACGTGGTGAACGGCAGGATGCCGCCGACGTAGAGCGCGAGGCCGATGAGGACGTAGTAGGCGATCGCGTTGGCGCGGCGGTCGACCGCCTGGTCGCGCTCGTCGGCGGGGCCCCGCTCGTCCGCGGGCGTGGTCCAGCGCAGGAGCAGGCGCCCCACGAGCACCCACACCGCGTTTCCCCCCGCCGCGGCGGCGAACATGGCCATGAGCTCCAGGTTGGGCAGCGGCCGGTCGAGCAGCGGGGACTCGTGGGTGAGCACGAAGTAGGGGACGTAGCAGACGACCATTCCGACGAGCGACAGCCAGGCGAACTTTTCGCGGTAGGGCATGAGGACCATCCGATGTTCGTTGTGCGATGCCTCATGTACTTCAATATTGACATAATGTCAAATATATCGAACATCATGTTCGATCCCCGTTGCACGAACCGGAGCCCTCCCCGGGCCAGAGCGGTGGGGCTGCGTCCTGCCGACCGGGTGCTCCTGATACCCTCCTCGCCCCGTCCCCGTGCCCCTCCCGAGCGCATGGAGCCACCGAGAATGGATCCGGCCGTCCGTCGCTCTTGGGCTCGCCACGGTGCTCGTCCACCTGCTGGTGAACGGCCGCTACGGCTACTCCCGCGACGAGCTCTACTTCATCGTCTGCGGGGAGCGGCTGGCCTGGGGTTACGTGGACCAGCCCCCCCTCGTGCCGTTCCTGGCGGCGCTGTCCTACCGGCTCTCCGGCGGGTCCCTCCTCGGTTTCCGGCTCGTCCCGGCGCTGGCGATGGCGGCCACGGTCGCGCTCACGTCCGAGTTCGCGCGGCTGCTCGGCGGGGGGCGCTTCGCGCAGTGGCTCGCCGGGCTGGCGGTGATGGGCGGGATGGTCTTCCTCGCCTTCGGGCTCTTCGTCTCGACCGACGTGTTCCAGCCGCTCACCTGGCTCGCCTGCAGCTGGTTCGTCGTCCGCATCGCGCAGACCGGCGACGAGCGCCTCTGGGTCCCCTTCGGAGCGGTGGCCGGGTTCAGCCTGCTCGGCAAGTACCTCATCGCCTTCTTCCTCGCCTCGCTCGCCGTCGGGCTGCTCGCCACTCCCCTGCGCCGCTCGCTGGCCCGGCCCTGGATCTACGTGGGGGCCGCACTCGCCCTGGCGATCGTCGCGCCCAACCTCCTCTGGCAGGCCCGCCACGGATGGCCGTTCCTGGAGCTGGGCGCGGCGGGCGTCACGGGCAAGAACCTCCCGCTCTCGCCGATCGCCTTCCTGGGACAGCAGATCCTGTTCGTCGGCCCGGTCGCGGCGCCGATCTGGGTGGCCGGGCTCTGGTCGCTCGCGCGCAGGCCGGCGCTCCCGGCCTGCCAGGCCTTCCCGATCGCGTACCTGGTCCTGTGCACGGTGCTCGTCGCGCTGCACGGGAAGGCCACCTACCCCACGCCCATCTACCCCGTGCTGCTCGCCGCGGGGGCGGTCGCGATCGAGCGCACGCTGCGCACGTCCGTGGCGCGGGGCGCGGCCCTCGCGGCGGTGGCCGCCGGCGGCGTCGTGCTCGCTCCCATGGCCGTGCCCGTGCTCCCGGTGGAATCCTACGTCGCCTACGCCGCGGCCCTCGGTCTCGGCCCGTCCGCCACGGCAGGCGAGCGCAACGCGCTCGGCCTCCTGCCGCAGCACTTCGCGGACATGCACGGCTGGCCGGAGATGGCCGCGAAGGTGGCCGCCGTCCACGCCGCGCTGCCCGCGGCCGACCGCGACCGGGCGGTCTTCTTCGGCCGCAACTACGGCGAGGCAGGGGCCATCGACGTGTTCGGCCGCGCCCTCGGCCTGCCACCCGCCATCAGCGGACACAACGAGTACTTCCTCTGGGGCCCGCGTGGGCACGACGGAAGCGTCGTCCTCGTCATCGGCGGGAACCGTGCCGACCTGGAGGCGCAGTTCCGCGAGGTGGAGGTGGCGGGCTGGCTCGACCACCCGTACGCCATGCCCTACGAGACCCGGCAGCCCATCTACGTCGCGCGGGGCATGAAGGTGCCGCTCCCGGTCGCATGGCCCCGGGTGAAGAACTTCAGCTGACGGGCGGCGACGCTCGCGGTCCGCCGGGGGCCCGCGCGACACGCTCCGGGGTCCGGCTGGCGAGGTAGATGACCGGCAGCACGAGCAGGGTGAGCGCCGTGGACGTCACGAGTCCGCCCATCACCACCACGGCGAGCGGCCTCTGGATGTCCGCACCGGAACCCCGCGCGTAGAGCATCGGCAGGTGGCCGATGAAGCTGGTGAGCGCGGTCATGAGCAGCGGCCGGAAGCGGAGGTTGCATCCCTCCCGCACGGCCTCGGCCGCGCTCCTCCCCGCGTCCCGGAGCTGCCGCAGGAAGGCGACCAGGACCACGCCGTTCTGGACCGCGATCCCGAGCAGCACGATGAAGGCGACGGCCGCTGACACCGAGAGCGGCATGCGGAACAGCACCACGGCGACGATGCCGCCCACGAGCGCGAAGGGGAGGTTCAGCAGGACGACGAGCGAGTCGCCGATCGACCCGAGCGCGAGGTACAGGAGCAGGAGGATGAGCACGAGCGCGACCGGCACCACCACCGCCAGCGTCCGCATGGCGCGCCGCTGGTTCTCGAACTGGCCGCCCAGCTCGAGGAACGCCCCGGGTGGCAGCTCGTCCTCGAAGGGCCGGAGACGTTCCTGCACCTCGGCCACGAAGCCACCCAGGTCGCGGCCCCGGAGGTTCGCCTCCACGACCACGCGCCGGATCCCGTTCTCCCGGGAGACCTGCGCCGGCGCCTCCACGCGCTCGATGCGGGCCAGCTGGGAGAGCGGCACCCGCTCCCCACCGGGTGCGGAGACGAGCAGCCGGCTCACGCCCTCCAGGTCCCGCCGGCTCTCGGGCGGGAAGCGGACCACCACCGCGAAGCGGCGCTGGTCCTCGAGGAGGGTGGTGGCCGCCTTTCCGGCGATGGCCGACTCGATGGTGTCGTTCACGTCGCCCACCGAGATGCCGTGGCGCGCCGCCTCCTCCCGATCGATGATCACGTCGTACTGGTCGAGCCCGGAGACCTGCTCCACCTTGACGTCGGTGGCTCCCCGGATCCCGCCCACCGCCACCGCGATCCGGTCGGCCAGGCCCTTCAGCGCGGCGAGGTCGTTCCCGAAGATCTTCACGGCGAGGTCGCTCTTCACGCCCGAGATGAGCTCGTTCACCCGCAGCGCAATGGGCTGCGAGAACGAGAAGCGGAGCCCGGGGATCCCGGCCAGGTCCTGCTGGAGCGCCTGCGCGAGTTCGGCCCGGGAGCGCCCGCCCCCGAACGCCCCCCGCGGCTTCAGCATCACGAAGACGTCGGTCTGCTCGGGACCCATGGGGTCCTCGGAGATCTCCGCCCGGCCCGTCTTCGAGACCACCGTCTCGACCTCCGGATGCTGCCGGATGCGCCGCTCGAGGTAGCGGGCCACCTCGACCGACCCCTGGAGCGAGGCGTTGGGCAGGCGCACCACGTTGATGGCGATGGATCCCTCGTCGAGCGGCGGCATGAACTCGGTGCCGATGAGCGGGGTGAGCCCGCCGGCGACGACGAGGAGCGCCAGGGAGATCGAGATGGTCCGGGCCGGCCGGGCCAGCGCCCGGTCCAGCAGCGTGAGGTATCCGGCGTGGAAACGCCGGATGAAGCGGAACTCCCGCTCGGGCGTCCGGGGAAGCGCCAGGTCGCAGAGCACCGGGACGACGAGCAGGGCCACCGCCAGCGAGACCAGGAGCGCGATGAGCATGGTGGACGCGAGCGGGGCGAACATCCTCCCCTCCACGCCCTGGAGCGCGAAGAGCGGCACGAGGATGACCGCGATGACGAGGACCGAGAAGGCCACCGGTCGCGCCACCTCCTGCACCGCCTCGGCCACGATGCGACGCCGCGGGACCCCGCCGGACCGGCTCGCCAGGTGGCGCCGCACGTTCTCGACCACCACGATGGAGGCGTCCACCACCATGCCCACCGAGAAGGCGAGCCCTCCCAGCGACATGAGGTTGGAGGTGAGCCCGGTACGCCCCATCACGATGAAGGTCACGAGGAAGGTGAGCGGGAGCGACACCAGCACGGTCAGCGCCGTCCGCAGCTCGGCCACGAAGAGGAACAGGACCAGGATCACGAAGACGCCGCCCTCGAGCAGCGCGTCGACGACGGTCCGGATGCAGGCCTCGATGAGGGAGGTCCGGTCGTAGAACACGTCGATCCGGGCGCCGGCCGGCAGCGTGGCCCGGGCCTTCTCGATGGCCGTCTTCACGCGCGCCACGACGTCCTGGGCGTTCTCTCCCTTCAGCATGATGACCATGCCGGCGACGGCCTCGCCCCGCGCGTCCCGGGTCACCGCTCCCTGGCGCGGCTCGGCGCCGATGACGACGTCGGCCACGTCCCGGACGTAGACCGGCGTGCCGTCGTGGGCGCGCAGGACGACCCGCTCGATGTCGGCGACGTCGCCGAGGAGCCCCACGCCGCGCAGGTAGGTCTGCTCCCAGCCCTCGACGATGACCCCACCGCCGGCGTTCCCGTTCGAGCGCTCGAGGGCCTCGACCACCTCCCGGATGGTGAGGCCGTACTTCACCAGCCGTTCCGGGCGAACCAGCACCTGGTACTGCTTCACCTCGCCGCCGAAGCTGTTCACCTCGTTCACGCCCAAGACGGGCTTGAGCAGGGGGGCCACGATCCAGTCCTGGATGGTGCGCAGGTCCATGGGGGAGAGGCCGTCCCCCTCCAGCGTGTACTGGAAGATCTCGCCGAGACCGGTGGAGATGGGGCCGAGCTCGGGCTCCACGCCACGGGGCAGCCGCTCGCGCACGGCCGCCAGCCGCTCGAAGACCACCTGCCGGGTCCAGTAGGTGTCGACGCCGTCCTCGAAGACCACCACGACCTGGGAGAGGCCGGCCTTCGAGAGGGACCGCACCTGCTTCACCCGCGGCAGGCCGCGCAGGTGCTGCTCGATGGGGAAGCTGACGCGCGACTCCACGTCGACGGCGGCCAGGCCGGGCGCCTTGGCGAGCACCATGACCTGCGTGCTCGTGACGTCGGGGAAGGCGTCGATGGGGAGGTGCGCCCAGGCCACCAGGCCACCGACGGCGAGCGCCCCGGTGGCGAGGAGCACCAGGAACCGGTTCCCGAGCACCCACTGGATGATCCGCATGGCCGGGCCTCAGTCCGCGCAGCCCGCGCCCATCTTGGAGCGCAGGACGTCCGACTTGAGGAGGAAGCAGCCCTCCGTTGCGATGGTCTCGCCTCCGGAGAGGCCCTTTCGGACCTCCACGATCTCCCCGGACGCGCGTCCCACCTCGACGGGGCGCCGGACCCAGTACTCGCCGTGGTGGCGGACGAAGACGAACGACCGCCCCGCGTCGGCGAGCACGGACACGCGGGGGACGACGACGACCTCGTCCCCCGAGGGGAGGTAGAGGAGCACGTTCACGAACATCCCGGCGCGGAGCCTTCCGTCCGGGTTCCGGACGCCGACGCGGACCTTCAGCGTCCGGGTCTTCTCGTCCATGGACGGCGAGACGAAGTCCACCGAGGCGGGGAACTCATGGTCGGGGTACGCCTTCGCGGTGACGACCGCGCGCATGTCGCCGTGCCCCTCGTGGGAGAGCACCTGCTGGACCTGGGCCTCGTAGACGTCGGCCGAGACCCAGAGCACCGACAGGTCGCCGATGGTGAACACGCTCTGGTCGGACTTCACCGTCTCCCCGGGGACCGCGTGCATCTCGAGGATCGTCCCGGAGGCGGGCGCCCGCACGACGAGCCGCCCGCGTGCGCCCGCCGGCCCTGCCCTTCCCAGCGCCTCGATCTCCTGGGGCGAGAGCCCGAGCCGGCGCAGCTTGTCGGCCGCCGCCTGCGAGCGGATCCCGGCGGCCTCGGCCTCCTGACGGGCCAGGAGGTACTCCTTCTCGGAGGAGATGCCCTCCTCGCGCAGCTTGGCCTGCCGCTCGAAGGCCCTGCGGGCCAGTCTCTGCGAGGCCTCGGTCTCGAGCCAGGCGCTCTCCGCCTCCCCCAGGGACACGCTCTCCATCTCCAGGAGCGGCTGGCCCGCGTCGACCTTCTGCCCGAGCGCGACGCGCACCTCCCGGACGACGCCGTCCGTCCGGGGCGTGAGGTGCGTGACCCGCTTGTCGGCGAAGCGGACCTCGCCGGTGAGCGGCACGGGGACGTCCAGCCGGCCCCGCCCGACGGTCGCCGACTTCACGAGGCCGTCCAGGACCAGCTTCTCGGGCACGCGGACCACCCCCACGCCGTAGCGGCACTCGTCGCACGCGTGGGTCTTCCTGCCGTGCTCGCACGACTCGGCGAAGAGCTCGTCCACCGGCCGGTCGAGATCGGAGACCTTCCCGGCCTCGCCGCCGTGCTCGCCGTGACTCTCGTGGCCGGGAGGTGCGCCCGGGGGCGTGGCCGCGGGACGGCAGCCCGCCGCGAGGAGGAGCCCCAGCAGGATCGTGGCAACCTTCGTGTGGGTTCGGCTCATCGGAAGTCTCCGGCGAAGAGGGAGTGGAGGGTGGCGCACTCGTCCTCGCGTGCCAGCCAGGTGCCGAGCGCATCCCGCCGCGCCTCGAGGAGCACGCGTCGTGCGTCGAGGACGTCGAGGAGCGAGGCCTCGCCGAGCTGGAACGAGCGCTCCAGCACGCGGGAGGCCTGCTCGGCGCGCGGGAGGATGACCTCGCGGTAGCGGCGGGTGGCGGCCTGACCCTGCTTGCACTTCCACCAGGCCTGGGTCGCCGCACCCGTCGCCTCGATGCGGGCGGCGGCCAGCCGGCTCTCCTCGGCCGATTCGATCGCCTCGGCCTGGTCGATCCGGCCTCCGTTCCAGTTCCAGACCGGGGCCTGGATTCCCAGCGCCCCGCCCACGGCGCGTCGATCGAGCTCGCTGAGCGCGTAGGCCCCCACGCTCACGGCCGGGATCCGCCGGTTTCGCTCGGCACGGGCCTCGGCCTGCGCCGCGGCGACGCGGGCGCGGGCGGCCCGGATGGGCGGCCCGTCCTCCGCCGCACGGGCCTGCACGTCGCCGAGCGCGGGCAGGTCCGGCTCGCGCTCCGGCTCCGCGTCCACGCGCGCCACCGGCCGGCCGAGCCACAGCGAGAGCTGCTCCCGCAGCCCCTCCGCGCGGGCGTGGGCCTGCTCCTGTGCGCTCCTGGCCCGCTCCAGCTCGACCTCCACCCGGGGGAGCTCGGTGGGTCGCCCCTCCCCGCTCTCCACACGGCGGCGGACCAGCCGGACCAGCTCCTCGGTCTGGGCCACCGTGGAGGCGATCGACCCGGCGAGCGCCTGCTCGTAGGCGGTCCCGACGAAGAGCCGGCGGAGCTGGAGGAGCGTGTCGCGCCTCGACGTCGCGGCCTCGGCCTCGGCTGCCGCGGCCACCGATCGCGCCGCGTCGACGCGGGCGCCCCGGGTGCCGAGCCACTCGAGCGGGACCGTCAGCGCGACCACCCACTCGCCTCGGTGCTGCGTCCCGTCCTGGCTTCGACCCTCTCCCGCCGTGACCTCGAGCTGGGGATTCGGCACCTGCGACGTGGCCTCCACGCCCGCCGCCGCCGCCCGGGCCCGGGCGCGCACCTCGGCGTAGCGGGGGTCGCCATCCACCTGCCGGACGACCTCGGACCAGCGCAGCGGTTCCGCCGCGCGCGCGGCGGACGCGCCGCAGGCGATCACGCACGAGAGGAACACGGGACTCCACGACGACATCGGACGAGCCTCCTCGCTCTCGAGATCCGGGGACGCGCCGGCACCCGGCGGGTGCACGGCGGGCGCGCGGGGGCCAGCGTGGGCCCACCGCACCCATCACCACGGGTTCAGGCGATCGGAGGGCGGAACGGAGGCTCGAGCGGGCGGCTGACGGGCCGGCCGGGGTCGGCGAAGGCCGGAACCTCGGCGCGGGGCGGCGCCACGGTGAAGGCACCCGGGCTCGTCGCGACGATCGCCTGGGCGGCGCAGCAGGTGCAGTGGTGCTCGGTGGGGCTGCAACCGTGCTCCGCGCCCTGGTCCCCCAGGTCACCGTGGTCGGCCCCGGTGTGCGCCAGGTGGCCGGCCACGACGTAGTGGACCGCGGCCTCGGCGACCTCGCCGAGTGCGGGCACCATGCCGTGGATCAGGAAGAGGACGAGCAGCAGTCGCACGCGGGAGGGATGGTACCGTCCGTCCCTCGCGGGATCAACGTCGGCGTCGCGAGCACCTGACGCTCCAGGCTGGCGACGGCACGCACGGTCGCCCCGTAGACCGGGTGCGTCTCCGGGAGGAGCGGATCGTCCTCGCGGTGCGGCGGGGGTCCGTCCGCGTAGACGAAGGCGATGCTCTGGGCGACGAGGCGCCTCGCGCCGGCGGCGACGGCGGCCGCGACGAGGTTGCGCGTGCCCTCGTCGCGCAGACGCGCGTTGCGCACCAGCGCCGCGGCCATCTCGCCCGCCGCGAGGCCGTGGGGAAGATCGGTGAGCTGGTGGACGACGACCTCCGGCCGGCAGGCCAGGACTGCGTCCCGGAGCGCGGTGGCGTCGAACACGTCCACCACCACCGGTTCCAGCCCCAGGTCGCGCAGGGCGGGGACCTTGGGGGTGGAATCGACGCCTGGCCCGGGTGACGCCGGGCCCGGTCCGCGCCCGCTACTTCGCCGAGTAGCCCTTCCCCTCGGCGCAGGCGGAGAATGCCTTCCGGAACTGATCGAGCTGCGCCTGGTGCGCGGCCTGGGCCTGCTGCTGGGCCTGCTGCTGGCTCGCCGCTGCCTCCTTCTTCTGATCCCTGCGCCCCTTCACGGCGCCGGCGGTGGCGCCGATGGCCGCCCCCTCTCCTGCGTCCCCGGCGATGGCGCCCACCGCCGCACCGCCCGCCGCGCCCTTCGCCGCTCCCTTCACCGCGCCACCCCGCTGCTTCTCGGGCGCAGGGGGTGGAGCCGGTGGCGCAGCCGGATCGAAGCCGGTCTGCTGCTTCGCCCAGGTGGCGCAGTCGGCCTCGTCCTTCGCCTGCTGCTCGGGGGTCTGACCCTTGGAGGGGAACACCGCGACCCCGAGCGATTGCGCCGTCGTCCTGGCAGGCGCCGGAGGAGCGGGTGCAGGTGCTTGCTGGGCGAGCGCCACACCGGCGAGGGCGAGCGAGAGCACCGTCACAGCGGGAAAGCGGATGATGATCGTCTCCATGCGATCCTCCGTCCGGGACCTCGCATCCTTACCGTCCTGCCGGGCTGGTCGCCCGCGAATCGATCCCGCTCCGCAGGCGCGTCCCCCGTTTCGTGTGCGCGCTCACCGCGTGGGTCGCGGCACGCTCGCGGCCGGTGCGTCGCCTTGCGGATACGGGAAGGCCGCGGTCGGCTCGCACGGCACCGTCCCGTCGAAGTTCCGGAGATCGAGGAGCGCGTCGCCCCCGGGGAGAGGGATGAATGCGTCGGCGAGACGGTGGCCCCACCGGAGATCCGCGGGCTTCCACGTGGCCGATGCGTGGACGAGCTGCCCGGAGAGCGAGTCGGTTCCGGTGAGCGAGGCCTCGAGGATCCAGTGCTCGGCGGCCAGGCGCTCCGGGGTGTACCCGTGGAGCGGGCTGCGGGCGTCGAGCGGGTGCATGACCGTGTAGCCGCGGGCCAGGGTGGGGAAGCGCGCCCGTCGCAGCTCCAGGTCGAGGGCGCGCCAGATCTGGAGACCCTCGGGCGTCACCTCCGGGCGTTCCCCGATGAGCGTCACCTCGACCGCCGCCACCAGCTCGCGCCGCTGGTTCCCGATCCGGAAGGCGAGCGTCGGGACGCCGTCGAAGACGAAGATCACCGCCGGCACCGAGAACCGCACGCGCAGTCCGGGCACGGAGAGCTTCCCGAAGCTGACCCCGGCGATGACGCCCAGGAGCAGGATGGCGAGCATGGTCTCCAGCGTGACGAGGACGTGTGCCCCGACCCCGACCGAGTTCATGGCGCTGTCGCCGCCCGTGCCGAGGATCTGCACGCTGAACCAGAACGCGTCGGCGAAGGACCCGGGCCTCGCGTTCGCGACGCCGCCCGTGAGGACGTACCCGAGGGCGAAGACGGCGTTCGTACCCAGGTAGATGGCGACGTACGCGAGGAGCAGCTCGCCCCAGCCGGCGCGCAGGACGAAGTGGAGGATGCCCGTTCGCATCCGGCCACCCTGGACCGGGGCCCGGTCGAGCTGTTCCTGCACGCTTCGGGGTCCGGCCGGCCTCGGCATGACCGGGGTGTAACGGGGCGGGAGCGCACCGCCAGGAAAGGACGTCCAGGAGTCCGGTGGCGAGGTCGTCCGCTGCGGCTCGCCCTCACCGGGACCGGGAGTTCACGGCCGTCCGATCGAGCGCCGAGCGCAGGCCCCGGGCGAGCGCCGTCGTCGTGCCGGTTCCCCAGTAGTGGAGGAACAGCATGCGCGGCGACTCGCCGGTCATGTGCTGGTGGATGGCCACGACGGCGATCCCGGCGGCGAGGAGCGACCTCAGCACCGGCTGGAGCTCCGATTCCAGCACGGCGAAGTCGCCGTCCACCACCGCCCGGTCGTCGGATCCCGCGAAGGCGGCCCAGGTGTTCACGCCCATGGCGTTGCCGGCGGGCATGCCGTCCATGGCAGTCCTCCGGCCGACGACCACCTTGTAGACCCCTCCACCACTGGCCCCTCTCGCTCCCAGCACGGCCTCGATCCGGGCGGGGTCGAGGGTCGTCCTCGCCGGGTAGACGCCGGCGCCGGGGACCTCCCCCTTGCCGCCGCTCGTGGCCCGGATGCTCTCGAGGACCTTGCCCACCGCGGACGCGAGGACTCCGACGCTTCCCGTCCCGCCGATGTGCATGAACATCACGCGCGGGGAGTCCCGGAGGAAGTGGTTGTGGAGCGCCGTGACCTCGAGCCCGGCCTCGAGCGCCGTGCTCATCACCGGGTTCACCTGGTCCTCGGTGAGGACGAGGTCTCCCATCACCCGCGCGTCGAGGTTCGACCCCGCGAACGCCGCCCACGACGTGAGCCCCTGGGCGGGAACGATCGGGCTGCCCGCGACGACCACGCGCAGGTCGGCTCGCGGAACCGACACCTTGAAGACACCCTCGGCGGCGTCGAGCTGGCCCTTCGCCCCGGTGAGCTTCTCGATGAGCGCACCGTCCGGAGACCCGGGCGGAAGGGCTTCCGACGCCGAGGCGCTGCCGAGGCAGGCCAGGAGGAACGCCACTCGAACGACGCTGGTCATGACGCTTCGCGCCTTCTCTCCCCGCCACGCCGACGTTCGCTGCATCTCCCGGGGCCCCCACATAACGACCGCCTCGGCGTGCTTCATCCCCGAGTCGACGGTTCCGGTCGCGGGCACGACGGCGGGTGTGCCATCGCCGATCTCGGGTGTGTGTCTACCTCCGCCCGATCCTGCTTCGTAGCATTCCCCCGTCGGGCCGCTCTCACCCGTCGAGAGGTTCCAGGGGATGCCCTCCATTTCCAGTGAAGCGTTCTTGGCCACGGCGATCATCGCCCTGCGGCGCTCCGTCGTCATCGTCTCCCTGCTCGTGGCGGGCTGCTCGAGCGGCGAGGCCGTGCCTGTCCCCAGCGGGACCACGGTCGGTGGCCCCGGCCAGACCGAAGCCGTCACGGTGACCGGCCCGGGGGGCGCCAGCGTGACTGTCCCGCCGGGAGCGCTCCCCGCGCGCACCCTCATCGAGATCCGGCAGGTGGAGGCGCCCGCGCCGGAAGGCACGACCGCAGTCGGGCCCGCCTTCGAGCTCACCCCTCACGGGACGACCTTCCTCGCCGGAGCGAAGGTCCGTATTCCCATCGATCCCTCCCGGATCTCGCCGGGCGACGATCTCGTCGTCCTGAAGGCCAACCCCGGCGAGCCGTTCGTCGCACATGCGGGCGTCGTGCGCACCGGAGATGCGGTCGAGCTGGAGGTTCAGAGCTTCTCGACCGTCATGGGCGCCACGATGCGGGGCGGCGGATTCGTGGGCGGCATCTCGTTCTCGGTCTCCCCGGTCGGCTCGGCCACGTGGAAGCCAGGCTCGAGCCCGGGGTGGTGGGACATGGACCCCGAGCCCACACGACCGGTGCCGTTACCGTTGCGGGTGACACTCGACGGCCTGCCCGGCCTGCTGGCCCAGTGCGACCTCCTGATGAACTACACCTGGGGAGGAACGCTGCTCGACGGTTCGGTCGCCCGTGGGGCGGGCCTGCTTCGTGACACGGTCCCAGGGCCGCTCTCCCCGGGGACGAGAGTCTACAACCTGGCTGCGGCGATCCGGCCCGATGCATGGGAGGGCCAGATCTCCGTCGCCTTCGCTCCGGTTCTCCGGTGCGGGACGCCTGGCCAGCCGCTGCTGTTCATCAAGCCAGCCGGGTACGGCGCACTCCGGGTCCACTACGCTCCCGCCACCCGGCGGGGATTCTCCCGGGAACCGGAGGACCTCCCGGTCGTCGCGGGGGCGGCACCCTCCTTCTCCGCGCGTCCCGTGGGACCCGCGGAGGTCTGGTTTGGAAACGCCGGTGGTCCACCCGCGTCCTACTACGACGAGAATTCCTGGGAACGAAGCGACGACGGCGGACACACCTGGCGCACCCTCTCCTTCTTCGCGCCCGAGCCCGACGACGGCGACATCTTCGAGGACGACGCCCAGCTGAGCTGGCTCCGGCTCCCGGCGGTCACCAGCGCGGATGACGGCGCGCTCATCCGTGCCAAGACCTGCGGGACCGAATGGGCCCCGGCACCCCTGGGGTCGGCCTGGCATTGCGAGTTCAGCCGCTCCGCCCGGCTCACGGTGACCAGCCCCGTCGCTCCGTGGTTCCCGGTCGAGCCGGACGACGCCTCCGTCCTCGAGGGCGACGTCGCGAGCTTCACGGTCTTCGCCTCCGGCGATCCGGTCCCTGACCTTCGCTGGCAGGAGGGCGTCGACGGAGGGGGGACCACGGCCTGGACGGACCTGCCCGGCGAGACGGGGCAGACCCTTGCCATCCACACGACGCGTGCCGACGACGGGCGGCGATTCCGCGTGCAGGCGTCGAACCTCGCCGGCAGTGCGACGAGCCGTGAGGCCACGCTCCACGTCACTCCGAACTTCAGCGCCAGCGTCCAGTTCGAGGGAGGGCTACCCGTCCCCAGCAGCGCCACCGTCGTCGACGGAAGCCCCTTCGACCTCTCGATGAACGTCTACGATTCCGGCCCCGACCCGGCCCGGAACGTGGTCCTCGTCCTCTCGAACGCCTCGGGGGACATGGCCACCGCCTATGCCCTCACCCCGGCCTCGCCATGCGTCGCCGACCTCGCAAGCCAGACCATCCGGTGCCTGATCGGCGACCTCGGGCCGTCGGACGCCCGTGGCGCCATTCGCTACGGGCTCACGCTCACGCCCGCCCTCCAGCTCCTTCCCGGCGCCACCCGCGACGAGCAGCTCTACTTCCAGTTCAGCTTCACCGCAGGCACCAATGCCATCACCTCGGCCGTCTCGGGCCCACGAACCTTCTCCGTCCGGGCCACCAGCGCCAGCGTCCAGTTCGAGGGAGGGCTACCCGTCCCCAGCAGCGCCATCGTCGTCGACGGAAGCCCCTTCGACCTCTCGATGAACGTCTACAACTCCGGACCCGACCCGGCCCGGAACGTGGTCCTCGTCCTCTCGAACGCCTCGGGGGACCTGGCCACCGCGTACGCCCTCGCCCCGGCCTCGCCATGCGTCGCCGACCTCCCAAGCCAGACCATCCGGTGCCCGATCGGCGACCTGGGGCCGTCGGACGCCCGCGGCGGCACGCGCTACGGGCTCACGCTCACGCCCGCCCTCCAGCTCCTCCCCGGCGCCACCCGCGACGAGCAGCTCTACTTCCAGTTCAGCTTCACCGCAGGTACCAATGCCATCACCTCGGCCGTCTCGGGCCCCCGAGCCTTCACCGTCCAGTCGGCGCGCGCGGCGGCCCTGACCATCGTCTCCACGATCCCGACCCCCAACGAAAGCTGGGTTCCCTACGACGATCCGGTGACCATCACGTTCTCGGAGGCGATCGATCCGGCCACGGTCACGGAGGCGACCTTCCAGCTGTGGGACAGCGACGTCCTCATCGCGGGCACCCGGACGGTCTCCTCGGACGGGACCCAGGCGATCTTCCAGCCGTCGGGACCCCTCCCCACCCATCGTCTCGACGTCGTCGTCACCACGGGGATCTGGAGCCGTGGGAACGTCCGCCTGGCACAGGGCACGACCTATTCGTACTCGGTCGACCGGGTGGGGCTGCTCTCTCCCACGATCGCCGCCGCGGGCATCCACACGCTCCTTCTCGCGCGGGATCCGAGCACCCTCGTGGGCCCCGTGTACGCCTGGGGGACGAACACGGCGGGCGCACTCGGAACGGGAATCCCGGATGGAGCCCGCAGCGACACGCCGGCGCTCGTGACCGGCCTCACCTCCATCGCGGCCGTGGACGGGGCGGCCTGGTACTCGCTCGCGCGCGATGCGAGCGGCGTCGTGTGGGGCTGGGGTTGGGGTCCCAACATCGGGGTCGACCCGCTCGCCAACCTGTCGCCGGCTCCCATCGCCGGTCTCGGCCCGGCCTGCGCCGTCTCCGCCGGCTACCGCCATGCCCTTGCGGTCATCTGCAACGGTCCCGTCTACGGGTGGGGATTCGAGGACCCGCTCGTCATCGATCCGCCGATCGGGTCCCACGGCGTCCGGGTCATCGATGGGCTCACCGACATCGCCGCGGTCGCGGCCGGGGAACGGTTCTCGCTCGCCCTGCGAAAGGACGGGGTCGTCTTCGCCTGGGGCAACGGTTCTGCCGGACAACTCGGCACGGGCGATTTCGCCTCCAGTGGCCGCCCCGTGCGCGTTCCGGGGCTCCGGGGCATCCAGGCCATCGCCGCCCAGAGCTTCACGGGCGTCGCCCTGACCTGGGACAATCGCGTTCTCGCCTGGGGTGCGAACAACGTCGGGCAGGTGGGGGACGGGACCACGGTCGACCGGCCCGCCCCGGTCCAGGTCCTCACCGCGGTGAGCGCCATCGCCACCGGCAACTACCACGTCCTCGCCCTCATGCAGGACGGGACCGTCTCGGCCTGGGGCTACAACCTGTTCGGCCGGCTCGGGGACGGGACGGAGATCGACCGCTGGGCGCCCGTACCGGTGTCCGGCCTCTCCCAGGTGGCGGAGGTTTCCGGGGGCGAGTTCCATTCGGCTGCCTTGCTCCGTGACGGGAGCGTGTGGACGTGGGGACAGAACTCGAGCGGCCAGCTCGGTATCGGGGGCGCGGCGACGAGCCTCGTTCCGGCACGGGTGACGCTGCCTTGACCGCCCACGCGGTTGCTCCCCGACCCCTTCCAGCTCCGCTCCATCCCCAGGCACCTCGAGGCCTCGGGGAGACCGGAAGGCCTGCCAGCGGCACCCTGGCGGCACCGGCGGTCACGCCCGAGCGCCATCCCAAGGAGATGCCCCGACTCGAGTCCAACGGAGTCCAGTCGAGTCTTGGTCGCTTCTTGGTCGCGGGGCAGGTCCCGCTACTCGGGCCATCCCCTTCCGCTGATCGGGCGTCCCTGCGGCTCCTCACCTTCCCTGCGCGGCCTGGCCATGGCTAACCCGACGACGAGGAGACCCTCTGCACCGGACCTCCTCACGGCCTCGGTGAACGGCCCGAGGCGTTGCTCGCCTCGACGGGATCCACCGCCCAACCCACCGACGGCCACGACGCCAATCTGGCGCACGGGCCCGACGTTGAAGCTCGGGTCGAACTGGAAGGCGCGGAAGGAGTACCCCCGCGGGTCAACGGACCGCCGAGACACGCCCCAACTGTATCGGCCGCGCTCCCCTTCCATCCGGATAGCATCCCATCCATCTCGCTCAACCGGGACAAGGAGCCGCTGAATGAGCTCAGGAAGTGAACGACCTAGGCCGGCGCAGGGTATCGGTGCGGCCCCAGGCGCTCCAGCACACGGTCGTGACACTCCTTCAGCGATTTCGCGACCCGCGTACCAGCCTCCGCGCCTCGTGAAGAAGCGGAGCGTGTCCCGGGCAACACTCTTCACCGGGTCCGGGCCGAGCTCGGGCGGCGTGGTCACGGCGGGCGGATAGGAGGCCACATGACTTTCACGACTCGTGAAGCCGTCACGGTGCTGCTCGCTGCTCTCCTCGCGGCCTGCTCCTCGGGAGCGCCCGCTCCGGCTCCGGGCGCCCCCGCCGGAAAGGTATTGCTGGCTACATTCTCGGGGGAGCTGGACACCCGGAGCGGGACGTTCACCATCCGGGCGGACGATGCCCACGTGCCGGGCGCGTCGAGAGCACTGGCCGAGATCACCGGGGTCAGCGTCGCCAACGACGGCGGCGCGGCGCCCACCCCGGGGACCGACTGCACCGGAGGCTCTTCCAGCTTGAGCGTTTCCGTGCGGATCAAGGCCGATCCCTACGTCTCGACCACGCTCTGGACCAACGTTTACGCGCAGATCCAGTCGATGACGCCAGCCACCGGTTTCGGTGGGTGCAACAACGCGACCCTGCCGGATGGACTCACCGACTACGGGATGGGTCTCTGGTACTATCCGTCTCTCGGTGGGTCAAACGGCGTGAAGGCCGTGTGGGCCTTCGCCAATCCTACCGGGACTTCCTTCACCTTCGCGGGCAAGGTGTACGGAACCGCCGTGACGGTCGGGGACATCAAGTCGGTCTTCGTCACGTCCACGGCGTACGACGGCAACCTGGGGGGAATCTCCGGGGCGGACGCCAAGTGCCAGGCACGAGCCGGCGTCGGGATCGACGCCCGAAACCTTGCTTCCGGAAACTACTGGGCGTTCCTCGCTACCGGTAGCCAGGATCCTTTCAGCATGCTCCCGGAGGCAGCGTTCGTCCGGCCCGATGGCGTGATTGTCGCCGGCAGCAAGGCCGCACTCAACCCCACCTCCATCCTGGAGTCCATCAGTGTCACGGAGAATAACGAGGCGAGGTACGACTACGTTTGGACGGGGCCCGGTTCGAGTTGTTTAGACTGGACCAACGCTGACTTTCCAAATAGTGGGACCATTGGAATCAGTTGGCAGGCCGACAACAGTACTTGGTTCAACTTCACGAATAACTTTTGCGATTCCTCCTATAGTCTCTACTGCTTCCAGCAATAGCAGTGGCCTTCACCGCCCGCTGATGCGGGTCCGGCGCTCCGCGTTCCCGAACGCCAAGGGGCGGCCTTCGCCGCCCCTTCTCGGGTACGGACTGTCCTGCTCCGCGTCGTCCGCCCCGGCCCGATCTTGCCACGGTCCGCGACGTCGCCGCCGCGCACCAAGGCATGCCCTGCACCCGGCTCTTTCAGCCTCTCTCCAGCCAAGAACCCCTGCTGGCCGTGGAGTTCGAAGGGGATGGCGAGGACCGCACTGACGGTCATCCAGGAGGTGGCAGGCCACAAGCACCTGACGACGACGATGCGCTACATGCACGTCGTCCCTGGAGTCACGGCCGAGGCCATCAAGATGCTCGACCGGCCTCTTCCGACGGGGATGGCCCCTGAGGAGGTGCCGGAAGCCGCGCCGGATTTTGGTCGTATTTCGGTCGCGGCCCCGTGAAAAGAAAAACCCCCGGCAACTCGGAGAGTTACCGGGGGCGAACTGGAGCGGGAAAAGGGATTTGAAGGTTCTACACGGTGAGTGAACAACCCATTGCGGGACGCGCCGTCACCTCACAACTCGCCGAGACCCCTCGCCTTTCCCGTTCCATCGCCTTCCTCGCCGTTCCGGCCCGCCCCGTCCAGTGGTGCACGGTCGGGGCACAATTGGGGCACATGAACCGACCATCGCGCGAATCCCGCGCGGCGCCCGTCACCAGTCGAAGTAGTGGGCCAAGCCGAGCCCGACCCCGTACTTGAAGGTCGTGGGTATGGCCTCGTTGGTCAGCGCCGCCTGGTACCAGGCCGAGACCGAGATGGTTCGCTGCCGGTCCACGAAGATGCCGCCCACGCCCTTCATCACCGGGGCGAACGAGCCGCGCTTGAAATCCCAGCCGAGCTTGGTGTCGAGCGCGAGGAAGGAACGCCCGGGAAGGTTGAAGACGAGGATGGGCTCGAGCCACAGCTGGTTCAGCTCCTGGTACGTCGTGCTCGTCGCGATCGAGCCCATCCAGTAGACCTGCGTGGTGAGCGACACCCACCGGGCGAGGCCGACCGCGATGGCGTAGGAGGGCACGAGCCCCCAGGTGTAGCCCGTGACCGGGAACGTGGCCGTCTCCCACTGCAGGCCGAGCCCCAGGTACTGGCGAATCTGGCCCTGCGCGTGGAGGTTCCAGGCGAACGAGGTGACGAGCGTCCCCACCCCGAACATCGGGGAATAAGCTGGATCCAGGGGGAAGCTCGACAGCAGCGGGACCGAGGCCTGGACGGAGAACTCGTTGCGCCGCCCGAACACGAACTGCGGGTTGAAGGTCAGGGCGCCGGAGTTGGCGACGTTCTGGTACTTGTTGAAGCCGTCGACCTGGATGAGGATCTGGCTCCGCGCGAACGCCACCGACTCCACGCCCTGCAGGATCTCCAGCGCCTCCAGGATCCGGTCCTTGTTGCTCATCTCGTCGACCACGTCGACCACGATGGCGGCCTCGGCCGCCTCGCGGACGTCCGCGGCGTTGCACTCCGGTGATAGCTTCGCCTCGTTGGCCCGGAGGCACGCCACGATCGGGCCCGCCTCCTCCGGGATCCCCTTGCACAGGCTCTCCGCGTCGGCCCGGCAGGCGGTCTGCACCGCGGCGACCCGGTCCCTGGCATCGGCGATCTTGGTCATCTCCGCCTGGCAGGGCTTGGAGAGGTCGAGCTGGTGCTGGTGGAGGCAACCGAGGACGCGGCTACCACCCGGGTCGATGCCCGGGCAGTAGCGATCGACGTCCATGCGGCACGACCGCCCGAATTCCATGATGAGCGCCTTCGCCTTCTCCCGGTTCGCATCGATCCGGGCGCCGCACGCTGGCGAGAGCCTCGACCGGTTCTTCTCCATGCAGTCGAGGAGCCGGTTGCCCCCGAGTTGCACCCCGGAGCAGAACTTCCGGATGTCGTCAGCGCAGGGGTCGTCGCCGGCTGCCGTGTCCTCGGCCCGTCCGATTCCGGGAACGGCGAGCATCGCCAGGAGGACCATCCAGCTCGTCGATCGCATGGGAAGCCTCTTCTCCGGCTCGGCGCCGGCGCCCTGGGCGACTTCAGTTCGTGTGCTTGTATCCAGAGTTCGCGACGTTCACGGCCACCTTCTCTGCCTTCACCTCGAGCTGCGTGCTGGCCGAGTAGACCGTGCCGTCCGGAAGCGTGCCCATGGTCACGTCCAGGTCCACCGGGTTCGACGGCTTGTCGAGGTAGCTCGAGACCCGGATGCCGGCGAGCCGGTTCGTCCCGACGTCCATCGTAATGGCGAGGGCGTCGCCCGGGAGCTTGTAGTCGCGAAACGTGAGGCGGACGACCTTGCCGGGCTGCACCACCTCGACGGAGGCCTTGCCCGCCTCCTGCGCCCTCTGGATGAGGGCGGGGTCGGGCGGCACGTAGCTCTTCACGAGCCCCACCGCCTGCTGCATCGTGGCGGTGAGCTCCTCCTTCTTCGATTCCGCGACCTTTCCCCGGAGCCCCTTCTTCTTCTTCGGCGGCGGGGGGGCGGCCATCGGCACCTTCTGCAGCGCGCCGTCGGCCCCGTAGTAGCAGCTCATCTGCGTCTGCGACTTCACTTCTCCCTTCATGCTCACCGTGGTCGTCTCGACCCACTGGTACGTCCGCAGCGCCTTCTGGCTCTGCGCGAGCGACTGCTTGAGCGCGGCGACGCGCTCCTGGAGGCTGGGGTCGCCCTCCGCCGCCCGGGCCACCCCGGGCGTGCCGCCCAGCAGGCAGAGGAGAGCGACGGCGAGCAACGGGACGCTTCGTTCAGGGAGCTGTGTCGTCATCTCGTCTCCTCGATCTTCCTTTCGGCTTCGTTCGCGGCCTTCCCCGACGCGGCCTTGTCCGCCGCGCCCATCGCCTTCACGTCCACCACGACCTTGCGGATCGTGCCGGTGAACTTCGTGCTCGTCGGCTGGTAGTCCTCGACCACGGGAGTGCCCTCGTCCATGCCGACGTCGGCGGCGTCGTCGACCGAGAAGATCCCGGGCTGGGTCCGCGCGATCCGCCCCTCGCCGACCTTCTTGCCGTTCACGAGGAGCGTGACGAGCCCGCCCTTCCCCGCCCCGCCGCCGTCGTAGGCGAACCGCATCTCCACCGTCGCCTTCCCGGCGGGGACGGCCTGCTTGCCAGCGATGGTCGTCCGCTCCAGGCCGAGGAAGTTGTAGGTGTAGAAGGGCTTCCCGCCCTTCATGTAGAGGCTCCACCCGCCGAACCTCCCGCCCTGGGCGAGGAGGACGCCGTTCGCGCCGCCTTTCGGGACGTCCAGGTCCGCCGTGATGGTCACCGAGCGGTTCTTCACGTTGATGAAGGCGTTCTCGGACATGCCGGTCATCCCGGCGCGCAGCGTGAGCGAGGTGCGGTCGCCCATGAGATCGGGACGCCCGACGAGCTTCGCGTTCAGCCGCTCGAAGATCCGGTCGTCGATGGGCAGCACGTTGTACTTCACCGCCTCCGCGAGGAAGAGCTCCTGGAGCTCCTTCAGCTTGGCCGGGTTCGCCGCGGCGAGGTCGTTCGCCAGGCTGAAGTCGGCCCGGGTGTCATAGAGCTCCCACCGGTCCTCGAGGAGGGGGGCGCGCGGCTTCGCCTCCCACGGCGCCTTGTGCACCGTCCCGGCGAACCAGCCGTCGGCGTAGATGGCGCGATTGCCGAAGATCTCGAAGTACTGGACCCTGTGGCGGCTCGCGGCCCTCCCGTCCGCGAAGGTGTACGCGAGGCTCACGCCCTCCATGGGCTTCTGGACGGTGCCGTTCACGCTCCTCGGCTCGGGGAGGCCGGCCACCTCGAGCACCGTGGGCGCCACGTCGACGACGTGGTGGAACTGCGAGCGGACCTCCCCCTTCGCCTGGATGCCCTTCGGCCAGTGGACCACCATGCCGTTGCGGGTGCCGCCGAAGTTGGACGGGACCTGCTTCGTCCAGGTGAACGGGGTGTCGCCGGCCACCGCCCACCCCGCCGCCATGTGCGGGTACGACATGGGGCCACCGAGCTCGTCGTAGTGCTTCATGATGTCCGGGACGGTCTCCAGGACGCCGTTGAAGTAGGTCATCTCGCTGAACATCCCGTTCATGCCGCCCTCGGCGCTCGTGCCGTTGTCCCCCAGGATGTAGAAGATGAGCGTGTTGTCGTACTGGCCGGTCTCCTTCAGGGCCTCGATCAGCCGGCCGATCTCGGTGTCGGTGAACTCGCCGAAGCCCGCGTAGATCTCCATCTGGCGGGCGAAGAGCTTCCTCTCCTGCGCGGAGAGCTTGTCCCAGTCCTTGATGGCCTCCGGCTTGGGAGCGAGCTTCGTGCCGGGAGGGACCACGCCGAGCTGGATCTGGCGGGCGAGCACCTCCGCCCGCATCGCGTCCCAGCCCTTGTCGAACTTGCCCTTGTACTTGGCGATCCACTCCTTGGGGACGTGGTGGGGCGCGTGGGTGGCACCCGGCGCGAAGTACATGAAGAACGGACGGTCGGGGGTCAGCGACTTCTGGGCCTGCATCCAGGCGATGGCCTTGTCCGTCATGTCGGTCATGAAGTGGTACTTCTGGTCCTTCGGCACCTCGACCGGCGTCTGGTTGTGGTAGACGAGCGGCGCCCACTGGTTCGTCTCGCCGCCCATGAACCCGTAGAACTCGTCGAAGCCCGAGCGGTTGGGCCACCGCGTGGTCGGGCCCGAGATGCTGATCTCCCACGTCGCGGTCTCGTGGTTCTTCCCGAAGAAGCCGGTGCTGAAGCCGTTCAGGCGCAGCATCTCGGCGAGCGGCGCCACGCTGTCGGGGCGCTTGCCGGTATTGCCCGGGAAGGCGGTCGCCGTCTCGGTGATGGAGCCCATGTTGTTCGTGTGGTGGTTGCGGCCGCTGAGCAGGGCGGTGCGCGTCGGCGAGCAGAGCGCCGTGGTGTGGAACTGGTTGTATCGGAGCCCCTGGCTCGCCAGCCTGTCCGCGGTCGGCATGTGGATGGGCCCGCCGAAGGTGCTCGGCATGCCGAAGCCCATGTCGTCGATGAGGATGACCATCACGTTGGGCGCTCCGGCCGGGGCCTTCACCTCGAAGACCGGCGGAGGCGTCACCTTTCGCGCGTCGAGCTCGGTGATGGCCGGGTAGGTCGGCTCCGGCACGGGCAGCACCGTGCGGTCGAGGGGCGAGGCAGGTGTCGGCGTCGCCTGTGGCGGAGCGGCGTGCGCGGGGATGGCCCGGAATGCCAGGGCCGCGACCAGGAGGGGCAGGCTGCACGGGGTTCGGCGCATGGAACGTCCTCCTGCTGCTGGAATCAGGTGCGGCTCACCGTCGGTACGACCACCCGACGGTGACGGACATGTTGAAGTCGTTGTTCACGCCGCCCTCCGGTGGACGGCTGTCGTATGTGTCGGTGAAGTTCAGCCCGGCGTTGAAGTCCGTGAAGATCTCGTAGGTGACCCGGATGGAACCCTGCAGGAGGACGCGCCCGAAGTCCGTGAGGTACGGGTACGCCGCCACGTCGAGCCCGAGGTCGAGCTTGGGGCTGTCGTATCGAAACATGCTCCACGAGCCCGCGACGTAGGCGGCCAGGTACCAGGCGGGATCCCCCGTCGTGTACTGCTCGCGGATCCCGGCGAGCCCGGCGCCTGCCAGCAGGTCCATCAGGTTCGTCTGGATGGCGGCGTACTTGGCTCCGGACGTCAGGATGAGGCGGAGGTTGAGATCGAGCTCGCTGTTCTCCTGGGCGACGACGCCGACCGTCGCCGTCCACCGCCCGAAGTACAGGTCCCCCATCCACTGGACGGTCGCGCTGGACGCGGCGGCGGTGCGGTTCGTGGCCTGCAGGTAGAGGTTGAACTGGATGCTCGTCCCCAGTCGCTCGCCGCGGTACCCGAGGTACCCGTCGACGTTGAGCGTGAGGGCGTTGTTGGCCTTGGCGAGCGCGAGCCCCAGATCGAAGTAGGCGCCGAGCCTGCTGAAGAATCCGGCGTCGATGGGGACGAGCGAGATCACGTCGGCGACGGGAATCTGGGTCCCGTCGTGCAGCTGCACGACGCCCCTCTCGTCGCCAGCGGGCGCAAAGAGCGCGCTGTACCGCTTCTCCCCGGACGTGGTCTCGACCTCGTAGGTGAAGGTGCTCGTCACGCGGATCACCTTGAGCCACTCGATGGAGAGCCGGCCGGCGTCGTCGGTCTTCAGGTCGAGCTTCCCGCGCGACATCCCCATGATCTCGCCGTTGATGTTGTTCCCGTTCACCAGCACCACGAGGTCGGTCGTCTCCCGTGCCACGGCGGGCCCGGGAGCGGCGAGCGCGAGGCCAAGGGCGCCTGCGGCGAGGAGCGTGGCAAGCCAGTGGCGCAACGGGACCCCGGTCCGAGCCCTAGTGCTTCCCGCCCTCCCCGAGTCGCCGGGCTCCCTCGACGATCGAATGCC
>JBBIOL010000022.1:0-1551 GCA_037443385.1 Anaeromyxobacteraceae bacterium
GCGCAGCGCGCGCAGGGTGACGAGGTGGGCGCAGCCCGCGCAGCGCGGGTCGGTGGCGGGGCGGCCGCGCGCGGCGGCACGGGGAGCGGGGGACGGCCGGGACACGGGTCACCGGACCATCACGTCGAGCATCGCGAGCACGATCTGCGGCATGTCGGACGGCCCGTTGATCTGCAGGAGCCCCTGGTAGCTGTTGAACATCCCCGCGCCCATGTCGGTGAGCTCGACGGGGCCGTTCGGGAACGACGCGGAGATGCGGTCCTTGGCGAGGAGCATGCGCACCGGCTTCCCTCCCCACGCGCCCTCGACCACGATCGAGCCCTTGTCGTCGAAGGTGAGCGAGAGCTCCACGCCCGGGCCGGACACCTTCCCCGGCGTCACCGCCAGGACCACGTCCGCGCCGCGAAACGTCCCGAACCAGCGCCCGTCGGTCGAACGCGTGAGGGACACGCCCGGGCCGCGCACGCGCCAGTCGTCGAAGGCCGCCACCCGGCGCGGGCCGGCGCCGGTCAGGTCCTTCCAGACCACCTCTCCGGTGGGCGTGAAGGTCCCCGGGCTGCCCGGCGGCGCCTGCGTCATGGGCACCGGGGGCGGGGGCGCCTTCGCGGACGTGGCGCAGGCGAGGGTCGCGAGGAGGGCCAGGACGGGCGGGACGGATCGCATCGGCGGATTCTAGGCCGGAAAACGGGAAGAGGCCCCTCGGGGCCTCTTCGTTCCTTCTTTTCTGGCTGGCGCCCTCGGGTGGACGCCGGTCCGGCTCACGCCGGTGGAGACTGCGAAAATGTCGTCTGGTTCGACGGTTCCGCTATCTCGTGCCTCCTCTTGCTGGTGGATACGGATCGATCATGTTCCCGGCAGCGGCCGGACGCAAGGCCCGCCCCGGCAGGTACGGGCGAATCTGCACCCCGGGGTTCACCCCCGGGAGGGTCTACCGGATCTCCCCCCCCGTTCGGGTCAGTGGCACCGTTTGCGCGCATTTTTTTCGATAAGTGACCGAACGCAAGGAATTCGCCCATCACGATTCGTCACAGTTGGGCACCTTTCGGGAGGTACCCACATGGATCGCGATGCACTCCGGATCTCCACGCTGAAGGACGCCTCGGCGGCGATCGCCTCGGGTGTCGGCCGCCGCGATTTCCTGAAGATCTGCTCCCTCGCCGCCGCCGCCGTCGGACTGCCGGCCTCCGCGGCCGAGAAGATGGCCGCCCGCGTGGCCGCTCCCCGGAAGCCGTCCGTCATCTGGCTCCAGTTCCAGGAGTGCACGGGTTGCACCGAGACCCTGCTCCGCACGAGCCACCCGGGCGCCGCCGAGCTCATCCTCGACCTGGTCTCGCTCGACTACAGCGAGACCCTGATGGCCGCCGCGGGGCACCAGGCCGAGAAGTCGCTCGCCGATGCGGTGAAGGAGAACGACGGCAAGTTCGTGCTGGTCGTGGAGGGCGCCATCCCGGTCAAGGACGGGGGCATCTACTGCAAGATCGCCGACAAGACCGCGCTCGCCCTGGTCACGGAGGTGGCGGCGCACGCCGGCGCGGTCGTCGCCATCGGGTC
>JBBIOL010000022.1:1651-14534 GCA_037443385.1 Anaeromyxobacteraceae bacterium
CGCTTCGCGCAGCGCTACGGCGACGAGGGCTCCCGCCAGGGCTGGTGCCTCTACAAGATGGGCTGCAAGGGACCGCGCACGCACGCCAACTGCTCGCTGCTCAACTTCGGCGAGGTGGTGGGCGCCTGGCCCATCGGCATCGGCGCGCAGTGCTTCGGCTGCACCGAGAAGGATCTCGCCTTCCGGGTGCCCCTCTTCCAGACCGTGGAGCCCGAGCAGCTCGGGCCCCCGGGCATGTACCCGTCGGTGAACGCGACGCACGGCGAGGTGAGCCCGGTGGCCACCGGCGTGGCCGGCCTGGCCATCGGCGCGGCGGTGGGAGCCGGGATCGCCATGACCCGCAAGCTGGGCCAGCAGCCGCCGGAGGCTCCGGGCGGGGGAGAGGAGAAGTGACGATGGAAAAGCTCACCCGCCGCCAGCTCCTCCAGGGAGCCGCCGTGGCCGGAGCTGCCGCCGCGGGAGGCGCGGCGCTGGCCGCCCCGGCGACCGCGGAGGCCCGCGACGTCCGCGACCGCCAGCCCGGGGACGTCGGCCTCCTCTACGACTCCACCCTCTGCATCGGCTGCCGCGCCTGCGTGACGCGCTGCAAGCAGGCGAACGAGCTCCCGGTGGACGAGCGGCGCCTCAACGGCGCTCCCTACGACGCGCCCGACGACCTGAACGCCACCACCAAGACCGTGATCCAGGTGGCCGCGCAGGGCGACCGCTTCGCCTTCGTGAAGCGGCAGTGCATGCACTGCCTCGACCCGGCCTGCGTGAGCGCCTGCATGATCAAGGCCTTCCAGAAGGGGCCGGACGGCGTCATCGGCTACGACGCGAGCCGCTGCCTGGGCGATCGCTACTGCCAGATCGCCTGCCCCTTCAACGTCCCCAAGTTCCAGTGGTCGAAGGCCGTGCCGGTCATGGTGAAGTGCGAGATGTGCCGCCACCGCAAGGAGGGCCCGGCCTGCTCGGAGGCCTGCCCGCGGAAGGCGGTCGTCTCCGGGAAGGTGACCGACCTGCTCGCCGAGGCCCGTCGCCGGCAGGCCGCGTCGCCGGGCCGGTACCTGGCCCGCATCTACGGGGAGCACGAGGCCGGCGGGACCCAGTGCCTCTACCTCACCGCCGCCGACGTCCCCTTCGAGACCCTCGGGCTCCCCCGGCTCGACGCCACGCCCCAGCCCCGGCTCTCCACCTCGGTGCAGCACGGGATCTACCGGGGCATGATCGCCCCGGTGGCGCTCTACGCCGCCATCGGGTTCGCGGTCTGGCGCAACGCCCGCAAGGGCGGCGGGGAGGACCAGCCATGAGCCACGCCACGGCGGCACCGGTGGGCGGCAAGCTCACCACCCCGTTCTTCAACCTCATGGCGCTCGTGGCCCTGGTCGGCGCGGGCGCGCTCGTGGTCCGCTTCGGCCAGGGGCTGGGCGCGGCCAGCGGGATGTCCGACGGCTACGCCTGGGGCATCTGGATCGCCCTCGACGTGGTGGTGGGCACCGCGCTCGGATGCGGCGGCTACGCCATGGCGCTCCTGGTCTACGTCGCCAACCGCGGCAGGTACCACCCGCTCGTCCGCCCGGCCATGCTCACCGGCGCGCTCGGCTATTCCTTCGCCGCCGCGTCGATCCTGGTCGACGTGGGGCGCTACTGGGGCATCTGGAAGATCCCCACCTACGTCTCGTGGTGGAACTTCGACTCGGCGCTGCTCGAGGTCGCCCTCTGCGTGATGACCTACGTGATGGTGCTCTGGATCGAGTTCGCGCCGGCGGTGCTGGACCGCTGGCGCGCCACCGGGACGCCGGCCCAGCGGGACTTCGCCGAGCGGACCGGCCCCCGGCTCGACCGGGCGCTCCCCTGGATCATCGCGCTCGGCCTGGTCCTGCCCACCATGCACCAGTCGTCGCTGGGTACGGTCATGATGCTCCCGGCCTCCAAGGTGCACGCGCTCTGGTTCTCGCCGCTCCTGCCGCTGCTCTTCCTCGTGAACTGCCTCTTCCTGGGCTACGCCGCGGTCATCGCCGAGTCCACCGTCTCCTCGGCCGGCTTCGGCCGGCGGCCCGAGACCCGGCTGCTCGGCTCCCTGGCGCCGATCATGGGGTGGCTCCTCGTGCTCTTCCTCGCGCTCCGCCTCGGCGACCTGGCCATGCGGGGCAGCCTGGGCGCGGCCTTCGCCGCCACGCGGTACGCGGCCTGGTTCTGGGTGGAGACGCTGCTGCTCCTCGTTCCGGCCGTGGTCCTCCTGGGCAGGAACGCGCGGGAGCGGGCCTCGACCCAGTTCGGCGCGGCCTTCGCCATCCTGGCGGGCGGCGTCCTCTACCGCTTCGACACGTACATCCTGGCCTACGACCCGGGCCCGGGCTGGAGCTACTTCCCGTCCGTGCTGGAGATCCTGGTCACCGCCGGCTTCGTGGCCGCGGAGATCCTGGTCTACCTGTGGATCGTCCGGCGTCTCCCCGTCCTCCCCGCCGCCACCCCGGCCCACGGCCGATAAAGGTCCGAGACATGAGCAAGCGAATCACCATCGACCCCGTCACCCGCATCGAGGGGCACCTGCGCGTCGACTTCGAGGTGGACGGCGGCAAGATCGGCAAGGCCTGGTCGAGCGGCACGATGTGGCGCGGCATCGAGAACATCCTGCAGGGGCGCGACCCCCGCGAGGCCTGGATCTTCACCCAGCGCATCTGCGGCGTCTGCACCACCGTGCATTCGGTGGCGTCGGTGCGCGCCGTGGAGAACGCGCTGGGTCTCGAGATCCCGCTCAACGCCCAGCTCATCCGCAACCTGGTCATCGTGGCCCACGCGCTCCACGACCACATCGTCCACTTCTACCAGCTGTGCGCGCTCGACTGGGTGGACGTGGTCTCGGCGCTGAAGGCCGACCCGGCGAAGTCGGCGGCCATCGCCCAGTCCATCTCCGAGTGGCCCGGCAACAGCGTCCAGGAGATGAAGGCGGTCCAGGAGCGGCTGAAGGAGTTCGTCTCGCGCGGCCAGCTCGGGATCTTCGCCAACGGCTACTGGGGGCACCCGGCCATGAAGCTGCCGCCGGAGGTGAACCTCCTCGCGGTGGCCCATTACCTCCAGGCCCTCGACTTCCAGCGCCACGCGCTCAAGGCGGTGGCCATCCTGGGATCGAAGACGCCCAACATCCAGAACCTGGCGGTGGGCGGCGTGGCCAACGCCATCAACCTGGACGCCGCGTCGCCGCTCAACATGAACAAGCTCTTCGAGATCAAGGAGCAGCTCGAGGGCGTGGTGCGGTTCGTCCAGCAGGTCTACTTCCCCGACGTGGCCGCCATCGGCGGCATGTACGCGGAGTGGCTGGGCTACGGCGCCGGGGTGAAGAACTACCTGGCGGTGCCCGACCTGCCCATCGACTCCCCGGCGACGAAGTTCGACCTGCCGGGCGGCACCATCGTGAACGGCGACCTCTCCACCGTGAAGGCCATCTCCTCCTGGAAGGACCCGTACTTCGAGAAGAGCGTCACCGAGAGCATCGCGCGGGCCTACTACGACGGCGACTGGCAGAAGCACCCCTACGACGAGACCACCGACCCGAAGTACAACGCCTGGGACCCGGACCGGAAGTACTCCTGGGTGAAGGCGCCCCGCTTCGACGGCCGGCCCATGCAGGTGGGCCCGCTCTCGCAGGTGCTGGTGGGCTACGCGCTGGGCGACGCGCGGATCGTGAAGTGGTCGAACCGCTGCCTCGAGCTGGCCGGCAAGGTGGCCAAGGCCAGGCTCAACCCCATGGTGCTCCAGTCCACGCTGGGGCGGATCGCGGCCCGGGCCATCCGCGCGGCGGTGCTCTCCGAGATCGCGCTCGAGCACTGGCAGCGGCTGGCCGCCAACGTCGGAAAGGGCGACACCGCCATCTTCGTCGAGCCGAAGTTCCCGGCCGGCACCGTGCGGGGCTTCGGCGTGCACGAGGCGCCGCGCGGCGTGCTCTCGCACTGGGTGGTCATCGAGAACGGCAAGATCAAGAACTACCAGGCGGTGGTCCCGTCCACCTGGAACGCCGGCCCCCGTGACGCGAAGGACCAGGCCGGACCCTACGAGGCCTCGCTCACCGGCAATCCCATCGCCCAGGCCGACAAGCCCCTCGAGGCGCTCCGCACCATCCACTCGTTCGACCCGTGCCTGGCCTGCGCGGTCCACGTGCACGACGCGTCCGGGAACGAGATCGCGAAGGTCAAGGCTCTCTGACCGGGGAGCTCCCGAGGCCGCTCCGGCTGCTGGTCCTGCTGGTCGCCGCGCACAGCGTGGCGGTGGGGCTGGCGCTCGCGCTCCTGCCGGAATGGGCCACGGCCCTGGCCGGCCTCGGGCCGGTCCGGCCGACCTTCCTGGCCCGCCAGGCCGGGGTGTTCCACCTGGTGCTGGCGGCGGGCTACCTGCTCGAGGCGCGGCGCGGCAGCGTGGCGCTGCTCGTGACCGCGAAGGCCACCGCCGCGGTCTTCCTCTGCGCCTCGTGGCTCGCGGGCGCGCCGGGGTGGGCGGTACCGTTCTCCGCCGCCGGCGACGCCCTCATGGGTCTCGCGGCGGCGTGGCTGGCCCGGGGCGGGCGCCCGCGCTGACGGCTCCCGGTTGGAAGCCGTCCAGCTCCTCGTAGACGTCCTGGATCTCGTCCACCCCCGCCGCGAACGTGGAGGTCACCCGCTCGGTGGCGTCGGCCAGGATGCGCTCGGAGCGCGGGTCGGCCCGCACCGTGGAGAGCACCACGTGGCGCTCCAGCGCCATGGCCGCGCAGACCTCGTCGCAGGTGAAGCCCTGGGAGTGGCGCCGCGCCGCCAGCTCCCGGCAGTAGGAGCGGAACACCGTGCGGTCGGCGGTGCGGATGGCGTTGCGCAGCTGGAGGAAGAGCTGTCGCTTGGCCCAGGCCAGCTCCTCCGGGTCCATCTCCCGGTAGTGGCGGAGCACCGCCCCGTCCACCGGGTCGAGGAAGCGGGCGGTGGAGACCTCGCGCATGGCCTCGTCCTGGTCCTGGAGCAGGTGGTACAGGGCCAGGTTGGGGGCCACGCGCTTCGCCTCCAGCGCGGCCAGGTTGCGGGTGTGCCACTCGAGGGGGTTGGCGCGCAGGTTCTCGAGCAGGAAGGGCATGCGCCGCAGCAGGAAGAGCCGCGGGTTGGGCTGCCAGCCGATCCGGTCGCGGGTGCGACGCCCGTCGGTCTCGAGCCGCTGGTCGATGTACCTGCCCATCCAGGAGCGCTCGAAGGGCGGCTCCTCCAGGAGGCGCCCCACCTGCTCCATGACCCACAGCCCGAGCCGGGCGACCGGCTTCGCGGTCCCGAGCGGGTGCAGGGCCATCCCGTACCAGGCCCCGGTCGCCACCTCGAAGGCCTCCCGGTGGCTGGTCGACCCGTCGGGCGAGCAGATCACCACCTCGGCGCGGTCGAGGCGCGGGAAGACCTCGAGGATCCGCTCGTAGAAGCGGGCTGCGCAGCGGACGTGCAGGTACGGGATGGCCGACGCGCCGTGCCCGCCCAGGACGCGGTGGTTCCAGGCGCGCGAGAGCCAGGTGCGCAGGAAGAAGTAGAGCGGCGGGTACTCGCACCAGTCGGAGAAGAGCGCGGCCATGCGCACGATGACGACCGGGAAGTGCGCGGCGTGCTCGCGCACCATGCCCTCCCCGATGCGCTTGGTCTCGGCGTAGCGGTGGTCGCCGTCGGGAGGGCTCTCCTCGGTCAGGGCGGCGCCCGGTCGAGGGAAGGCGCAGGCGGCGAGCGAGCTCGCGAAGACGAAGACGTCCGGGCGGAGCTGCCTGCACAGGTCGAGCACGTTCCGAAGGCCGTCCACGTTGGTGCGCTGGTACTCGGGGTGGTTCCTGCCGGTGAAGTCGTAGTGGGCCGCGAGGTGGACCACGTGCACCGGTCGGGGCAGGTCCCCCAGGCGCCGGAAGGCCTGCGCGAGCATCTCGCGATCGCCGATGTCCACCTGGGTCCAGCGCACGTCGCGGTGCGGGACGTGCCCCACCGCACGCTCGCTCCGCCGGGCCAGCACGTGGATGCGGTACCGGTCCCGCAGGGCCGCGACCATGTGGCGCCCCAGGAACCCCGAGCCGCCGATGAGCAGCAGGGTCGGCCGGGGCGCTGCCGGGACGGGATCGGTGGTGGTGGTGGTCAGGGATCCCCCGGGGAGGACGTACGTTCCGTCCTACCACGTCCGCGTGAGCTCCCACCATGACCGGACCCCGAAGGACGCTCCTCGCCTCGGCTCCTGTACATGGCCCGGACAGCGGCCGGCGTGACCGACGACCGGGCGGCCGCGGTGCACGTGGCGGGAGGGACGCGGGACGCGCTGCGTCGGACCTCCGCCCCGGGGCCGGACGAGTGCGCCCCGCCGCCGGTTTGACGGGGACGGGCCATTCCTGCTCAAAGGTGGGAACGTGTCCGCGGCCCCCGCGAGCGGGGCGCCAGATCGGGGAGGGATTGGCGAAGGGTCCGCACGGTGGTGCTCCTCAGGAGCGTGGCGACGCCGCGCCGCCCACGCCGACGGGCGGGCGTGGCACGCCCGTGGCGCGCGACGACGACGCCGACGGTCGCTCCGCGCTGCGCGAGAACCTGGATCGCGCCGCCGTGCCGGGCGCCGCCGGGGACGAGCGATCGCGGATGCTCGTCGAGGCCGTGGCCTCGATCCTGGGCGCGGCCGAGGGCCGGTCGGCGTTGCTCGAGCAGCTGGTGCGAGCCCCCGCGGTGGACGGTGACGAGGCGGATCGCACGCGCGTCGCGGCGACGCTCCTCTCGATGCAGGCGCCCGGGAAGGAGGGGCTCTCGGCGCTCCTCGAGCAGCTCGTCCGGCCACCGGGAGGAGGCGGGGACGGCGGGCCCCAGCCCACGGTCGCCGAGATCGTGGCCAGCCTGCTCGCCGCCCCGGAGGGACGCTCCGCGCTGCTGCAGCAACTCGGGCGCGCCGGGGGCGCACCGGTCGCGGCCGGACCGGGCTCCCCCCCGCAACCTGGCGCCCCGGCCACCGAGCCCCCGGCGGTCACGGTCCCGCTCTTCCCCGGCGCCGTGGTGGGGCGCTTCGAGATGGTGAAGGAGATCGGCCGCGGCGGCTTCGGCGTGGTCTTCGAGGCCCGGGACCGGGAGCTGAACCGCTCCGTGGCCTTCAAGGCGGTGCGCCCGGGCGTGCGCACGCGCCAGCTCGACGCCATGCTGCTGCAGGAGGCGGAGTCGGCCGCGCGTCTGCAGCACGAAAACATCGTCGCCATCTACGATCACGGGCGCGGCGACGCCGGACCGTACCTGGTCCTCGAGCTGCTCCGGGGGCAGACGCTCGCGGCCCGGCTCGCCCGCGGCCCCATGCCGGTGAACGAGGTGGTGCACGTCGCCACCCAGGTGGCCCGGGCGCTCGCGCATGCGCACGGCGCCGGGCTCCTCCACCGGGACCTCAAGCCCGGGAACGTCTTCCTCACCGACTCGGGCGGCGTGAAGGTGATGGACCTCGGCCTGGCCCACTTCTTCGGCCAGCCCACCGGGCTCTCCGGCACCCCCGCCTACATGGCGCCGGAGCAGTGGAAGGGGGAGGCCCAGGACGGGCGCACCGACGTCTTCGCGCTGGGCGTGACCCTCTTCGAGATGCTGGCGGCCCGGCGCCCCTACGAGGTGCGCAACGACCGCAGCACGGTGCTCGATCCCGGCCCGGAGCCGCGCCTCGAGCACGGCCACGCGCCGCCGCGCCTGCGCAGGCTGGTGGAGCGCTGCATCGCGAAGGACCCGGGCCGCCGTCCGGCCAGCGCGCGTGCGGTGCTGGAGGAGCTTCTCGCCGTCGAGCGCGACCACGTGAAGAAGGAGGCGCGCCGTGGCCAGACGACGCTGGTGCTCGTCCTGGGGGGCGTCCTCTCCCTCCTCGGCGTGGGCGGAGTCGCAGCCTGGAAGCTCTGGCCGCGCACCGTCGCGCAGGGCGCCCCCCGGACCGTGCTCGTGGCCGACTTCGAGAATCGGACCGGCGAGGACGTCTTCGACGGGACGCTCGAGCCCGCCATCGGGATCACGCTGGAGGGCGCCCCGTTCATCACGACCTACAAGCGCTCGAGCGCCCTCTCCACCGCCAACCAGCTCAAGCTGGAAGGGACCGGCCTGGGCGAGGCCCGGGCACGGCTCATCGCCCAGCGCGAGGGCATTCACGTGGTCGTGGCGGGCACCGCGGCGAAGGCCGACCGGGGCTACCGGGTCACCGCCCGCGCCATCGACGGCTTCACCGGGAAGGCCATCACCGAGCGCTCCGAGGAAGTGGGTGGGAAGGACGCGGTGCTGGGCGCCGCCACCAAGCTCGCCGTCCACGTGCGCTCGGCCCTCGGCGACACGAAGCCGGAGGCGGTGGCCCTGAAGGAGGCCGAGACCTACAGCGCCACGACCCTGGAGGCGGCCCACGCCTACGGCCTGGGCCGGATCGCGGAGCAGGCCGGCGAGTACGAGCCGGCGAGGAAGCACTACCTGGAGGCCGTCCGGCTCGACCCGACCATGGGACGCGCCTACGTCGGGCTCGGGAACGTGGAGGGGAACCTCCGGCGCCACACGCAGTCGGACCGGTACTACCAGGCGGCCTGGTCCCACCTCGATCGCATGAGCGACCGCGAGAAGTTCCGCAGCCGAGGTGCCTACTACGTGCAGGTGCGGGACACCGACAAGGCCATCGAGGCGCTCTCGGCGCTCGTGAAGCAGTACCCCTCCGACAGCTCCGGATTCGCCAACCTGGCCGTGGCCTACCAGCTGAAGCGCCAGTTCCCGCAGGCGCTGGAGGAGGCCCGCCGGGCCATCGCCATCTACCCGCGCAACGTCCCGCAGCGGAACAACGTCGGCCTCTTCGCGACGTACGCGGGCAAGTTCGACGAGGCCATCGCCGAGCAGCACCAGGTCATCCAGCTCGGCCCCACCTTCGAGAACGGCTACATCGGCCTCGCGCTCGCCCAGCTCGCCGCCGGCAGGCGGGACGACGCGGTCGCCACCTGGGAGAGGCTCCGGACGGTGAGCGAGGACGGGGCCTCCGCGGCGGTGGAGGGCCTCGCCGACCTGGCCATGCTGGAGGGGCGCCTCGGGGACGCCCGCCAGGGCCTGGAGGCAGGCGTCGCCCGGGACCTGGCGCGCGACGAGAGGGACGCCGCGGCGCGAAAGCTCGTGCTGCTCGCCGAGGCGGAGCTCGCGGCGGGCCGGACTTCGCGGGCGGTCCCGCTGGCGGAACGGGCGCTCGCGACCAGCAAGGGGGACCAGGTGACGTTCGCGTCGGCCCAGGTCCTCGCCGAGGCCGGGCAGGAACGGCGCGCCCTGGCACTCGCCGACGACCTCGAGAAGCGCCTCTCCGCCGACGCGCAGATGTACGCGGACCTGGTCCGGGGCCACGCGGCCTTGCGACGCAAGGCCGGGGCGGAGGCCATTCACCACTTCAAGGCGGCCGGCCAGCACGCGGACGCCTGGCTGGTGCGGGTCGCGCTCGGCCGCGCGTATCTCGCGTCGGGGGCCGCGGCGCAGGCGGTCGACGAGCTCGAGAAGGCCGACGCCCGGCGCGGGGAGGCCACCGACGCCTACCTGGACCTGATCCCGACCTACCGGATGTACGCCCCCGTTCTGTATTACCTCGCCCGGGCCAAGGAGGCCCTCCGTGCGCCGACGGCGGGCGAAGCCTACCGGGCGTACCTCGCCACGCAGCGCGCGGACGAGGCGGCACTGGCGGTGGACGCCCGCGCCCGCGTCGCCGCGAGCCGCTGATCCCGGAAGTCAGCGCCTTTTCCGGTCCAGATCCCTGATGGGTATCCATCAGAGATCTGATATGGATCAAGAATTCTGACAATTCCTGATTGAATGCTGGCGCCCTGCGGGTCGAGAAGCGCAATCCGTTCGCAAAGCGGGCACGACGTGCGCGCAAGAACGTGCGCGGCACGGTCATGTTCGCGTGTGGGTGCTGTCCTCACCGAGCGTGTCGAACGACACGTTCGGCTCATCACTTCGGGGGACCCCATGAACCGCAGCACGATCCGGATCCCGGCTCTCGCCCTCGCGCTCGTCGCGACGCTCCTCGGGACCGCGCCCGCGCGCGCGCAGGTCCCCGGCGAGAACGTGAACATGGTCACGGGCACGCAGTGGCCCGGCGGCGACCCGTTCCTCCAGCGCCAGAACGAGCCCTCGCTCGCGGTCTCCTCTGCGAATCCCCAGCACCTGCTCGCCGGCGCCAACGACTATCGAAGCGTCGACGTCCCCTATCCGTTCGGTCCGAACGACCCCATGAAGATGCCGGGCGACGCGTGGCTGGGCGTCTTCAAGTCACTGAACGGCG
Organism: Anaeromyxobacteraceae bacterium; assembly: GCA_037443385.1. Taxonomy (GTDB): domain Bacteria; phylum Myxococcota; class Myxococcia; order Myxococcales; family Anaeromyxobacteraceae; genus CAIOAK01. Next base: position 11,894 of record JBBIOL010000022.1, read on the forward strand.
GCCAGACCTGGCAGAGCGTGCTCATGCCCGGCTTCCCGCAGGACAGCTCCCCGCTCGCCTCGCAGGGGGCGAGCTCGCCGCTGCGCAACTGCGTGAAGGGCTCCACCCTCCCCGCCGACCGCTGCACCTCCGCCGCCGACCCGGTGGTCCGCGCCGGCACCGACGGGATGCTCTACTACAGCGGCATCGCCTTCAAGCGCGGCACGAGCTGGGGCAAGGTCTTCCTCTCCCGCTTCATCGACCTGAACAACAAGGAGAACGGCGACGCGACGCGCACCGATCCGGCCGACCCCACCAAGGCCACCCCCACCGACCCCATCCGCTTCGTGGACCAGATCGTGGTGGCGAGCAGCGACGGACAGGTCTTCCTCGACAAGCCGTGGATCGCCGTCGACAAGCCCCGCCTGCTGGCCCAGACGTGCAAGATCACCACCTCGAACCCGGACGGCACGACCACGACGCGCGCCTTCCCCGGCGGCGCCATCTACATGTCGTGGATCAAGTTCGCCCCCGGCGAGGTGACGAGCGACGTGATGTTCTCGTCCTCCCGCGACTGCGGGAAGACCTGGACGTCCCCCCTCAAGCTGAACGACGCCACCTCCAGCCTGAACCAGGCGCCCACCATCGCCATCGACCCGTTCACCGGGTTCGTCTACGTGGCCTGGCGGCGCATGTCGTACCCGGCCACGAACCCCACGCAGAAGGACGCCATCCTGGTGGCCCGCTCCTTCCGTGGCTTCCTCTTCACGAAGCCGCGCCTCGTGGCCGAGTTCCGCCCCTTCGAGCAGGGCTCCTCCGGGTCGCGCTTCCGGACCCACGCCTTCCCGAGCATCGCGGTCTCGGTCGACAAGACCGGCCTCAACGGCTGGGTCCACATCGCCTGGCCCCAGCGCATGGGGCCCCACGGCGACTCGCGGGTGGTGATCTCCACCGCGCCGGTGCTCCCGCCCCCCCTGAACGGCCTCGAGGCGGGCGATCCCTGCAACGGCTGGTCGGTCCCCATGCCGGTGGACGACCACGGCATCCTGGTCCCCTTCGGCAAGGGCGCGGCCGGCGGTTTCCGCACCTTCACGCGCGGCCACCAGTTCATGCCCAGCCTCACCTTCTCGCAGGGCAAGCTGGTGGTGCTCTACTACGACTCCCGCCTCACCCACACGGCCCAGGTCCACGAGCCGAACGACCCGTTCGCGGCCGACGCCTTCGGGAGCTTCTACCGGTCCGAGCGCGTGCCCATCACGCCCTGGAACCCGGCGGACCGGACCGGGTCGCCGGAGGATCCGTCCCGCATCTTCAAGCCCGTGGACGACGAGATCGACGACCAGGACATGCGGAACGTCCGCCACACGGTGGAGGTGCGCGTGGGCACCTCCCCTCCCGGCAAGGACCCGGTCTTCTCCTCCGTGCAGGTCTCCAGGTACCGGTTCGGCGAGCGCGGCGACGAGCCTCCCTACTTCAGCGTGCCCCAGTTCGCCGGGACCGACTCGGAGACCTTCACGGTCACCGATCGCGCCGGCGGGCTCCCCGTCACCGACGACCGGAGCTTCCTGCGGCTGCAGCAGTTCGACGTGAACGCCCCGAACCTGCCCATGTTCAAGAACGGCACCGTCCCGTTCCTGGGTGACTACATCGACGTCCAGGGGCCCGCCTTCGTGCGCAAGTCGTTCGGCTGGTCCTTCGCCACCGAGCCGGTGGCGGCGCCGGTCTTCCACGCCGTGTGGGCCACGAACCAGGACGTGCGGGCCCCCGCCGACGGCGACTGGAGCCACTACACGCCCATGAAGCTCCCCGGACGGACCGGGACCGTCTTCGACGGCGGAGCCGCCGCCACGCCCGCCTACTGCACGCCCGGAGTCCCGTCCAACGAGGGCACCCGCAACCAGAACGTCTACACGGCGCGCATCACCGAGGGGCTCCTCGTGAGCTCGCCGCAGAACGCCAAGCCGCTCAGCGCGTCGCAGACCCGCAGCTTCGTGGTGGTGGCCCACAACGACACGGCCTACCCCAAGGCCTTCCGCTTCACCTTCACCGGCATCACCCCCGCCAGCTGCTCGAACGGCGTGGGCCAGGCCGCGCCCACCTCCTGCGCCTCCTTCGGCCCCGACGCGTCGATCCCGGCCGTGGACGTGGAGGTCCTTCCCCACTCCAGCGTGACCCGCTCGCTCTTCGTCCGCTCCGGGAACGCCTCCCAGACGCTCGTGGTGAACGTGAACGAGGTGGTCCGCCCCGACCCCACCGCGACCACGCCGCAGTGCAGCCTGGCGCTCCTCGGCTGCGCCTACGTGCCGAACGGCCTCTCCGGGTTCGTCACGCTGAACCCGCCCGGAGCGAGCCCGACGCTCGTCGCCCCCGATGGCAGCACCACCGGCGCCGGCACCAGCGAGACCATCGCGTTCGCGAACGTCTCCACGGCCAACGTGTCCACGGCGAACGTGTCGACCGCCAACGTCTCCACCGCGAACGTCTCCACGGCCAACATCAGCACGGCCAACGTGTCCACGGCGAACGTCTGCACCGCCAACGTCTCGACGGCCAACGTCTCCACCGCGAACGTCTCCACGGCCAGCGCCTGCGCCGCCAACGTCTCGACGGCCAACGTCTCCACCGCGAACGTCTCCACCGCCAACGTCACGACCGCGAACAT
>JBBIOL010000022.1:14577-41476 GCA_037443385.1 Anaeromyxobacteraceae bacterium
CGGCGAACGTGTCCACCGCCAACGTCTCGACGGCCAACGTCTCCACCGCCAACGTCTCGACGGCGAACGTGTCCACCGCCAACGTCTCCACGGCACCGGTATCCGACCTCAACTACGAGGTCACCAACACGAGCAACACCACAACCTCCTACAGCGTGCAGTTCGTCTGCGCCGACCCGGCCGGATGCCCGGCCGACGTCCCGCTGCACCTCATGGTGCACAAGTTCTACGTGGTCCCCGCCTCGGTGGGCTGCCAGCTGGTGGCCGAGCCCCGGCCGGTCCTGGTCGCGAACGGCGGCTACGTCCAGGACGCGCTGGTCCAGCCCGGCTCCCTCGTCGACCCGAGGACCCGCGACGGCGCCGCCAGCAACGCCACGGTCTCGCTCGCCCCGGGCGAGAAGGCCCAGATCACGCTCCGCGGCCGGGTCACGGTGGGCGAGATGGCCGCCATCGGCACCCGGGTGGCTCCGGCCGTGGTGCCCCACTCCACGCCGATCGGGGGATCGGTGGGTGGAACGCAGACCTATGCGAGCTCCACCACCGTGGGCCTCCCCGCCTCGCCGTCGCAGACCACGCTCACCGTGTCCGGCAGCGCCTACACGGCGACGGTGACCGCGGCCGCCCCGGCCACCGGCATCCCCACGGGCAAGGTGACCTTCATCGCCGGCGGCGGAACGGTCGTGGGCGTGGGCCCGCTCGACGGGACGGGCAGGATCACGCTCACCGCCAGCATCCCGGTGGGCACGCCGGTGGTCGCCTATTACGGCGGTGACTCGAGGTTCAAGGCGAGCTCGGGCAGCTATGCCCAGCGCCTCACCACCCAGCTCGATCTCTCGAGCGACGCCAACAACCCGTCGGTGCCGGGGGCCGGCATCGTCCTCAACTTCCTGCTGAGAGCCCCGCGGGGGACGCCCGCGCCCATCGGCGCCGTCCAGGTCTACGACGGCGAGATCCGGCTGGGCGGGCCCGCGACGTTCATCTGCGCCCCGGTTCCCGGCGGCCAGGAATGCTCCGGCTGGGTCACGGCCACGCCCGCCCGCGGGAACCATTCCTTCTGGGCCGAGTACGCGGGCGACGCCGGCTACCTGCCCAGCACGTCGGCCCCGCTCTCCTGGGCGGTGACCGCCGCCACCGTGACGGTGAGCGGCCCGGCATCCCTCCTCATCGGCGGGTCCGCCACCTTCACCGCGTCCGTCGTGAACGCGGCGTCGCAGTCGGTGACCTGGTCGGTGTCGCCTTCCACCACGGCCACCATCGACCCGAGCGGCTTGCTGCACGTCTCCGCTCCCGACACCTACACCGTCGTGGCGCGGTCGGTGGCCGACCCGGCCGCGACCGGCCAGGCCACCGTCTCGGTGGCCGCGCCGACCCTCCAGCTCACGACGACCGCCTCGACTCCGGTCACGACGGTCACCGGCCAGGCCGTCCCGTTCTCGGCCACGGTCACCGGCTTCCAGTCGCCCTCCGTCACCTGGTCGGTGCTCCCGGCCGGCACGGGCGCCTCGGTCACGCCGTCCACGGACACGCTCTCGGCGACCTTCACCTCCACCACCACCGGGCAGTTCACGGTGACCGCCACGGCCGGGAGCGTGGCCGCCTCGGTGCTCGTCACGGTGAACGCCGCGGTCGTCGCGTCCCCGTTCGGCATCAACGCCACCGTCAACGACCGGTTCGTGAACGTCGCGGTCTGGCAGGACGGCCAGGCCTACAACGACGCGACGGTCACGGTCACCGGTCCGGGCGGACCGATCACGCTGGGCCGGGTCGGCAACGGCGTCTACCAGAACGTCTCGTTCGTCCTGCCTCCGGCCGGGTCCACCGTCACGCTGCGCGTGGAGGGTGCGGGCCTGGTGGCCACCGGGAATGCCACGGTGGCGGCCCTGCCGACCGTCACCTCGCCCCAGCGCGACTCGGTCGTCTTGGCCTCCGATCCGGTGGTGGTCTCCTGGACGCTGCCGACCGGCGCGACCAACCCGGACGGCTTCACCTTCGACGGCTGGTGCGGGAACGGCCAGTGCGTGGCGGGCTCCTGGGCCACCGTGCCCGGCGCCGACCGGAGCCTGTCCTTCCCGGGCGGGTTCTTCCCGGCAGGCAAGACCGTGCAGATGGGGCTCTACGCCTTCAACCAGCGCCCGCTCGCCGGCGACGCCCTCCCCGCCTCGATCCTCACCGTGAACACCCGGGCTCCCGGCGACGGGACCTGGTGGACCTTCCTGCCCACCACCTCCGCCATCGGCAGCATGGTGACCGGTCGAATGGGGCACCAGGTGGTCTCGCTCGGTGGCTTCGTCTACTCCATCGGTGGCGTCGACGCGGCCGGGAACTACCTGGCCTCGGTGGAGCGCTTCGATCCGTTCACGCAGACGAGCGTGCTCGTCTCGCCCATGCTCTCGCCCCGGCACGGCGCGGGCGCGGCGGTGGCGAACGGCCGGATCTACGTCTTCGGCGGCGCGCCGGCCCCGGGCAGCTACACCGACACCGTCGAGGAGTACGACCCGGGAACGAACGTATGGGTCGCGAAGGCCCGCATGCCCGCGGCCCGCTTCCTCCTGCGCGGCGCCTACGCGGCCTCGGCCGGCAAGGTCCTGGCCGTGGGCGGCTGGAGCTCGGCACCGGCGGCGAACGGGCGCGTGGACGCCTACGATCCGGCCAGCGACACCTGGACGTCCCTGGGAGTCCTGCCCACCTCGCGGGCCGCCTTCGCTCTCGCCGAGAGCGGCGGGAAGGCCTACGCCATCGGCGGCTACACGACGGACGCCGCCTCGGCGAACGTCGCCTCGGTGGACGTCGTCGACGCCGCCACGGGCGCCCTCTCGACCCTGCCCGGCCCGGCACAGGCCGTGGGCTACGCCACCACCGCGGTCACCCTCCCCGATGGAGCCATCGCCGTCGTCGGCGGCTCGACGCTCGCGAACCTGGTCGAGACGTTCGTCCCGTCCGGCGCGGGCGCCTGGGCGCTCCTCGACGCCGGCTGGCGCGACTACTACCGGTTCGACCGTGCCTACGTGGGGGCCGCCATCCCCGACCCGGCCGACCCGGGGGCGAAGATCTACGTCACCGGCGGCACGGAGAGCTCCACGGGAGCGATCAGCAACCGGATCACGCTGATGCCCGTCCCGCACACCGTCGTCGTGTCTCCCGCCTCCGCGTTCGTGTTCGCGGGTGGCACCCGGACCTTCACGGCGCTCGTCGCCGGGATCTCGAGCCCGACCGTCGAATGGTCGGTGCTCGAGGCCGGAGGCGGCTCGATCACGCCGGCGGGCGTCTACACCGCCCCGGCGACGCCGGGCACCTACACCGTCCAGGGGACCACCACCGCGCCCACCGGCGAGCTCGCCGTGGGTCGCGCCACCGTGAAGGTGGTCCAGGCACCGACGCCCGCCAGCATCTCCGCCGGGGGAGATTCGTCCTTCGACGTCCGCGGCGACGGCTCCGCGTGGGCCTGGGGAACGAACAACGGAGGTGAGCTGGGAACCGGCGGCGGCATCGGCCTTCCCTACCCGGTTCCCGCCCGGGTCCAGGCCATTCCGGCCGGAGTCCTCACCGTGGACGCGGCGGCCTGGTACGGCATGGCCATCGACCGCCTGGGCAGCCTCTGGGCCTGGGGCTGGGGCCCCGCCATCGGGCAGGCGGCCGACAACAACCCGACGCCCATCGAGTACGGACGCCTCGGGTCCGCATCCCAGACGGTGGTGGCGATCTCCGCTGGCTACCACGGCGGCCTCGCACTCCGGTCCGACGGTCTCGTCTTCGGATTTGGCCAGGACGCCTTCGGGCAGCTCGGGGCCCCGGCCGGCCACTCCGGCCTCCGGCAGGTCGCTGGCCTCTCCGGGGTCCTCGCCGTCGCCGCCGGCGAGCAGCACACGCTCGCGCTCGACTCGAGCGGCACCGTCTGGTCGCTGGGCTCCAACGCCCAGGGACAGCTCGGGGACGGCACCACCACCTCGCGCACCACCCCCGCACCGGTGCCGGGCCTCGCCCGCATCGTCGCCATCGCCGCGGGGAGCTGGCACTCGGTCGCCCTCCGCGACGACGGCCGGGTCTACACCTGGGGCCTGAGCAACGTGGGGCAGCTGGGCGATGGCTCGACCGGGTCGTCGCCCGTGCCCGTGGAGGTTCCGGGGCTCGCCGGCGTGACGGCGATCGCCACCGGGAACAACCACACGCTCGCGATCCTCTCCGACGGGACGGTGCGGACCTGGGGCTACAACCAGTTCGGCCAGCTCGGGAACGGCTCGACCGCCAACGCGGTGACGCCGGTCGCGGTACTGGCGCCGAGCGGCCCGGGGTACCTCGGCGGCGTCGTCGAGGTGAGCGGTGGCGAGTGGCACTCCATGGCCCGTCTCGCCGACGGCTCGATCTACCTCTGGGGCCGGAACGACGGCGGCCAGCTCGGATCGGCTCCGGGACCCGGGAGCGGGGTGCCGGCCCGGTACCAGCCGGTGACGGTGGTCGTCGATCCGCCCTCGGTCGAGCTGGGGGCCGGCGACTCCATGGGCTTCTTCGCCATCGTGGGCGGCACGGGCAACTCCGCCGTCGCCTGGTCGGTCTCGGAGGCGGGTGGCGGCACCGTCGACCCGGCCGGCAACTACGTGGCGCCCGCCACGCCCGGCACGTACCACGTCATCGCCACGTCCCTGTCCGCGGACGATCCGACGGCGTCCGGTTCGGCGACCGTCACGGTCACCCTGCCCGTCGTCTCGTTGACCCCGGCGACGGCGCAGGTCGTGGCGGGAGGCCAGGTCGCCTTCTCGGCCTCGGTCTCCGGATCCTCGATCGGCTCGGTCTCCTGGTCCGCCACCGGTGGGACGATCTCGCCTGCCGGGCTCTACACGGCTCCGGCCACCGCCGGGACGTACACGGTCCGTGCCACCTCGGTCGCGAGTTCGCTCGCGTTCGCGACGGCGACGGTGACGGTCATCGTCCCGGTCACGACCCGGACCCGCCTCAACCTGCTCCAGGTCACGCCACCCCCGCCCCAGACCACCGGGAACGGCACCTTCACCTTCACCGCCACGGTGATCCCGGCGTCCGGGGCGGCCATGCCCACAGGTACGCTCACCTTCACCGTCGACGGCGCGGCCCAGGCCCCGGTGGCGCTGCAGGCGGGGACGGCAACCCTGGCCGTCTCGATCCCGACCTTCACGTCGGCTACGGCCAGCTACTCCGGTGACGGGCTGTTCCTGCCGAGCACGTCGACCCCGTTCACGGTCACGACGAGCTACCTGCCCGATTCCGTGGACGCCGTCTGCTCCGACGGCTCCCAGTTCATCCCCTGCCCGTCCCCCGGCCAGCCCGCGTTCGGCCAGGACGGGTCGGTGCTCGTCAATGTTCCCACATTCTCCGTCTCGGCCTCGGGCCTCACCGCCACCGACTCGGTCACCGGGCTCGCCTGGACCCGGCTCGACACGAGCGGAACGGTGCGGAACTACCCGGAGTCGGCGGCCTACTGCGCCAGCCTGGCCGCGAGCGGGTACGACGGCGACACGGGCTGGCGCCTCCCGACGGTCCGCGAGGCGCTCACCATCGTGAACACCGGACGGAACGGCGGGGCGGTGGGACCCTCCACGTTCTTCCCGTACATCCAGAACGGCGGCGTCTGGACCACCGACGCCTACGCACCCGCGCCGGCGCTCAACTGGACCATCGCCCTCAACTACCCGATCCTGATCCCGGTGAACCGGGCCGGGAATCCGCCCGGACCGACCAACGGCAACTGGCCAGGGACCGCCTGCGTGTCGTCGACCGCGACGGCGGGAGGCGGCATCCCCACCACCGGTGGCGCCTTCCTGGTGAACGTGAGCGGCAAGCCCGGCACGCGGCTCGACGTCTCGACCCGCCTCTACTGGAGGGCGAGCACGGCCTCGGAGGGAACGAAGACCACGTTCACCTGGCTGGAGGCGCTCGCCCACTGCGACGGGCTCAACGCCGGGACGGGCACCGACGGTCTCACCTCCTGGCGCCTGCCGAGCCTGAAGGAGCTCTCCACGCTGGTGGACGTGGGAGGGGCGAACCCGGCCATCGACCGGTCGATCTTCCCCGACACGGTACCGGGCCTCTACTGGTCGTCGTCCCCCTTCGGAAACTTCGCGAACCACGCCTATCCGGTGAACTTCGCGAACGGGGCGGGCTCGATCAACCAGGCGGACGTGCTCATGACCGCGACCCACTCCGTCCGCTGCGTGGCGGGCGGGCAGAAGACGCAGATCCTCATCGTCGGCGGGTAGCGGGGGGGACGGACCCCGCCATCGTCGCCGGCCGGGGGGCGGCCCGCTCGCGGGTCGCCCCCTTCGTTCAGGCCGTGCCGGGCCTCGCCTTCCTCCGCCGGGCCTCGTGCTTGTGGTCCCACGGCCGAAGCACGAGCAGTGCGGCGATTCCGGTGCCGATGGAGAGCACCCCCGCCAGCCAGCGCAGCTTCACGCTCTCGATGTGCGGCAGCTCGAGCACGAAGAACTTCACCAGCTCGGCGGCGTAGGCCACCACGATGAAGACCTCGATCCACACCAGCGCCATGTGGATGCGGTGGGCGCTCTCCTGGGACTCGACCGACTGGCGCGCGATGTCCCGCTGGGCCTCGGCGATCTCCACCTGCTGGCGGGCCTGAAGCTGGGCCTCCAGGTCGCCGAGCGCGCCGCGGACCTGCTCCAGGTTTCGCTCCAGGTCCACGGCCTCCTGGCACATGCGGTAGTAGCGGTGGAGGGAGTAGCGGACGCTCACCTCCGGCAGCGCGCCGGCCAGCGCGAAGGCCAGCACGTCGGAGCGCAGGCGCGAGACCGCCGCGCGCTGGACGTCGTCCTTCACCACCATGTCGGTGGCCTCCTCGGCGGCCCGCTTCACCGCGCAGCGCTGCAGCAGCGCGGTGAGGTACGGGACGAAGTAGCGGTCGCGCGCCTCCCCCAGGGTCTCCTCGCCGGCGGCGTGGGCGTCGCGCTCCGCGAGCAGGTGGGCCGCGCCCTGCAGGGTGGCGGCGGTCCAGTGGTTGGGGGCGGTGAAGAGGTTGGGCACGCCCAGTCCGCCCCGCTCCTGGGCGGGTCGGTAGACGGCCTGGACCTGGGCCAGCGACGCCAGGAACGGCGCCGCCCAGGGGCGCGATTCGGGACTGCCCACGTCCACGTCCCGGGGGAGCACCACCACCGCGTAGGCCGAGAGCGATTCCTGGATGGGGGAGATGCCGAACCCGCGCAGGGGCTCGAGCAGCGCGGCGATGAGCTCTGCGAGCGAGAACCGTGCACCCGGCCGCCCTAGGCGGTCGCCCAGCGGCACGGCGCTGGGGTGGTGCGGCTCCTCCGCCCCGGCCTCCGGTGCCGGGCGGGCGCCGTCGGGCCAGGGCGCGGAGAGCCAGGGCGCGCGCTCGCCCGGGCGGGTCAGGATGGAGAGCCTCCGGTTCACCTCGAGGGTGGACCCAAGGTCGACGTCGGCGCCCAGGTCGAAGGTGAGGGAGAGCACGCCAGCCCCGTGCGCGGTGAGGAAGATCTCCACGCCGGGCGTGGGGGCCAGGCCGACGCGGGCCTGGCGCGACCCCAGGTCCACGTCCACGGCCCCGAGCCAGCGCCTCACCCGATCGCCGCCGGCGTGGAGGTAGGCGCCCTCCACCGCCCCCTTCTCGCCGTGGGAGAAGAGGAAACGGTCGAGCTGCCCGGTCATCTCGAGCCGGTAGCGGTACAGCTTGCGGGGTGGCTCGCGGGTCCAGATCCCCCGCACGAGCCCCCCGGTCGCCCCGGAGAGCGCCTCGGCGGCCCTCTCGGCGGCCCGCCGCTCGAAGAGGAACGGGAGCAGGAAGCGCGTCTGCGCGGAGACGGCGCGCGGCGCGCGTGTCACCGCAGGTGAAGCGAGGCCGTTCATGGATCCCCCCGGGGGGCGTCATGTTAACGGACCCGCGCGAGCCGTCGCCAGGGGGTGGGGACGATTACACGCCGCGTCATGAAATCGCGTGCCGGGGCCCCTTCCAGGCGTGGGGCCGGGCGACCTAGGCTCTTCTTCCCCCCGGGTCGAAGACCCCCCACGCCAGGAGGCCCACGTGAAGACCAAGCGAACCCAGCCGGACCCGAAGCGAGACGCGCCGTCGCGGCGCGACTTCCTGAAGAGGGCCACCGTCGGAGCGGCCGCCGCCGGGGCCGCCGCGGCGCTCCCCACCATCCACGTGGCCCAGGCGCCCATCGTGTGGCGCTGGCAGTCCACCTGGCCCACCAAGGACATCTTCCACGAGTACGCGCTCGACTACGCCCGGAAGGTCAACGAGATGTCGGGCGGCCGCCTCAAGATCGAGGTGCTCCCGGCCGGCGCGGTGGTGAAGGCCTTCGACCTGCTCGACGGCGTCAACAAGGGCACGCTCGACGGCGGCCACGGCGTCATCGTCTACCACTACGGCAAGAACACCGCCCTCGCCCTGTGGGGCTCCGGGCCGGCCTTCGGCATGGACGCCAACATGGTGCTGGCCTGGCACATGTACGGCGGCGGGAAGGAGCTCCTCGACGAGATCTACCGGTCGCTGGGCATGGACGTGGTGTCCATCCTCTACGGACCCATGCCCACCCAGCCGCTCGGCTGGTTCAAGAAGCCGGTGGCGAAGATGGAGGACATGAAGGGGCTCAAGTACCGCACCGTGGGTCTCTCCATCGACATCTTCACCGCCATGGGCTGCGCCGTGAACGCGCTCCCCGGCGGCGAGATCGTCCCGGCCATGGACCGCGGCCTCCTCGACGCCGCCGAGTTCAACAACGCCTCCTCCGACCGCGCCCTGGGGTTCCCCGACGTCTCCAAGGTCTGCATGCTGCAGAGCTACCACCAGGCCAGCGAGCAGTTCGAGATCCTCTTCAACAAGAAGAAGTACGACGCGCTCCCGGAGGACCTCCGCAAGATCCTGGGCTACGCGGTGCAGGCCTCCTCCGCCGAGATGTCCTGGAAGGCCATCGACCGCTACTCGCAGGATTACAAGGACATGTCGGAGAAGCAGGGCGTGAAGTTCTACAAGACCCCCGACGCGATCCTGAAGAAGCAGCTCGAGGTCTGGGACCAGGTCGCCGCCAGGAAGGCCGCCGAGAACCCGCTCTTCAAGAAGGTGTGGGACTCGCAGCGGGCCTTCGCGGAGCGCGCCGGCAAGTGGCAGTACGACACCTACTGCGACTTCCGGGCCGCCCACGCCCACTTCTTCGCCAAGAAGAAGGCCTGATCCAGCCGCCGGAGACCCGCCGGATGCAGAAGCTCCTCCTGCGCATCGACCGGGCGAGCACCTGGGTGGGCCAGGCCGTCTCCTGGCTCATCGTGCTGCTCACCTTCCTCATGACCTGGGAGATCTTCTCCCGGCGGTTCTTCGACGCCCCCCACGCCTGGGTCTTCGACGCCCAGCTGCAGCTGTACGGGACGCTCTTCATGATGGCCGGGGCCTACACCCTGGCGAAGAGCGGGCACGTGCGCGGCGACGTGCTCTACGGCTTCTTCTCCCCGCGCGTCCAGGCCGGCATCGACCTCACCCTCTACGTCTTCTTCTTCGTGCCCGGCGTGGTGGCGCTCACCTACGCCGGGACCATCTACGCGGCCGACGCCTGGCGCATCCGGGAGATGTCCTCGGTCATGGTGGACGGCCCGCCGGTCTACACCTTCAAGACCGTCATCCCCGTCGCTGGCGCGCTCATCCTGGTCCAGGGGCTGGCGGAGATCGCCCGCTGCGTCATCTGCCTGCGCGACGGCGCGTGGCCCTCCCGGACCGAGGACGTGGTCGAGGTGGACGTCGACAAGCTGAAGCGGATGGTCGACGTGAAGGACGAGGACATCCAGGCCCTGGACCGCTTCGTCGTGGAGCAGGAGAGGGACGACGGGAAGGGGCCCCGGCCGTGAAGATCCGCAAGGAGCTCTGGTTCGGCTTCATCCTGATGGCGGCCATCGTCATCCCCACCTTCGTCTTCCTTCCCGCCCCCTGGAACATGACCTCGGGCCAGCTCGGCTTGCTCATGCTCTCGCTGGTGGTGGTGGCCATCATGCTGGGCTTCCCCACCGCCTTCACGCTCATGGGCATGGGGGTGCTCTTCGCCTTCCTGGCCTACCGCTTCCAGGCGCCCGCGCCGGAGGCGGCCCGGCAGACGCTCATGCTCATGGTGCAGCGCGCCTACGCGGTGATGACGAACGACGTCCTCATCTCGATCCCGCTCTTCGTGTTCATGGGGTACCTGGTCGAGCGGGCGGCGCTCATCCAGAAGCTCTTCCAGAGCCTCCACCTCGCCATCGGACGCATCCCCGGCTCGCTGGCGGTGGCGACGCTCGTCACCTGCGCCGTCTTCGCCACCGCCACCGGCATCATCGGCGCGGTGGTCACCCTGATGGGCCTGCTCGCCTTCCCGGCCATGCTCCGCTCGCGCTACGACATCCGGCTCTCGGCCGGCGTGATCACCGCGGGCGGCTGCCTGGGCATCCTCATCCCGCCGTCGGTGCTCCTCATCCTCTACGGGGCCACCGCCAGCGTCTCGGTGGTGCAGCTCTACGCCGGCGCCTTCTTCCCGGGGCTCATGCTGGCCGGTCTCTACATCGGCTACGTGATGATCCGGGCCATGCTGAACCCGAGCCTGGCCCCCAAGCCCCCGCCGGAGGAGGCGGAGGTGAAGCTCCCGGACTGGGCCCTTCGCCTGCGCGGCGGGCCGCGGCGGCTCGCCATCCCGGCCCTGCTCGATGCGCTCCGGTCGGGGAACACCGGGATCCCCCGCGGCCGGCTGCTCGGCCAGCTGGGGCTCGCCTCCCTGCCGGTGTCGATGGTGGTGGTCCCGCTCGCCGTCCTCTTCCAGGTGGCCACCACCGTGGAGGTCGTGGACACGGGCGGCCTCACCGAGATCGGCGTCGAGGTGGCGGCCGAGCCGGGAGGCGGGGGCCTCGCCGAGCCGCCGGGCTCGGCGCTCTCCGAGCCGCCGCAGGAGGGCGTGCAGGAGCCCCCGGGCGCCGAGAAGGCCGCGCCGGCGGCGGAGGCGCCGGTCGTGCCCGTCGCGGCGAAGGATGCCGCGGCCACCCCGCCGTCCGCCGGGCTGGCGTCCACCCGCATCCCCGCCCCGCGCTGGTTCTGGGGGCTCGTGGCGCTGGGCGCCGCCATCCTGATCCTGAACTACGTGCTCTTCACCGTGGAGCGGTTCGAGATCTTCAAGATGCTGCTCGGCTCCTTCTTCCCGCTCTCCGCGCTCATCCTCTCGGTGCTCGGCAGCATCATCTTCGGCTGGGCCACGCCCACCGAGGCCGCGGCCATGGGCGCGGCCGGCGGCATGGTGCTCGCCGCCGCCTACCGCAGGCTCACCTTCCAGGTGGTGAAGGAGTCGGTCTTCCTCACCGCCAAGACCACCGCCATGGTGTGCTGGCTCTTCGTGGGGTCGAGCATCTTCGCGGCCGCCTTCGCGCTGCTGGGCGGCCAGGAGATCATCGAGAAGTGGGTGCTCGGGCTCAACATGACGCCGGTCCAGTTCATGCTGCTCGCCCAGTTCATCATCTTCATCCTGGGCTGGCCGCTCGAGTGGACCGAGATCATCGTCATCTTCATGCCGATCTTCCTGCCGCTCCTCTCCCACTTCAACGTGGACCCGCTCTTCTTCGGGTTGCTCGTGGCGCTGAACCTCCAGACCGCGTTCCTCTCCCCGCCGGTGGCCATGGCCGCCTTCTACCTGAAGGGGGTGGCCCCGCCCCACGTGAGCCTGAACCAGATCTTCGCCGGGATGATGCCCTTCATGGCCATCCAGCTCCTGGCGCTCTTCCTGCTCTACGTGTTCCCGGACATCGGGCTCTGGCTGCCCCGCGTCCTCTACGGAGGGTGAAGGGCGCGGCCCCGGACCACGGCGTCGCTACGGCCCGCGAAGCGCCAGCGCCAGCCCCACGGGCACGAAGATCACGCTGGCCAGGTTGCCGATGAGCACGATCGACGCCACCCGCTCCGGCTCCTGCCGGTAGCGGTCGGCCAGGAGGTAGTTGAGCACCGCCGGCGGAAGGCTGGCGAAGAGGACCAGCATGGCCCGGGGAACGGGGGCCAGCCCGAGGAGCGCGCCCAGCGGGAGCGCCACCCCGAGCCCGGCCAGGGGACGGACCACCGCGCCGGCCACGCCCACGCGCCAGTCGCGCAGCGACACGTCGATCATCCGCACGCCCAGGGAGAAGAGCATGAGCGGCAGCGCCACCTGCCCGAGCATGTCCACCCCGGTCCCGAGCGCGCCCGGGAGCGTCCAGCCCAGCGCCGGGAGCAGGAGCCCGGCCGCGGTGGCGAGCACCATGGGGCTGCGGAGCAGGTGCAGGTGGTGGGCGTCCCTCCGGACGAGGTAGGTGCCCAGGGTGAACTGCATCAGGTTGGACGTGACGAACATGGCCACGGCCGCGGGGAGCATGCGCTGGCCGAAGGCGAGCAGCGCGAGCGGCAGGCCCATGTTCCCCGAGTTGTTGAACATCATCGGCGGGACGAAGGTGCGCGGGCTCACCCGGAGCAGGCGCGCCACCGGCCAGGCGACGAGGCCGGATCCGAGGACCACCGCCACCGTGCCCAGCACGAGCGCCTGGTTCTCCCGCAGGGAGAAGTCGCGGCGGGAGAGCGAGCCCACGATGAGCGCCGGGACGAAGACGTCCATGTTCATGCGGTTGACCCAGCCCACCTCCGGCCGGGCCGTCCTCCCGTAGACCCATCCGGCGGCGACCACGCCGAACACCGGCAGGATGATCTGGAGGATCCGCTGGATCATCCGGCCGGTCGCCGGCGCCAGGCGATCGACGACCACACGGAGAAGCCGATGAAGGCCGCCCCGATGAGCCCGGTCACCGCCTCGGGAACGTCCACCACGGTGCCCACCAGCATGAGCAGCGCGAGCGCGCCGATGGCCCAGAAGGCCCCGTGCTCGAGGAAGCGGTACGCGTCGAGCGTGCCCTTCTCCACCAGCATCACGGTCAGGCTGCGGACGAACATGGCGCCCACGCCCAGGCCGATGGCGATGACGAAGAGGTTGTTGGTGAGCGCGAAGGCGCCGATCACGCCGTCGAAGCTGAAGCTGGCGTCGAGCACCTCGAGGTACAGGAAGCTGGCTGCGCTGGCCCGGTGGACGTTCCGCATGGCGTCCTCGTCCACCTCCATGGCCGCGCCGATCCCGTCGACGACGATGAAGGTGACGAGGCCGAAGAGCCCCGCCACCAGGAAGGCGTGCGCCTTGTCGGCGGGGACCCACCGCGAGAACACGTAGAGCGACACCATCATCACGCCCAGCGCGCCGGCCTCGAACTTGCCGAGCCGCGCCAGCTGCTTCTCCACCGGGACGATCCAGTGCACGTCTTTGTCGGCGTCGAAGAAGTACTTGAGGCAGACCATGCCCAGGAAGGCGCCGCCGAAGGCGCCCAGCGGCACGTGGGCGCTCGTGAGGATGCGCGCGTACTCGGTGGGCTCCATGGCCGCGAGCCGCAGCGCCTCCCACGGGTTCACCCAGGCCACCACGCTCACCACCACGAGCGGGAAGACGAGCCGCATCCCGAAGACGGCGATGGCGATGCCCCAGGTGAGGAAGCGGTGGCGCCACAGCGGCGTCATGCCCCGCAGGACCGACGCGTTCACCACCGCGTTGTCGAAGGACAGCGAGACCTCGAGCACCGAGAGCACGGCCACGATGAAGACCGTGGCCAGCACCCCCTCCCCGGTGTGCCGGTAGTACCAGCCGATCCCGGCGCCGGCCGCGAGCCCCAGCGCGGAGACGAGGAACGAGTTCCGGAAGTACCTGAGGCTCTCGCGCATGGGAGGGGACGACCGTACCCCAACTGGCGCCCGGTGCGGAAACGGCCGGGCGAACCCGTGCCGCAGCGCGTCGGCCCGCCGGCGTGGCATCATCGTGCCGTCCGCCTCCGGGCGGACCGAGGAGGAACCCTGGAGCGCGACACGGTACCCGTCCCGGAACCCGGCCTGGCCGGAACGCGCGCCGCGCGCTGGCTCTCCGGGACGGCGTCGCCGCCGCGCCGGGTGGGACCGGCCGGCGACGCCACCCGCGCCGACGAGGCGCTGCGACGGATCCGCTCCGGCGAGGCGCTCCTCTACCAGGGCGACTGGCGCAACGCGCGCCAGCTCCTCGCCGCCCTGGGGCGGAGGCTCTCCCCCCGCCCCTCCCCCGGCGCACCGCCCGCGGAGGCCTTCCGCCGCGAGCGGCACCGGGTCCGGGAGGCCCACCTGCTGCTCAACCGGCTGCTCGTTCCGGTGGCCGACGGATGGCGCATCCCGCTCGCCCGCGCACCCGACGTGTCGGCGGCGCTCGCCGGGGCGCTCGGCCCGCCGCCGGACGGTGGGGGACTGCTTCCCCTGCGGGAGATCCTGGGCGCCGTCGGGGCGCACGAGTGGCGGGTGCGCGGCGTGGAGGTCCCCGGGCTCTGCGCACGCGTCCACCCGCACCACGGCGTCTTCGCCCCCGTGCGGGGCGAGTACGCGGGGCTCGTCGCCGCCCGGCTGGCCGGGCGCGACCTCGGGGGTCGCCTGGCCTTCGACGTCGGCACCGGCACCGGTGTGCTGGCGTTCCTCGTGGCCCGGGCCGGCGCCCGCGTGGTGGCGACCGACAGCGAGCCGCGCGCGGTCACCTGCGCGCGGGAGAACGCGGAGCGGCTGGGGCTCGCCGATCGCGTGGAGGTCCGGGAAGGCGATCTCTTCCCCGACGGGCGGGCCGACCTCGTGCTCTGCAACCCCCCGTGGGTACCGGCCGACGCGCACACGCCGCTCGAGCGGGCGGTCTACGACCCCGGAGGGAAGTTCCTCTCCCGCTTCCTCTCGGGGCTCGCGGGCCACCTCGCCCCGGAAGGCGAGGGCTGGCTCGTGCTCTCCGACCTGGCCGAGCGGCTCGGGCTCCGGGAACCCGGGGCCCTGGAGGCGGCCATCGCCTCGGCCGGGCTCCGGCGCGTGGACGCCGTCTCCACGCCGGCCGCCCACCCCCGCGCGCGGGACGCGGGCGACGCGCTCCACGCCGCCCGGTCGGGCGAGGTGACCACGCTGCACGTGCTCCGCCTGGCGTGATACGGATCGCCCCCATGGGCCACCTGGGGAAGCTGAAGGACGAGTACCGCGATCTCGTCGCCCGGCTCGACGGGGGCACCGTCGCGCTGCCGGAACCCGCCGACCCGGCGGCCTGGGAGGGCTGGCGGGAGATCCTGGAGATCCTCTACACGCCCGAGGAGGCGGCGCTGGCGGCGCGCATGCCCTGGCGCCCGACCTCGCTCGGGACCCTCGCGCGACGGCTCGGGATCCCCGAGGACGAGCTGCGTCCGCGGCTCGACGCCATGTGCGACAAGGGCGTGGTGATGGATCTCGTGCACCCGCGCACCGGCAAGGCCTCGTACCTGCTCTCCCCGCCGGTGGTGGGCTTCTTCGAGTACTCGCTCATGCGGGCGAAGGACGCCATCCCGAAGCGGCGCATGGCCGAGGCCCTGCGGGCCTACACGCATGGTGACGAGACCTTCGCCCGCGAGGCGCTCGGGCGCGACACCGTCATCGGCCGGGCCCTGGTCCACGAGACCGGCCTCTCCGACGACCCGCTCCCCGACGTGCTCGACTGGGAGCGGGCCACCCACGTGGTGGGCGAGGCGCGGGCCTGGGCGCTCTCGCTCTGCTACTGCCGCCACAAGCAGGAGCACCTGGGAGCGGCCTGCGACGCCCCCGTGGACGTGTGCCTCACCCTGAACGGCGGCGCCGAGTTCGTCACCCGGCGCGTGTTCGGCCGCGCGGTGGACCGTTCCGAGGCGCTCGACGTCCTCGCCGCGTCCCGCGAGCGGGGGCTCGTCCAGATCGCCGACAACGTCCAGGACCGGCCCACCTTCGTCTGCAACTGCTGCGGCTGCTGCTGCGAGCAGCTCCAGGCCGCGAACCGCTGGGGGCTGCGCTCGGTGAACGGGAGCGGCTTCGCGCCGCGCAGCGACCCGTCGACCTGCACCGGCTGCTCCCGGTGCTCCCGGGCCTGCCCGGTGGCGGCGGTGGAGATGGTCCCCTCGCGCCGGGCGGCCGAGCGCAGGAACGGCCTCACCCCCCGGTTCGACCTCGGCACCTGCATCGGCTGCGGGGTGTGCGCGACCGCCTGCCACAAGGGGGCGCTGCGCATGGAGCGGGGCGGGGAGCGACGGCCGGTGCCGGCGAACCCGGTGGAGAAGGCCGTCCGGCAGGCGCTCGAGCGCGGCCGGCTCGCCGAGCTGCTCCTCGACGGCGGCGAGGGGCTCGGGAACCGCTTCCTCCGCCAGGCCACCCGCGCCCTCGCCGCGCTGCCGCCGGTGAAGCAGGCGCTCGCCAGCGAGCAGGTCCGCTCCCGGTTCGTCCGCGCCGCCCTGGCGCGGTTCAAGGAGGCCTAGATCCGCCCGGCGCTCCTCCTCGCGCTGATCGCGGTGGCGCACCCCGGGCCGGCCCGTCCGGAGGAGGCCGTCGCGGCGGCGCGCCCGACGGTGGTGGTCCTGTACTCGATCCCCCAGGACGTCGCCGGCCTCCACGAGCTCTCCGTCGCGCTGACCGACGGGCTGCAGAGGGGATCGCCGATCCCCCTCGACATCCACGGCGAGTACACCGGGCTGGACCGCTTCTCGGGCCCGGCCTACGAGGAGGCGCTCCTCGCGCTCTACCGCGAGAAGTACCGGGCCCGGAAGGTGGACCTGCTCGTCGTCGTCGGCCCGACCGCGCTCGACTTCGTCGTCTCCCGCGCGCTCCTGCCCGGGGTCCCGGTGGTCACCTGCTACGTGTCCCGGCGCATCGTCGAGGAGGCGCGCTCGGCCCGGCCGCAGCTCACCGGGGCGCTGCCGGCGCAGAACGCCCCCCGCACCATCGACCTCATGCTGTCCCTGTACCCGGCTACCCGGCGCATCGACGTCGTGCTCGGCTCGAGCGAATACGAGCGCAACCAGGCCGAGGCGGGCCGGCGCATCTTCGCCCGCTTCGCCGACCGGGTGGAGCTCGCCTACCTGAACGACCTCAGCCTGGAGCAGATCGAGGCGCGGGTGGCCGCGCTGCCCGACGACGCCCTGGTGCTCTTCGGCAGCCTGCTCCAGGACGCCTCCGGCCGCGACCACGCCACGAACGAGCCGGTCGAGCGTATCTCCGCGGCGAGCCGGCGCCCGGTGTTCGGCGTGATCCGCGAGGACCTGGGCTCCGGCATCCTGGGAGGCGAGCTCGTCTCCATGGAGGCGGCCGGGAAGGTCGCCGCCGAGCTCGGCCTGCGCGTCCTCCGGGGCGAGTCCCCGGCCGCCATCCCGCTCGTGGCCGACGCGGGGCTCGCGCCCATGTTCGACGCGCGCCAGATGGACCGCTGGGACCTCGCGGAGCGGCGGCTCCCCGCGGGCAGCGTGGTGCTCTTCCGGAGCCCGGGGCTGTGGGAGGAGCACGGCCGCGCCATCGGCTCGGGGCTCGCCGTGATCGCCCTCGAGACCCTGCTCGTCCTGGGGCTCGTCCTCCAGCTCCGACGCCGGCGCCGGGTGGAACGGGAGCTCGCCCGTGCCGAGAGCCGCTATCGGACGGTGGCCGACTTCACCCACGACTGGGAGTTCTGGCAGCGCCCGGACGGCTCGTTCGAGTACGTCTCCCCGGCCTGCGAGCGGATCTCCGGCCACCCGCCGGCCGACTTCGGGGACACCGGGCTCCTCGAGCGCCTGGTGGTGGCCGAGGATCTCCCGGCCTGGCGCGCCTACCAGGGCGCCGTGCTCGCCGGCCAGGACCTCCCCCCGCTCGAGTACCGGATCCGGACCCGGACCGGCGAGGTCCGCTGGGTCCGCCAGGCCAACAACGCGATCGCCCCGGGGCCGGGACGGCCTCCCGGCACGCGCGGGAGCATCGGCGACGTCACCGACCGGAAGGTGGGCGAGCTCGCGCTCCAGAAGGCCTACGAGGAGATCGCCGCCCTGAAGGACGAGCTCGAGGCCGAGAACACCTACTACCGGGAGAAGATCCAGGCGGTGGAGGGCTCGAGCGAGCTGCTCGGCCAGAGCGATCCCATGAAGTACCTGCTGTACCGCATCCGGCAGGTCGCCCCCTCCGCCACCACCGTGCTCATCCAGGGCGAGACCGGGACCGGCAAGGAGCTGGTGGCGGAGGCCATCCACGCGCTCGGGCCCCGCAAGGACCGCCCGCTCGTGAAGGTGAACTGCGCCGCGCTCCCCCCCGGCCTGGCGGAGAGCGAGCTCTTCGGACACGAGAAGGGGGCCTTCACCGGCGCGCTGTCGCAGCGCAAGGGGCGCTTCGAGCTCGCCGACGGGGCGACGCTGTTCCTCGACGAGGTGGGCGAGCTCGCCCCCGAGCTGCAGGCGAAGCTGCTCCGGGTGCTGCAGGACGGCACGTTCCAGCGCGTGGGCGGCGACCACACCCTGAAGGTGGACGTCCGGGTGGTGGCGGCCACCAACCGGAACCTGTCGCGGGAGGTGGCGAGCGGACGCTTCCGGGAGGACCTCTGGTACCGGCTCAACGTCTTCCCGATCACCGTCCCCCCGCTCCGGCAGCGGCGCGACGACGTCCCGATCCTGGTCCGCGCGTTCGTCGAGCGCACCTGCGCCCGTCTGGGCCGCCCGGCCCTCGAGATCCCCCGGTCGGTGGTGCAGGCGCTCCAGGAGCACGACTGGCCGGGAAACGTCCGCGAGCTCCAGAACGTCATCGAGCAGGGCGTCCTGGTCTCGGACGGCGGGGCCCTCCGGCTCCCCGACACCGTGCGTCTCGACCCGGCCGGGAAGGGCGTGGCTCCGCTCCGGTCGTCGCAGCGCACCCTGGAAGAAGTGGAACGGGCCCACATCCTGGCCGTGCTCGAGACGACGGCCTGGAAGCTGGAGGGGCGGGAGGGGGCCGCCGCGGTCCTCGGCCTGAAGCCCAGCACCCTCCGGTCCAGGATGCTGAAGCTCGCCATCCGGCGGCCCGCCGACGCCTGAGCCGGAACCGCAGTACCCGGTCCCCTCGACCCGCCGAGGGCCCACGAAATCCCGTGGGTCACGAAATCCCGTGGCGCGGGACTCCCGTCGCCTCCGGCGAACGGGCCGATGCGACGCCGAACCGTCCCGTGATCTCCGATGGTTGGCGATCCGACCCGGTTCCGAGCCCCCTGGCGTCCTCCTTGCTTTGTGGTGGGCCATCACGAGGAGGACGTCACGGATGAAGCCGGAGACCAGCAGGGCCGTTCGGGTGGTGACGACGGTGCTGACCCCGTCGCCCGAGAACCGGGAGGAGTTCGTCCAGACCCTCCGCTCGCTTCGCGGGGACATCCTTCGCCAGCCGGGCTGCCTCCTCTGCGCCGTCTGCCGGGACATCGACGGTGGCGACTCCTTCGTCCTCGTGAGCGAGTGGCGCGACCAGCCCGCGCTCATGGCCCACATGGCCTCCGAGCAGTTCCGCATCCTCTCGGGCGCGTCCCGCCTCCTGGGCGCCTCGGCCGAGTTCCGCTTCATCACCAGCAGCACCACAGAGGAGAGAGCCGGATGATCGTTCCCCGCAGCCAGGTACGCGTGATCGCGTGGCTCGCCTGCGCGGCGCTTCTCGCGCCCGCGTCGGCCCACGCCACCACCGTGAAGAAGCAGCTCAACCTCGTCGACCTGCTCCAGGAGTCGGAGCTCATCGTCCGCGGCCGGGTGAAGTCGGTCCAGGACGGCATCGACGAGCGCGGCATCCCCTACACCGAGGTGACGCTCCAGGTCGGCGAGGCGCTGAAGGGCCAGCCCGGCCGCGAGTTCACGTTCCGCCAGTTCGGCCTGCTCGCGCCGCGCCGCACGGGCGACGGCCGGGTGAACCTCATGGTCACGCCGTCGGCCTGGAGCACCTACGCGAAGGGGCAGGAGTCGATCTTCTTCCTGCGCCGCCCCGCCTCCTGGACCGGCCTGCGCACCACCGCCGGACTCTCCCAGGGCCAGTTCCGCGTCTCCGCGGCCGGGGCCACGAACGCCGTCGACAACGCCGGCCTCTTCGACCGGGTGGTGGTCGATCCCGGACTGCTCGGCGACGCCGAGCGCCGGGTCATGTCCACCACCCGCGGCGCCGTGAACGCGCGGACCTTCTCCTCCCTCATCCGGCAGGCGGTGGAGGGGAAGTGGGTCGAGACCGGGAGGATGCGCCATGCGGACCGCTAGCCGGAGGCTCCTCCTCGCCCTCGCCCTCGCCGCGGCCGCGTCGCCGGCGCTCGCGGGCGGGCCCCTCATCGTCGACGCCGTGACCGGGAAGCCCTGGCGCTGGGCCCCGGGCACCGTGGTCCCGGTCTACACCGACCTGGGCGACTACTCGTTCCAGTCCGCCTGGTGGCTCGAGCCGCCGGTCGACTACGTCTTCCCGAACGCGGTCGGCGTCGCCCAGGTGAGGAAGGGCTTCGCCGACTGGTCGGCGGTCCCCACGTCCTCCTTCCGCGCCGAGGTCCGGGGCGACTTCGCGAGCATCGGGCTCCCGGACATCGTGGGCGCCAACGCCGGGATGGTCATCGGCACCTGGAACGGCGGCGGCATCCACGTGATCTTCGACGCCGACGGCACCGTGCTGCAGGAGTTCTTCGGGGTGAGCCCCGACGTGCTCGGCATCTCCTCGCCCGAGTTCGGCGACGACGCCACCGGCTACATCACCGAGAGCTGGACCCTGCTCTCCGGCCAGGCCATCTACACCGACGACCCGGACGCCGCGCACTACCAGGGCGTCGTGACGCACGAGCTCGGGCATTCCATCGGCCTCGCCCACACCCAGGTGAACGGGGCCGCCTTCTTCTACGGACCGTGGACCGGGGAGCCGGTCGGCCCGCAGAGCTGCACCGCCTTCCCGCACCGCACCGACGTGACCGCGCTCGACGTCGAGACCATGTACCCGTACTCCAGCCCGTCTCCGGGGAGCGACGTCGGCCTCGGCCAGGCCGACGTCCACACCACCGACGATCGGGCCGCCCTCTCCGACCTGTACCCGGGCCCGGGATGGCCGGCCGCGACCGGAACCATCACCGGGCGGATCCTCGGCCTCGACGGGCGCACCGAGCTCACCGGGGTGAACGTCGTCGCCCGCAACCTGGACGATCCGTTCACCGACGCGACCTCGGCGCTCTCCGGCCAGTGGACCCAGGGGCAGTTCGGCCCCGACGGCACCTACACCCTGAACGGCCTGCGGCCCGGCGCGCGCTACGTGCTCTACGTGGACGCGGTGGTGGCCGGCGGCTTCCCCACCCCCCCCATGTGGTTCCTGCCCGGGGCCGAGCGCTACTGGAACGGCGCGTCCCGCAAGGGCGAGGGCCATCGGCCCTTCGACCCCTGCGCGTACCAGGTCGTCGTCCCCCGCGCCGGCGCGCCCGTCCGCGCCGACGTGGTTTTCGAGCGGCGCAAGGATGCGCCGGTCCTCGTCTCCCTCGACTACGGCGCTGGCGTCACCGACATGTCCGGCGACGGCACGATCGTGGTGGGGAACTACGGCCTCGGCAACCCGGCGTTCCGCTGGACCGAGAAGACCGGCCTCGTCTCGCTGGGGGTGAACACCCCCGGCGAGTTCACCCGCATCTCCCGCAACGGGAAGTACATCGCCACCAACTTCTTCGACCCGGACAGCTTCACCGACCTGGGCTCGTGGCGCTGGGACGAGCGGAACGGATGGCTGAAGGTGGACGCGATGGGCGCCTGCGGATCCAGCTCCACCTCGACCTACGGCGTCGCCAACGACGGCACCTTCTACGGCATGGCCTACCTCGGCTGCGAGGAGTACCGGGGCATGCGCTGGAGCCCGGGCAAGGGCACGCGGGTCCTCCCGTCCGCGGGCACGAAGGCCGACGGTTCCCCGGCCAACGGTCGCATGACCCAGATCTCGGCGGACGGCTCGGTGCTGGCCGGCTGGGAGGAGAACGACTGGGGCGGACGCGTCGCCACCGTCTGGGTGGACGGCAAGCCCTCCCGGATCACGCAGGCCGACGGCACCGACCTGAACGAGATCACCACGGTCAGCGCGGACGGCAAGGTGCTCTCGGGCGGCACGTACTGGGGCCTTCCCAACGAGGGGCTGGGCTGGCGCAAGCAGACCGAGCGACCGGGCGTCGACTACTACGCGTCCTGGTCCCCCGACGCGGCGCCGGTGAACGCCTACGCGATGAACCGGGACGGGAGCGTCATGGCCGGGTTCGCCGGCGACCCGTGGTTCTCCTCGGAGGTGGGGCCCTTCCTCTGGACGAGGGAGCTCGGCACGGTGGACCTCGACGCCTTCCTGCGGCGCCAGGGCACCTCGATGGACCAGTACACCTCGCTCTGGACGCCGAACGCCATGTCCGACGACGGCACCGTGATCGGCGGATGGGGGCTCGGCTTCCAGTGGTACGCGGGCTGGGTGCTGCAGATGCCGAAGGTCTTCGTGTGCCACCTCGAGCGCGGCGAGCGCGGCCAGGGGCACACGCGGAGCGTCCCCTTCCCGAAGGGGATGGACGAGCACCTGCGCCACGGCGACGCGACCGGGCCCTGCCCGGGCCACGCCGACTAGCGGCCCATCGAGCCGGCGCGGCGGCGGGAGCCCGCCGCCGTGCCGGACCCCCAACTCACGGCGCCGGGGGCGCGGGCAGCGCCGCGACTCCGCCCGGGATCCCGGCGCGCGCCGCAGGAGGCGCGGCGTGGCCCGCGGTGAGATCGTCGATCCGGTCCTGGTACTCCCGTGCCACACCGGGATGCCCGGCCAGCTCGGCGGCGCGCGCCGCCCCCCGCAGCCCGCGCAGCCGGTTGGGCGCGGTCCGCATGGAGGCCTGGTACTCGCGCAGGGCGGCCTCGGCCTGCCCCGCCTCGAGCAGGAGCTCGGCGAGCTGCTCCCGGGCCGGGTAGAGGCGGTTCTCCAGCGCCACGTGCTTCTCGCCCGAGTCCTCCAGGTCCGCCGCGGATCGGAGCAGGCGGGCCGCGGCCGCGTCGTCGCCCTCGGCCCGGGCCAGCCAGGCCGACGCGGCGTCGAGGAGGACCTCGGTCTGCTGCGCCCAGTACTCCTGGCCCCGGTCCTGGCGGTACGCGGACCAGGCGGCGTCCAGGGCGGCGACCTCCTCCCGGGCCTCCAGCTGCCCGGCCATCGTTCCGGTCCGCGCCGCCCCCACGGCGCGGGCGAAGTGCCCCAGCGCGTCGGCGTAGGGGAACGGCGTGTGCCGCACCGGGAGCGCGGCCGCCTCCTCCCATGCGCCCCGCTCCAGGGCGTAGCGCGCCGGGATGGCGTTCATCGGCGTGGCCTGGGCCAGCGTGACCACGTTCAGCTTCTCGATGGCCGCCATGCGGACCACGACGTCGCGGGCCTCGCGCTCCCGCCCCTGCTGGAGGTAGGCGTAGGCGAGGAAGTCGAGGGAGTGCGGCACGGACGAGTGGGTCACGCCCGGGGCGAAGTTCCGGTCGGCGTAGGCCTGGGCCACGTCCAGCGTGGCGAGGTTCGATGCGATCGACCGGTCCCACAGGCCGAGCATCGAGTAGACGTGCGACGGCATGTGGACGGCGTGGGGCGCCGCCGGCGCGATGGCGGCGTAGGCGTCCGCGGCCGCGAGCCCCTGCTCGGCGATGGGGCTGTAGTCGAAGGCGTGGATCTCGTAGTGGGCGATCCCCGGATGTCCCGGGTGGGTGGGCTCGAGCTTCTTCAGGATGCGGGCGGCGTGGAACTGGCTCGCGAAGGTCCGGTCGTGCGGGTCGGCCGCCTGCAGGAGCGCGAGCGCCAGGAACACCTGCGCCTCGTCGTCGTCCGGGTAGCGCGCCGCGAGCGACTCCATGCCCGCCAGGTACCGTCGCTGGCGTTCCGGCTGGTCGAGCGTCGCGGCATCGAGGAAGAGTGGCTCGAGCGCCTCGAGCCAGGCCCGTTCCCGGTCGGTCCGGGCGAGCGCCCGGCCTTCCCGCACGGACTGGGCGGCCCGCTCCATCGCGGCCGGTGCGAACGGGGGGACGAGCGGATTCGGCATCTGCGCGAAGGCGAGGCCCCAGCGGGCCATGGCGCAGCCCGGGTCGAGCTCGATCACCCGGGCGAAGGTCTTCATCGTCTCCGGGTAGTAGAAGGAGTGGAGCTGCGCCACCCCGACGTCGAAGGTGACCTGTGCCTCCGGCGTGCACGACACGGGGAAGTGGACCGCCCCGAAGCCCTCCACGGGCGCGGGGGACCGGAGAACGACGGCCGGGCCGTACGGCGTCTCGGAACCGGCCGGGGGTGGTGCGGCGGCATCCCGCCCCGGCCCGGCGGGACTCCCGGCCTTCGCCGCCTGGTGGGCCGCGCAGGCCTGGAGGAACGTCACTGCGAGAGAAACGGCGACGATTCGCCTCATGGCTACCTCCCCGCGGTCCGTCCGGACGATGGGGACGCGCGTCCGGCCGGCGGGCCGCCGATGGCCGCTTAGGCGGCCACGTCCGGCGGGCCGGGCTCATCCGGGGCGTAAGACGAAGTTCCCCCTTCCCCCGGTCTCCGGCGTGGCTAGGCTTCGCGCATCCCGGGAGGGACGGGAGGCGCGGCCATGCGATTCGGGTCGCCGTCGTCGTTCACTTTCCGCTGGTTGCGGCGCTGGCTCCGGGCGGTCTCCGCGACGATCCGCTGGGCCTGAGCCGGCGTCGGCAGAGGTCGATCCAGGCGCGGGTGGCGGGGGACCGCTGCCCGCCGCGCCGCCAGACGAGCGCGGCGTCCCACGGGATGACCGGGTCGACGAGCCGGATCGACCGGACCTGCCGCCGGTCGAGGAGCCGGCACACGGTGACCGGCAGGAGCGCGAGCCCGATGTCGGCGGCCACCATGGCAACGATGAAGTCCCAGTGGGAGCTCTGGCTCACCACGGTGGGCTGGAACCCGGCCTTCCGGCAGGCTTCCAGGATGTGGCCGTGCAGGGCGAACTCCGGGCGGTAGAGCACGAAGGGCGTCGCCGCCAGCTCCCGGAGCGAGACCTGGTGCCGGCCCGCGAGCGGATGGGACGGATGCACCACCGCGCGCAGCTGGTCCTGCACGAAGGGCAGCGTCTCGAAGGCGGTCTCGTCGGTGGGCAGGACCACCGCCCCGACGTCGAGCTCGTGCGAGCGGACGAGCGCCTCGATCTGGTGCGATCCCTCCTCGCGCAGCTCGAGCGAGACCCCAGGCCAGGCGGCGTGATAGGCCGCGATGAGCGAGGGGAGGAACGCCACGCCGACGATGGGCGGCGTGCCGATGCGGAGCCGCCCGCGCCGGAGCGCGGAGAGCTCCTGGACCTCCTCCTCCATGACGCGCATCGAGTCGAGGATCCCGCGGGCGCGATCGAGCACCACCTGTCCCGCGTCGGTGAGGCGCACGCGGCGCCGCTCGCGGACGAGGAGCGGCGTTCCCAGCTCCTCCTCCAGCCCGGCCACCACCTTGCTGATGGCGGGCTGGGTCAGGTGCAGCGCCTTGCTTGCGCGGGTGAAGCCCTGGCTGCGCACGACCTCCGCGAAGACCCGCAGCGCGTGTACGTCCATGGATCCTCCATTCCCAGTGGGAATGTAAAGTATAGCAATAATCGATTTCCGTAATGGATCGATCGGCGCTACACACTCGTCGCGGGGCGCGACTCGCCCCGGACGAGGAGGACGAC
Organism: Anaeromyxobacteraceae bacterium; assembly: GCA_037443385.1. Taxonomy (GTDB): domain Bacteria; phylum Myxococcota; class Myxococcia; order Myxococcales; family Anaeromyxobacteraceae; genus CAIOAK01. The sequence continues at coordinate 40,023 of JBBIOL010000022.1, forward strand.
GTGGACATCCTGGAGCTGCTGAAGGACGACGAGAACGCCATCGTGGCGGAGGCCCTCGGCGCGGTTCGCTGGCTCGAGCACTACGGCCGCGACGGCGAGGCGCTGGCGCGCGAGCGGCTGCGCTCCCTGTGCCGCATGGTGGCCGGCGCGATCCGGACGCAGGACCTCGAGGGCCTCACCGCGGCCGCCGAGCGCATCGCCCGGGAGCGGCACGCCGCCGGGTACTCCCGCCTCGAGGTGGTGGAGGCGTTCTCCGCGGTCGAGGAGGCCATCTGGCACCGCACCCTGCAGCGCATGCCGGCGGGCGACCGCACCTGGGCGCTGGGACTCGTGGGCACCGCCCTCGAGCACGCCAAGGGCGCGCTCTCCCGCGCCTTCGGCGAGGCTGGCTCGGCCGGCGTCCCGGGGCACCTGGACATGTCGCCGCTCTTCCGCGGCGCCGCCGCGGCGCGCGACCGCTACAGCGACGACCTGGTCTGCCCGGTCTGATCCGGGTGCCGGGGCGCGCCGCCGGCCTGGACGGGATGGCGGCGCGTCATCCGGCGGACGACGCGAGGCGGGCGTCGAGACGTGCCCGCTCGGCGTCGAATGCGGCGCGGTCGGCGGCAGGCACGGCGCCGCGCGTGGTGCGGTGGATCTTGAACGGGTCGAGCACCTTCCCCGACGCGTCCTCCAGCTGGTAGTGCAGGTGGGGCGCGGTGGAGTGCCCGCTGTTCCCGGACGCGGCGATCTCCTCCCCCTTCCGCACGGCCCGGCCCTTCGCCATCGCCTTCGGCACGACGTCGAGGTGCAGGAAGATGGCGTGCCGGCCGGTCGACGGATCGACGAGATCCAGGCAGTTCCCGTTGGCGGCGAACTTCCAGTTGCGGCGCTCGACGGTCCCGTCGAACGGTGCGTACACCGGCGTCCCCACCGGCGTGCGGAAGTCGACGCCCTTGTGGCGCCTCCCGTCGCGCACGAGCGAGGTCACCTGCTCGTACTCGCGGATGGGCCCGTCCACGAGCCGCTCCTCCACCTCGGCGCCATCGGCGCGCCAGTAGCGGGGCCACCGCGAACCGGGCGGCTGCCACCGGTAGGCCGCGAAGGTCGTCCCGTACTTCTGCGAGACGTAGCGCAGGGCCTCGACCACCGGCTCCTGCGAATGGCCCGCGCCGGTGCCGCCCGGCGGGGCCGGGGAGAAGAGGACGTCGATGCGATCCCCGCGCCGGGCGTCCTTCGAGACCTGCAGGCTCCAGACGAGGAGCCGGTTCACCACCTGCGTGAGCTCGGCGGCGAGCGCCTGCTCCCCCGGCCCGAGCGCCTGGGCGATCGACTCCTCGAGCGGCCCGGAGAGCGTGGCCGAGATGCGGCGGGGCCCGGCGGGTGCCGCCGCCGGCGGTGCCGCCGGGTTCGCCGCGGAGGACGGCGTGGCCGCGGGCGCAGCGGCGGCGACGGTCGGAGCCGCGGGGGTCGGT
>JBBIOL010000023.1:0-39775 GCA_037443385.1 Anaeromyxobacteraceae bacterium
GGAGCCTCGCTCGTCCGCGATCGTTCGGGAATCATGTCTTCGCCGACAACCACCTGCACCGATCGACGCCCGATCCCCGCCGCCGGCATCGGCGCGCTGTGCTCGCGGGCGGCCCGCTTCGCCGCGATCGGCGCCTGGTCGGCGGTCGCGCTCCGGATCGGTCGGTGGCTCCGGTCGCGGGCCGGCCGTGCCGCGCGGGCCGGGGCGGCGGAGCGTGCGTCCTGGACGTTCCTGGCGCTCGTCCTGCTGCGGGGCGCGACGGCGCTCCCGTGGCTGGGTCCCGCGGTGGCCATCGGGGTGGTGCTCGCGGGCGCCTCTGCCGTGGGGGACGCGCTCGCCCGGGCCCGCGCGCGGGACCGGGTCAGCCGTGCACCGCCCGACCCAGCCGCAGCATGAAGTCCATCTCGCCGGGGTCGAGCGGCCCCCGCGCCACCGCGTCGAGGTCGTCGTGGAGCTGCGCCGCGCTGGCCGGGGAGCAGAGGGTCACGTCCACGTGGGGACTCGTCAGGCAGAAACGGTAGCACTCCCCGGCGGTGGCCGGTCGGTCGCCCCATCCGCGCGGGGCGCGGAGCAGCTTCCGCCAGGACGTGGCCGTGTAGGCGACGATGGCCGGGCCGCGCCCGGTCCGGTGCGGGAAGACGTCGGTCTCGGCTCCCGGGTGGGCGGCGTTGTAGCGGACCATGAGCAGGTCGAGCACCGATCCGGCCGCGAGCCGTCCCGCCCGCGGGCGGTCGTGGATGGAGACCCCGATGGCCCGGACCTTCCCCTCCTCGCGCAGGCGGCGCAGCTCGCCGAGCGTGCGATCGTCCACCGCCGACATCCTGCCCGCCCAGAAGAGCTGGAACACGTCGAGGTAGTCGGTCCCGAGCGCGCGCAGCGCGCGCTCGGCCGCGCGACGGATGGTGAACGGGAAGAGGCCCACGACCGGCCCGGTGGCGACCACGATCCGCTCCCGGTCCCGGCGGATGGCGTCGCGCAGGTGGGGCAGGAGCCGGGGCCGGGTCCAGAACAGGTAGTTCACGCCCCGGTCCAGCGCGGCGCGGATGCCGTCGTCGTCGATGCCGTGGCTGGTCGCGAGGCCCAGGCGGAAGACCGGCTTGCGCAGCGCGGGCACCGCGCGGTGGAGGAAGTCGTCGGCCAAGTGCGATCTCCCCGGACCCGGAGTATGCAGGGTCCGTGAACGCCGCCATTCTCCTCCTCTGCGCGACCGCCGCAACGCCCTCTCCGGGCGACGCCCCGGCCGCGGCCGCCCTCGCCGCGGTGAGCCCGGCCGGGCTCTCGGCCTCCACCCGGTTCCTCTCCTCCGACCTGCTCGAGGGGCGGGGCACCGGGACCCGGGGGCACGAGATCGCCGCGCTCTGGGTCGCCACCCGGATGCAGTCGCTCGGGATCGAGCCGGCCGGCGCCGACGGGCGTTACGAGCAGCCGGTCCCGCTCCGGACCTGGACCGTCGACCCCGCCGCCAGCTCGCTCGTGGTCCACGGGCCGTCCCAGCCGCCGCTCGCGCTCTTTCGCGACTCCGACTTCGTGGCCCTCTCCGACGGCGAGCACGCCGAGGTCGAGCTCGACGGGGCGCTGGCCTTCGTCGGCTACGGGATCTCCGCGCCGGAGTACGGCTACGACGACCTGAAGGGCGTGGACCTCGAGGGGAAGATCGCGGTGGTCCTCTGGGACGCGCCGTCGTCGGACCGGCCCAACTTCTTCCCGCCGGCGCCGCGGGCCGCCCACGCCGACCGGAAGGGCAAGATGCGCCGGCTGGCCGCGCGCGGCGCGGCCGGGGTGATCTTCGCCTACACGCCGGTGGCGGAGCAGTCGCTCCCCTGGGCCGACTTCGTGCGCAACTCCCGATCCGGCGGGATGGAATGGCTGGACGGGGCGCGCCCGGGGGACGCGGTGGAGGGGCTGCCCGCGCGCGCGGTCGTCTCGATGCGCGGCCTCGAGAAGCTCGCGGTGGCGGCCGGGGTCCCCGGCGGCGCGCGCGCGATCCTGGAGAAGGCGGACGCGAACCGGCTCGCGGCGCAGGACTGGCCGGTGAAGGCGCGCATCCGCACGTCGGCCGACATCCGTGCGTCGCGCTCGGTGAACGTCCTGGGGATCCTCCGCGGATCGGATCCGGCGCGGTCCGGCGAGACCGTGGTGATCACGGCGCACCTCGACCACCTCGGGGTGGGAGAGCCGGTGGAGGGCGACGCCATCTACAACGGCGCCGGGGACAACGCCGTCGGCGTCGCGGTGATGCTGGAGGTGGCACGGGTCTTCGCCGCCCTGCCGCGGCGACCAGCCCGGTCCGTGCTCTTCGCGGCGGTGACGGGTGAGGAGCGCGGCCTGCTCGGCTCCAGCTACCTCGCCACCCATCCGGTGGTGGACCCGGCGGGGATCGTCGCGGCGATCAACGTCGACGGGGCGCCCACCGCCTTCCCGTTCGAGGCCGCCGTGGCCCGCGGCGCCGAGCACTCGACCCTGGCCACGAGCGTCGGGCGCGCCGCCGCGACCCTGGGCGTGCCGCTCGTGGCCGATCCCAACCCGAGGTCGGCGGCCTTCGTCCGCTCCGACCAGTGGAGCTTCGTGCGCCAGGGCGTGCCCGCGCTGTTCCTCACCCCCGGCCCGCCGCCGGGGCTCGATCCCGCCGAGGCGGACCGCAGGCGCGCCTGGGCCCGCGCGCGCTACCACACGCCGCGGGACGAGTGGGACGCCGGGTGGCGGTGGGAGGACGCGGCCCGGTTCGCCCGCCTCCAGTTCCTCGTCGCGCTCGACGTCGCCGAGGCCGCGGGAAGGCCGGCGTGGAACCGGGGCGACTTCTTCGAGCGCTTCGTCCCGGCCGCCCGCCGGTAGGCGGGGTCAGCTGCGCGGGTGGGTCGGGGCCGGGCCCTTCCGTGGCTGGGCGCGCTCCAGGTGGCGGGCGAGCGGGCGGTCGTTCTTCTCGATGTGGAACCGCAGCCACTGCTGTAGCCGGCCGGTGGCCCAGTCGAGCACCCGCGGCGTGACACCGGCGGCGCGGATCTCCTGGGCGGACACGTGCAGGTCCTGGAGGAAGAGGTCGTGCGCGGTCCGGTGGGCCACCCGGTCCGGGTAGGCGGTGCGGTCCATCCACTCCTCCTCGTACGCGAAATGGAGGGCGGTGGCCTCGATCAGGGCGTCGAGCAGCGCCGAGGCCTTGCGCGCCTGGCGCGTCCGGGCCGCCGCGGCGACGTCGTCGGCGCGGTCGAGCAACTCGGCGTGCGGGGCGTCGAGCTCGGGCATGCCCAGGACGGGGCCGTGGACTCGGGTCATGTGGGGACTCCCGTGGTGGCGCGCCGGCGGTCCGGCTCCTTCAGGACCGCCGCGAAGGTGTTCTCCCGGAGGATGGCGGAGGCGCAGAGGAGTGCGCCGCCGAGCGCGCCGGTGAGGCCGCTCGTGGCGGCGTCGGCGCCGGTGAGGAAGAGCCCGGGCAGCGGCAGGCGGACGGGGATGTCGGCCTCGAACCGGCGCGGCGTCGCCTCGAGGCCGTAGATCTCCCCGCGAGGGTGGCCGGCGAAGTGCGCGGTGGAGAGCGGCGTGGAGAGCTCCGCCACCTCGACCCGGCCGCGGACGGACGGGACCCGCGCCTCCACCGCCGCGAGCAGCCGCCCGGCGAGCCGGGACTTCAGGTCCTCGTACGCGGCGCCCCGGTGGTTCCAGCGGGTCCCCTCCCACCGTGCGAAGGCCGACCAGGGCCCCAGGGTGACGGCCTCGAGGGTGGCCTTGCCCGGGAAGCGGTCGAGGAAGGTCGGATCCTTCGCGGACGCGAAGGAGAGGTAGACGACGGGGAAGGGGGCCTCGAGGTCGCGGGAGAAACGGGAGAAGGCGCCGTCCAGGTCGGGGCCCTCGAAGACCCACTGGTTCGTGCCCTCGAGCCCCAGCTCGGCGGCCGTGCCGCGCAGCCCCAGGTAGAGCGAGAGGTGCGCCGCGGAGGGACCGACCCCGGCGAGGGCGGGGAAGCGGGAGCGCCACTCGCGGGGGACGAGCGTGCCCACGGTCCGCGCCCAGCCGGCGTCGCTCACCACCACCGGTGCCCGGACCCGTCGCCCGTCGGCCATCCGGACGCCGGCGGCCCGCCCGTCCTCCACGAGCACCTCGGCCACCTCCGCGGCCACCGCCACGTGGCCGCCTGCCGCCTCGATCCCCGGGACGATGGTGGCCGCGATCCGGCTCGATCCCCCCACCGGGTAGGCCGCGCCCTTCAGGTAGTGCTCGGCCACCAGCGCATGGTTGCCGAAGCTCGAGAGGGCGGGAGGGAGCCCGTAGTCGCCGTACTGCCCGGCCAGCACCGCCCGCAGCACCGGATCGCGGACGTGGGAGGCGATGACCTCGCCGGTGGTGCGCCGGGCGTGGCGCAGGAAGCCGCGGCGGACGAGCCCGCCCAGGAGCCCGGCCACCCGCGGTGGCAGCGCCTTCGCGGAGAACCAGGGACCGGCCGACCGGGCGCAGGCCTTCACCTGGGCGAGGTAGGAGGCGATGCCGCGGCGCTCCGCCGGGAAGGCCGACGAGAGGCCGTCCAGGAACCGGTCCTCGCCCGCGACGAGGTCGAAGGTGCGGTCCCCCACCACGATGCGGTCGTAGGCGGCCGGGAGCGGCGCCCACTCCAGCTCACCGTCGGTCACGTAGTCGAAGACGCGGCGCAGCCCCCCGCGGCGGCCGTGCATCTTGCCCACGTAGTGGACGCCCACGTCCCACTCGTAGCCGGAGCGCTCGAAGGTGTGGGTGAAGCCGCCGGCGGTGGTGTGGCGCTCGAGCACCAGCACGCGCATCCCGCGGCGCCGTGCGAGCAGCGCCGCCACGCCGAGCCCGCCGATGCCCGAGCCGATCACCACCGCGTCGAAGGGGCCCTCGACCGGGGTCTGCTTCCAGGACGTGCCGATGCGGGGCGCCAGGGCTCGGTCTCCGGACCCGGAGCGTAGTGAAATCCGCGGGGTTTCGGGGTCAATTCGGCACGGACCCTTCCGGGGGTGCCGGCCTCTCGCCCCGGGTCAGCGCGTGACGAGGACCACCGGCGCGCCCTCGGGCAGGTGGCGCATGGCCACGGAATTCATGCAGTACCGCATCCCGGTGGGCGGGGGACCGTCGGGGAACACGTGCCCGAGGTGGCCGTCGCAGCGGGCGCAGCGCACCTCGGTGCGCACCATCCCGTGGGAGCGGTCCACCACGGCGACGACGGCGTCCGGCCCGACCGGCGCGGTGAACGACGGCCACCCCGTCCCGGACTCGAACTTGGAGCCGGACCGGAAGAGCGGGTTCCCGCAGCCCGCGCAGACGTAGGTCCCGGGCGCATGGGTACCCACGAAGCAGCCGGTGTGGGGGCGCTCCGTGCCGTGGCGGCGCAGCACGTCGTAGGCCTCGGGGGAGAGCCGCTCGCGCCATTCGGCGTCGGTGAGCAGGAGCCGATCGGGCATGCCGCCCATCTATCCGGCAGGAGGCCCTCGCGCCCGCTAGGATCCGCCCATGTCGCTCATCGACTGGCTGGGCCTGTCCCCGTCCCGCGCGCGCGATCCCGAGGCCGAGGTGGTCCACCGGATCTCCCAGCAGCTCGACGCCATGGACCCCGACGAGGCGCGCCACCTCTCCCTCTTCGCCTTCCTCCTCGCGCGCGTCGCGCACGTGGACCTCGAGGTCTCCCCGGCCGAGGTCGCGGTCATGGAGCGGATGGTCGCGACGCACGGGAGCCTCTCCGTCCCGCAGGCGGCCCTGGTGATCGAGATCGCGCGGGCCACCCAGCGGATGCTCGGCCCCACCCACAACTTCGTTGCCATCCGCGAGTTCCGCGACGCGGCCACGCGCGACCAGAAGATCGGGCTCCTGCGGTGCCTCTTCGAGGTCGCCTCGGCCGACGGCGTCGTCACCGGCGCCGAGGAGGAGGAGATCCGGGTGATCTCGCGGGGGCTCCTGCTCGAGGACCGGGACTATCTCGACGTGCGGGCGGCGTTCAGCGACAAGCGCTCGGTCCTGGGGGCGAGGCCGGCGAGCTGATCCCGCGGCGGCGCGCCGGGCCCCGGTCCGGCGCCGGGGTCACGGCCGGGCCGGGAACTCCAGGCAGGCTCCGCCGGTCTCGCAGTAGGAGCAGCTGTTCACGGCCCACACGCCGGGAGCGGCGTCCCGGGGCGGGACCAGGAACACCACGAAGGCCGCCCCCCGCGAGGCGGTGGCCCACGTCCACTCGAGGAGCCGGCAGGTGAAGGGACCGCTGCCTCCCTTCCCGCCGCAGGTGGCAATGCGGTCGCTCTCCGGCGTTCCCAGGAACGGCATCACGTCCCACGCGCTCGAGCCCACCGAGCCCGTGCAGAGGCCGCCGAAGTACTCGAGCTGTTCCCGGTGCACCGCGGCGTAGGACGCGTCGGCGCGGGCGCAGGCCTGCTCGCTGCCCCGCAGCGGCACCGGATGGCACGCCGGCCAGGCCTCCGCGGCCTCCTTCTCGATGGAGAGCCAGCGCTTCACGTTCTCGCAGGGTCGGTCGGGACGGCATGCGGCCGACTGCGGAGGGGGGACCCAGCGCGGAGGCGGGAGGGTCGGGGGCGGGGATGCGCAGGCGGCGAGGGCTGCGAGCAGGCAGGCCGCTCGCGCGGTCCTTCCGCTGGCCGGGAGGAGGGAACCCACGGGAGGCAGGGTACAGCACTTCCGCGTCAGTGGAGGTCGTCCACCTCGACCGAGCCGCCGCCGGCGTTCTGCAGGACGAGGCGGAGGCGCAGGGCGTCCACGCCGGCGGGGACCTCCACCGCGCCGACGAAGCGGCGCCAGACCCCGCGCGTGTCCACGGTGCCGAAGTCGAGCAGCGAACCCGTGTCCACGCCGGCCGAGGTCCCTCGGACCTGGATGGCCATCCCGGCGTAGTCGGCGGCGGGCGGGTGCGCGCCGGCCACGGGCACGTCGCTGCGGGCCCAGAATCGCACCAGGGCCACCTTGCCCGGGGTCACCGGGACCGGGTCGGAGATGGCCCCGCCGCAGCCGGCGCAGGCCCCGCCCTGGAGTCGCAGGACCGCCGAGCCGCCGTGCGCGTCGGGGACGAGCGCGCGCGAGGCGACCGTGGGGCCGGGCGGATCGGGGCTCCACCCGGCCGGGAGCCCTCTCCCGCCCCCCGGGTCCTCGAAGCCCGGGTCGAGAGCGGCGAAGGGCGTCACCATGCTCGCCGCCTGGAAGGGCCGGAAGTCGTAGTGGGGGACGCCCGGCCGGATCTCGGGCCACGGCATCACGCCCTCCAGTCCGCGGCCGAGCAGGGCCTCGGACGGGAAGGCGGCGCTGCCGGCGGCGCGGAACGCGTCGTCGGCGTAGTAGAAGGTCTCGGCGGCGGCGAACCGGTGCGGCGGGGCCTGGAACTCCGGGAGGATGGCCAGGAGGTCGTCGTGGATCCGCGCGATCACGGTGGCCACGGTGGTGTAGGACGGCGGGGAGTTGCAGGTGGCCGTCATGTCGACCCGGTCCGGGAGCGGCAGGCCGTGCTCCCGCATGAATCGCAGGCCGCGGTAGAACCAGCTCATCGAGGCGTGCCCGTCGAGCTCCCGGTAGTACGGGTCGATCCAGGACGGGTCGAGGTAGTTCGGCTCGTGACCTCCGGCCAGGAAGTACACGCTGGGGATGGTGCCCGTCGCGCGCGCCCGCGCGACGAAGTGCGGGTAGAGCGTGGTCATCATCCACTGCATGTTGTGGAAGGGCTGGCTGTTCCCGGGCCACAGGCAGGCCGGATCGGAGTCGTCGAGCGTGGCGCAGACCACCATCTCGAGCTTGAAGTAGAAGAGGGTCACGGCGGGGCGCCCGTCGGGGCGGTAGACCCCGCGCACCGCCGCGAGCTCGGAGTCGACGGTCGCCTCGACGCGCGCGGCGAACTCGGCGGCGGTGAGCCGGCTCGATCCGAGCGTCGTCTCCGGCGTGCCCTCCCGGTAGTCGGCCGAGCCGAGCCAGTCGTTGCTCAGGTAGAGCTCCATCGGGACCCCGTCCGGCGTCGGCGTTCCGGCCACGTCGGTCACGTAGTCGCGCAGGTTCCGGAGCTGCTGGGCCGTGGGCGGGAAGTCGACCCCGTACGAGTGCGGGCCGGTGAGCGGGTCGTTCACGTGCCAGATCTGCGTCTTCAGCACCCGCGCGCCGCCCGCGGCGAGCACCGCCAGCTGGGCCCGGACGAGATCGCGGATGCCGGGCAGGTGGTAGTTCGGGAGGAACACGTCCACCTCGGGTGGAACCGGCATGTCCACCTGCCAGTGGTCGGAGAGCGCGTGGTAGTTGAGCCCGACCCGGTACTCCCCGTCGCGCGCCGGGGCGACGCACTGCCGGCGGGAGTCGCAGACCTGCCACCCGGGGCAGGCGCAGTCGCGCTCCGGCGTCGCGGTGACCTCGCTCGACTCGGCGCTCGCGCCCGAGGTCGCCAGCGCGCTCACCACGAGGTGGTGGGTGACGCCGTTCGGGAGGCCGGAGAGGACCGCGGGCGGGGAGGCGGCGACGACCCGCAGCGCGCCGGGCAGCGATGCATACCCGGAGGGCGTCACGCCGGGCACGGTGGCGCCGTAGACGACGTAGGACGTGGCCCCGGCGCTCGGTGACCAGTCGAGCGTGACCGTCCCGTCGGCCGGGAGCGCGGAGAGGACCACCGGCGCGGGCGGAGGGGCGGGGGGCGTCGGGAGGACGTCGATCGACACCGTGGCCGAGGCCGAGGTGTAGCTCGCCGGATCGGCGGGGGCGAAGGAGGCCGAGAGCACCTGCCCGGCCCCCACACCGAGCACGGTCCCGGCCGGAGGCGCGTACGTGAACGTTCCCGCCACGCTGGCGGTCGCGTTCAGCTGGGTCCCGGACAGCGGCGTGCCCTGGACGATGGCGGCCGGCCTCGCCCAGGTGAGGGTGGGCGTGGCGGGCGTCGTGCCGCCCGTCGAGGCCGCGGAGCCACCGGAGCCGCAGCCGGCGACGAGTCCGGCGGCCAGGAGACCGCCGGCGAGGACGAACCCGATCCGATCGCGGGCCACGGGAATCCCTCCGGTTACCGGGGCGGATGCTGCGCCACACCCGAGGTCCGGGCCAGGGGGCAAGCGAGATTTGACGGGCGACGAGATGGCGCACCCGATCCCTTTCGGGTGCACCCCACCATGCGCCTTCCGTGCTGTCCGGGGTTTGTCGAGCATGGGTCCCAGGGCCCGCGCTGGCCCGGAAGGGCGACCCGTTCCCCGATGTCTGGAGCGTCCGCATCGGTTCCCCAGGGAAGCCGCGAGCCCCGCGGCGGGCGGCGAATCACCGTTCCGATCGCGCTCCAGCTCGCCCTGATCGCCCTCGTGGGCGGGCTCACGCTCACCTTCTTCGGGTGGCGTCGGGAGGCTCAGGCCGTCGACGAGGCGCTCCAGGTCTACTTCGAGGACCGGGTGGACGACGCCGAGTCCCGGATCACGGCGCGAATGCTCGCGTACGAGGAGGTGCTCTTTGGGACCCGGGGCCTCATCGTCTCGGCGCCCGCCGTGGATCGCGCAGGATTCCGGCGTTACGTGGCCTCGTTGCGGCTCGAACGGATCTACCCGGGCATCCAGGGCGTGGGGTACGCGGTCGTCGTGCCGGTCGCCGAGTTCCACGACCACGAGGCGGCGATACGCGGTGAGGGATTTCCGGAGTACGCGGTTTGGCCGGCGGGCGGGCGGGATCAATACACCAGCATCGTATTCCTGGAGCCATTCACCGGGATGAACCTTCGCGCCTTCGGGTACGACATGTCGTCGGAGCCCGTACGGCGGGAGGCGATGGAGCGGGCCCGCGACCAGGACGTCCCCGCACTCTCCGGCAGGGTGACCCTCGTGCAGGCGGGCGCAGGGCCCCCGCAGGCGGGGACGCTCCTGTACCTTCCCGTCTACCGCACCGGCGTCCCGCACCGGACGGTGGAGGAGCGGCGCGCCGCCCTCGTCGCCTGGGTGTACGCCCCGTTCCGGATGGGCGATCTCATGGGCGGCACGTTCGGAGATGTGGCGACCGACGTCGACGTCGAGATCCACGACGGGGAGGCCCCGTCCGCGGGCACGCTCCTCTTCGACCACGATGGGGAGGACCACCTGGTCGGCGGCAACCGCCCACGGTTCAGCACGGTGCGCCGGATGGAGATCGCCGGGCGCCTGTGGGTCCTGGCGGTCCACGCCCGCCCCGGTTTCGGGGAAGCGGTCCGGCAGAACGGACCCCCGCGCCTGGCGGTGGGCGGCACCGTCGTGAGCGTGCTCCTCGCCCTGCTCGTGGGGTTCGTGGCGACGACGAGGGCCCAGGCGCTCCGCATCGCGTCGGAGTCCAAGTACCGGAGCCTGTACCGGAGTCTCCGGGACGGCTACGTCCGGATGAGCGCGGACGGGTCGATCGTGGAGACGAACGACGCCTTCCGGGAGATGCTTCGTTGCTCCGAGGAGGATCTCCGGGGGAGGACGAGCGACGACGTCACTCCGGAACGCTGGCACGACCTCGATCGGCGCGTGCTCACCGAGCAGGTCCGCCCCCGCGGAGTCTCGGAGCCCTACGAGAAGGATCTCCGGCGCTGCGACGGCACGGTCTTCCCCGTCGAGCTCCGGATCTATCGGATCCGGGAAGGCGGCAGGGACACCGGCACCTGGGCCATCGTGACCGACGTCTCGGATCGGAAGCGCGCCGAGGAATCGCTGCGGGCGGCCTCCTCCTAATTCGCGAAGCCTCATCGAGGCCAGCCTCGATCCGCTCGTGACCATCGGCCCGGACGGGAAGATCACCGACGTGAACCGGGCCACCGAGAAGGCCACCGGCGTTCCGCGCGAGCGGATCGTCGGGACGGACTTCGCCGACTACTTCACCGTCCCGGATGCGGCCCGGGCCGGGTACCAGGAGGTGCTGGCGCGCGGCGACGTCCGCGACTACCCGCTCACGCTGCGCAACGCGAGCGGCGGGTACCTGTCGGTGCTCTACAATGCCACCGTCTTCCGGAATCCGTCCGGCGAGGTGCAGGGCGTCTTCGCGGCGGCGCGGGACGTGACCGCGCTGCGCAAGGCACAGGAGGCGCTCCGGGAGTCGGAGGCCCGCTTCCGCCTGCTCGCGAGCGAGGCGCCGGTGGGCATCTTCATGCTCGACACGGCGGGCCGGTGCGTCTACGCCAACCCGTTCTGGCGCCAGGTCGCCGTCTTCGAGGCGAACGAGCCCGTCGACGATCGCTGGGAGGACGCGATCCACCCCGAGGACCGGGACCGGCTCCGTCGCGAGCGCGCCCAGGCGGTCTCGGACGGGCGCACGCTCTCCACCGAGTACCGGTTCCTTGCCCGGGACGGGCGCGTCACCTGGGTGCGGGGGGTCGGCACCGTGCTGCGGGGTGTCGATCCCAGCACCCGGAGTTACCTCGGAGTGACCGTGGACGTCACGGCCGCACGGCTGCTCCAGGAGCAGCTGGCCGTGACCTCCCGGCTCGCCTCCCTCGGTACCCTGGTCGCCGGCGTGGCGCACGAGATCAACAACCCACTCGCCAGCGAGATCGCCAACCAGGGCACGGCGATCGAGACCCCCGAGGAAACACTCGCGCGGGTGCGCGCACCGGGTGCCGTGGACCGCGCGGAACTGGAGCGGCAGCTGTCCGAGGTCGTCGAGGCGCTACGGGATGTCCAGGAGGCGGGCCAGCGCATCGCGCACATCGTGCGGGACATGGCCCTCTTCGCCCGACCCGAGCGGAGCCGCTCCCGCGTCCGGCTCGCGGAGGTGGTGGATCACGCGATGCGCTGGTTGCCGGCGTCGGTGGCGAACACGGCGAGGGTCCAGGTCGAGTCGGACGCCCCGCCGGACGTGGTCGCCTCCGAGGGACAGCTCATCCAGGTGATCGTGAACCTCGTGACCAATGCGGCCAAGGCGATGCGCGGCGGGAACCGAGGAACCGTCACGATCCGGACCGGTCCGGGGGCGCCCGGCATGGCGCGGATCGAGGTGAGCGACGACGGCGTGGGCATGTCGCCGGAGGTGATGAAGCGGATCTTCGACCCGTTCTTCACGACGCGACCCACGGGCCACGGGATGGGGCTCGGCCTGCCCGTCGTGCACTCCATCGTGACCGCGCACGGCGGGGCCATCGGAGTCACGACCCAACCGGGCTGCGGCACGACGGTTCGCGTGGACCTGCCGGCCGAGACTTGACGCCGCCGCGCCGGTCCGGAACGGCCGGGCGGATGCGGAAAGGCCGGGACCCCGCGGATTTCACGTGGAGTCCCGGCCTCGAAGGTGGCGCGCGGTACAGGATTCGAACCTGTGGCCTTCGGCTCCGGAGGCCGACGCTCTATCCAGCTGAGCTAACCGCGCGAACGCACGCGTATCTATTGCACGCCGACCGGAAAGGCAAGGAGCTTCCCCGCGCCGGTCGCGCTCAGGGGCAGGCCCGCCCGCGCCGCTCCGGGGGCTCGGTGCGCAGCCAGGCCAGCGTGGCGTCCCGGAGGCGCAGGTCGCCCCGCACGGTCTTCGCGCCCGGGGGAAGGCGCGCGACCACCCGGCCCACCCCGTCGCCCCCCTCGGCCAGGAACTCGTTCATGGCGACCGTGTACTCCCGGTCGGCGAGCAGGGGCTCCCCGGCGCAGGTGCGGACGGTCTCCCCGTCGAAGGTGGCGCCGGCCAGCTGCGGGGTCTCGCGCCGGTAGCGGTGGAGCGCCGCGAGCGCCGAGGCGAGCTCGCCGCCCGTGATCCGAACGCGCGCCAGTCCGTCGTCGAAGGGCATGGCCTCGTAGAGCGACCCGTAGCGGAGCTCGCCGGCCGGCAGCGCGGCCCGGAGCGCACCGGCGTTCACGAGCCCGATCTCCGCCCCCATGGCGGCCCGCGCCGCCTGGGCCGCGGTCGCGCCGAGGGCGGACACCCGTTCCCGGCTCCGCCCGAGCGGCCGGTCGAGCGTCACCCCCACCGGGCGCCGCTGCTCCGAGGCCGCCGCCGCCAGCGCCGGCGCCACGGCCGCGGCCACGGCCGGGTCGACGGCCTCCCCGCCGCCGCCCTTGCCGGTCTCCGGGCGGACGGGGAGGTGGAAGCGGGCCGGCTGCCCGGAGCAGAGCGTGACCCAGCCCACCGATTCCCCCCGGGACCCGGCCTGGACCACCGCCACGCCGTTCACCCGGTGGGACACGAAGCCGTGGGTATGGCCGCCCAGGATGGCGTCGACGAGCCCGGGCGGGAGCGCCTCCGCGAGCGCGAAGGTCTCGCCGCGCGGATCGCAGGAGGCGAGGTCGTCCGGGTCGCCGGCGTCGCCGCAGGAGCCGCCGGCGTGGGCCACGACCACGACCATCTCGGCTCCGCGGGCGCGGAGCTCGCGCGCCTGGCGCGCCGCCTCGGGCGCGAGCTTCCCGAAGCGCAGGCCGCGGGTGTTGGCCGGCATGGTCTGGCGCGGCGTGGCCGGCGTGGACAGGCCGACCACGCCCACCAGCGGGCCGCCCGGCGGGCGGAGGAGGCGGCTCGCGCCGAGGTTCTCCCAGTCCGGGAGCTTGCCCGTGCGTGCGTCGCGGAGGTTGGCCGCGAGGGTGGGGTAGGGCGCGGCCGCGATGCGCCGCCGCGCCGCCTCCTGGCCGAAGTCCAGATCGTGGTTCCCGAGCGCGGCCGCATTCACGCCGAGTGCGGCGAGCCCGGCGACCGCGGCCTCTCCCCGCGTGAGCGAGGCCTCCAGCGTGCCCTGCGCCGAGTCCCCGGCGTCGAGGAGCAGCGACGGGCCGCGCGCGCGCACCGGAGCGATGGCGGCGGCGAGGCGGGGGAGCGCGGCCACGTGTCCGTGGAGGTCGGAGAGCGCGAGGACCTCCACGCAGGGGGCGGGCGAGGCGGCGGCCAGGGCGAGGACGAGGGCGGTGAGCATTCGGGGCCGGGGGAGCCTACCAGCCGCCCCGGACACGCCGGTATTTGATCCGGATCAGGCCGATGTCGGATTTGACGCGCGGCGAAATGAACCGCCCCTCACGGGTGTGCTTCCCTACGCCCCTAGCGGGAGGTGCGGCGTTGGCTGGACGTCTCGAAGGGCTGCTGCGGCTGGTGCGATCCGGATTCACGAAGGAGGCGTTGCCGCCTCCGCCCCCCGCGCGGGACGCCGGTCCGGCCGGGCCCTCGCGCCTCCGGCGGCTCCTCGCACCGGAGCCCCTTCCTCCGCCTCCACCGCCGCCCCCGGCGGTCGCGGGACGCCCGTCCATCCTCTCGCTGGTCCTCTCCCGCGAGACGCTCCCGCTCGATCCCGAGCGGACGCGCCCGCACCGAAGCTGGTTCGCCGTCCTGTTCGCGCCCGAACGACTCGATCCGCCCGGCGGCCCCGGGCCGGAGGTCCACTGAATGGAGCACGCGAGGCACGTCTTCCGGATCGTCCTGCTGGTCGCCGTCATCCTGGCGGTGGTGCTGCTGGCGCGGGGATTCCTGGTCCCCAAGTCCTACGGCCTGTACGGGCGCTACCGCGGCGCCAACGTGGCGGAGCAGATGAACGCGCGGCCGGTGCTCCACGGCGGGGCCGCGGTGTGCGGCGACTGCCACGAGGACCAGGCCAAGAAGCGCGCGGCCGGCGCCCACCGGAACGTGAGCTGCGAGATCTGCCACGCGCCCTTCCGCGCCCACGTGAAGGAGGACGGTACGGTGGTCAAGCCGCCCATCGACCGCACCTACGCCCTGTGCGCGCGCTGCCACCGCAAGATCGCCGGCCGCCCCGCCACGTTCCCGCAGGTGGACCTGGAGCAGCACGTGAACGGCCCGCCCGAGGGCAAGGTCTGCCTGCAGTGCCACGACCCGCACGCGCCGAAGCCCTGAGGGAGGACACCATGAGCAATTGTCACGACGGGTGCGATTCGAGCCGCCGGGAGTTCCTCTCCGGCACGCTGAAGCTGGCCGGCGGGGCGGTGGTCACCGTCATCGGCGGGTCGGCGCTGGCCTCCTCGGGCGGAAGCCCGGCCTCGACCGGAGCGCCCGGCGGCACCGCCTACGACTGGAACGAGCACCTCTGGGCCTACCTCATCGACACCACGAAGTGCATCGGCTGCGGCTCCTGCGCCCGGGCCTGCAAGGCCGAGAACGACGTGCCCGACGGCTTCTACCGCACCTGGATCGAGCGCTACGTGGTCGGCACCGAGGAGAGCCACGTGGACGCCCCGAACGGCGGCATGGAGGGCTTCCCGCCGGTGCAGGTGGGCTTCGCCGCGAACAAGTCCTTCTTCGTCCCGAAGATCTGCAACCACTGCCGGGCCACGCCCTGCACCCAGGTCTGCCCGGTGGGCGCCTCCTACCGGACCAAGGACGGGGCGGTCCTCGTCGACGGCGAGAGCTGCATCGGCTGCGGGTACTGCGTGCAGGCCTGCCCGTACGGGAGCCGGTTCATCCACCCGGCCACCCACACCGCCTCGAAGTGCACCTGGTGCTACCACCGGATCACGAAGGGCCTGAAGCCGGCCTGCGTGACCGTGTGCCCGACCCAGGCCCGCCAGTTCGGGGATCTCAAGAAGGACGGCGACCCGATCCGCGCGGTCATCGAGCACGACCGCGTCCAGATCCTGCAGGGGCACCTGCTCACCGAGCCCCAGTGCTACTACACGCATCTCGACAAGGAGGTCCGGTGATGCCCGAGATCAGCGGATTCGCCTTCCCGAACGACATCCACGTCACCTGGAGCCTGATGATCGTCATGTACCCGTACATCACCGGGTTCGTGGCCGGCTCCTTCATCGTCACGTCGCTCTACCACCTCTTCGGCCGGCAGGAGTTCAAGCCGGTGGCGCGCCTGGCCATGGCGACGTCCTTCGCCTTCCTGCTCGTGGCCTCGCTGCCGCTGCAGCTCCACCTGGGCCAGCCGCAGCGCGGGCCCTTTGTCATCGTCACGCCCAACTTCACCTCGGCCATGGCCGGGTTCGGCATCCTCTACTCCTTCTACATGCTGGTGCTCGTGCTCGAGCTCTGGTTCGTGTGGCGCACCGAGATCATCGAGCGGGCGCGCCGCAGCCGGGGGGTGAAGCGCGCCTTCTACGCCGCGCTCGCGCTCGGCACCTACGACACCTCGGCCGAGGCGGTGGAGATCGACCACAAGGCCATCTCCATCCTGGCCGGCATCGGCCTGCCCGCGGCCTGCATGCTCCACGGCTACGTGGGCTTCATCTTCGGCGCCATCAAGGCCAACCCCTGGTGGTCCACGCCGCTCATGCCCGTCATCTTCCTGCTCTCGGCGGCGGTGAGCGGCATCGCGCTGCTCATCCTGCTCTACCAGGTCTACGCCAAGCTCGACCGCCGCCCGGTGGTGGCCTCCTGCGTCCAGGCGCTCGCCAGCTGGCTCTGGTTCTTCCTCATCCTCACCATCACGCTCGAGGAGCTCGAGCTCATCGTGATGGCCTACGAGAAGTCGGAGAGCTGGCTCATCATCTCCGAGCTGCTCACCACCCGCCTCTCCTTCTCCTACGTCACCATGCAGATGATCGTGGGCGGGCTCATCCCGCTCATCCTGCTCGCGGTGGTGGTGCTCATGAACCGCTACCTGCACGAGAAGGTGCGCAACACGCTGGCCACCGTCGCCGCGCTGCTGACGCTCATCCAGGTCTTCTCGATGCGCTGGAACATCGTCATCGGCGGCCAGCTCCTCTCCAAGTCGCTGCGCGGCCTCCGCTCCCCCTACGAGCCGGAGATCTTCGGGCGGGAGGGGGTGCTGGTGGCCATCGCGCTCTTCGTGGCCCCGTTCGTGATCCTCTGGGTCTTCGACCGGGTGCTCGGGATCCAGGAGCCGGAGGGCGGCGGCCACGGGTCGCCGGGGACCGGGGACGCCACCCCGGGGGCCGCCGTCGCGGGCCACGCGCCGTGACGCGATGAAGCCGGGCGCGCTCGCGGCGCGCCGGGGGAGGGAGCGGACCATGGGTGATCCGGCGGACGTGACCCTGCTCGAGGCGCGGCTCGCCGACCTCGCCGACGTCGTGGCGCGGCTCGAGGGACGCGTCGCGGCCCTGGAGCGCTCCGGCGTGGCCGTGACCGGCGGCCGCCGGAGCGCGGTGGAGGCGGCGCTCGACCGGTCGGCCCGGCCTCCGCGCCCCGACGAGGGGAGCTTCGGCGCGGCCGACGCCACCCGCGTGCTCTCCCTGGGGGGCCGGACGCTCCTCGTGCTGGCCGGGGCCTTCGTGCTCCGTGCGCTCACCGACTCGGGGCGCATCCCCGCCTGGATGGGGGTGGGGCTCGGGTTCCTCTACGCCGGCGCCTGGATCGTGATGGCCGATCGCGCCGCACACGCGGGACAGGCGCTCTCGGCCGGATTCCACGCGGTGTCGGTGGTGATCATCGGCTTCCCGCTCCTCTTCGAGGGCGCCACCCGGTTCCGCCTCTTCTCGCCGGTCCAGGCGGCGCTCCTCCTCGCCGCGCTCACCGCCGCCGCGCTCGTGCTCTCGGTGCGCCGCACGCTGCCGGCGCTCGCCTGGGTGGTGTCGCTGGGAGGCGTGGCGACGGCCATCGCGCTCATGGCCGCGGCCGGGAGGCTCGTTCCCGGGGCCGTGTACCTCGTCGTCCTCGGCGTGGCCACGCTCTGGCTCGGGTACGTGCGCGACTGGACGGGCCTGCGCTGGCCGGTGGCCTTCGTGGTCGACCTCGTGGTCCTGCTCGTGGCGCTCCACGCCGTCGATCCGGCCACCCGCGAGGGTCCGGGATCGGCCCTCCTCGTCCAGGCGATCCTGGTGGCGCTCTACCTCGGCTCGTTCGCGACTCGGACGCTCTACATGGGGCGCAAGGTCGTCCCCTTCGAGATGGTGCAGTCCGCGGCGGTCATCGCGGTGGGGATCGGCGGGGCCATCTGGGTGGCGGTGCGCTCGGGGATCGGTCACCTCGGCTTCGGGGTGAGCGCGGTCGTCGTCGCCGCCGCGTGCTACGGCGTGGCCTTCTCCTTCGTGGAGCGGCGCCAGCGCATCCGCGAGAACTTCTGGTTCTACGCGACGGTGGCGCTCGTCCTGGCGCTCGCCGGCGTCACGCTGCTCCTCTCCGGGCCGGCGCAGTCGGTGGCCTTCGCGGTGCTCGGGCTCGGCTTCGGCGCGGCCGGTTCCCGGCGCCGGAGCCGGACGCTCGTGTCGCACGCCGCCGTGTACGCGCTCGCGGCGGCGGCCGGCAGCGGCCTCGTTCCCCGGGCGGTGGCCACCCTGTTCGTGGGCGCGGCGGTGGAGTGGCGGCCGGGCGTGGAGACGACGCTCGTGCTGCTCGCCGCGGCCGGGACGGCCTGGCTCGCGGCGCGCGTCCCGCGGGAGGGAGCCCTGGACCGGATCCTGCCCGTGATCCTGCACGTCGTCCTCGCGCTCGGCGCGTCCGGAACCCTGGTGGCCTGGATCGCACCGGCGGTCGCGTCCGGGGGGCCGGGCGGGCTCGCCACGCTGCGCACGGTGGTCCTCGTCGGGGCGGTGGTGGCCGCCGCCGCCGTCGGCCGCGTGCCGGCCCACGCCGAGGCCGCCTGGCTCGCCTATCCGCTGCTCGCCTTCACCGGGCTGAAGATGCTGCTCGAGGACCTTCCCCGCGGCAGGCCGGCCACGCTCATCCTGGCGTTCGCCTGCTACGGGCTCGCGCTCATCCTGGTCCCGCGCCTGCGCGCGCGGCCCCGGGCGACGGAGGTGCCGGGCCGGGCTGGGTGATCCGGACCCTCGCCGGGCGGGCTCCACCCCGACCCGGTCATGGCGCGCTGCGGATTGCCCGGGTACCTGGGCCGTGGTACGTCCCTTGAATTGACCCGGGGATGTCGACCCGAGAGGGCGGGAGAGACGGATGCCGACACGAGCCATTGCCATCGAGGACGACGAGGCCGTCGCGCGCCTCATCGCCCAGGTCCTGACGGCGCACGGCTTCGAGATGTGCGGGACCGCGGCCACCGGCGAGGACGGCATCGCGCTGGCCCGTCGCGAGGCGCCCGACGTGGCGCTTGTCGACCTGGGACTCCCCAAGATGAGCGGCGAGGACGTCATCGCCGCCATCCGCCAGGAGGTCCCGAAGACCATGTGCATCGCGCTCACCGCGGTGGACATCCCCGCCCGGGTGCTGGGCGCGCTGCGGGCGGGAGCGGCCGGGTACATCTTGAAGCCGTTCCACGCCGGCGAGCTGGCCCGGGCGGTCGAGGACGTGCTCCGCGGCGACTCCGCGCCCATCAGCCCCCGCGCGGCCAAGGTCCTGCTCGCCGAGCTCCGCGGCGACGCCCCGGATCAGCGCAGCCACGGCCCGGCCCTCTCCAAGCGGGAGCGCGAGGTGCTCGAGCTGCTCGTCCACGGCCACACCTACGCGGACGTGGCCAACGCCCTCGGCATCGCCGAGGGCACCGTCCAGACCTACGTGAAGCGCATCTACGAGAAGATGGACGTCTCGACGAAGGCGGAGGCGGCGCTCCTCGCCGTGGCCCGCGGTCTCGTGAAGCCGTAGCGGGCCGGGTTATACCCACCGGGCCCGGCGTTGGACCGGCAGCCCGGCGCGCCTTGACTTGCAGGGGTCGGTCCCTATAATGGACCGCTTTTTCGTTCCAACAAGTAGCGCAAATGCGCGTCAACATTGACGAAATCAAGGACTCGGGTCTCGAGCGGGCGTGGGAGATCCCCGCCGCCCGGCTCGACGAGACCCTGCGCGGCGACCCCGCCGGCTACGCCGCCTCCGGGCCGGCGCGGGTCGAGGCTCGCCTCGAGCGGCTCGGCCGATGGGTCCGCCTCGTCGCCCGGACGTCGGTCGACCTGACGGCGCCCTGCGGACGCTGCCTCGTGTCCACGCGCGCCACGGTCCCGGTCTCGTTCGAGCTCACCCTGGTCCCGGTCGAGGAGGTCGTCGAGGCCGAGGGCGGCGCGACCGAGTCGGGCGAGGAGCAGGCCGAGGGCAGCTTCTCGCCGCGCCAGGTGGACGAGGAGACCTACCGGGGCAAGGTGATCGATCTCGATCCCCTCGTCGAGGAGCAGGTGGCGCTGGCCGTGCCCGAGTACCCGGTCTGCCGCGAAGGTTGCAAGGGGCTCTGCCCGGTGTGCGGGCAGAACCAGAACGAGAAGGAATGCGGCTGCGACCGCCGCGTGCCCGACCCGCGATGGGCCGGGCTGGAGAAGTTCCGGCAGTCGTAGCAGCGAGCCTCATTCACAAGGAGCGAACACCGTGGGAGTTCCCAAGAAGCGGACGAGCAGCATGCGGCGCAACCGTCGGCGCGCCGCCAACTTCAAGATCACGCCGGCCAACGTGACCCTCTGCCCGAAGTGCAAGGAGCCGGTGCTCTCGCACCGGGTCTGCCCTTCGTGCGGCTTCTACAAGGACGCGCAGGTCACCGAGGGCGCATAGGGCCCGATGGCCCCGGGCATCGCGCCGGTCGCGTTGGATGCCATGGGGGGCGACGACGCCCCCGTCGCCGTCGTGCAAGGCGCGATTGACGCAGCGCGCAAGGGGCAGGCGATCATCCTCGTCGGCCCGGAGGAACGGGTGCGCGCGGAGCTCGACCGCCAGAAGGCCAGCTGGAACCTCCCGGTGCAGGTGCGCGACGCCCCCGAGATCGTGGGCATGGACGAGCATCCCGGCCAGGCCATGCGCCGCAAGCGCCAGAACTCGATCCGGGTGGCCATGGAGCTGGTCCGCGACGGGGAGGCGTCGGCCGCGGTGAGCGCCGGCAACAGCGGCGCGATGATGGCGGGAGCGATGATGGTGCTCGGCTGCGCCGGAGGCGTGCTGCGCCCGGCCATCCTCTCGGTGCTCCCGGCCGCGAAGGGTCACCCGGTCATGCTCGACGCCGGGGCCAACGTCGAGTGCAAGCCGGTGCACCTCGTGCAGTTCGCGCTCATGGGCGAGATCTACGCCCGCCGCGTCCTGGGAGTCTCGCGCCCCCGGGTGGCCATCCTGGCGAACGGCGAGGAGGCGACCAAGGGCACGGCGGTCACCCGGGCGGCGGCCGAGGCCCTCACCCGCTCGACGCTCCGGTTCCAGGGGTACTGCGAGGGGCGCGACCTCCTGGCCGGCGAGGTGGACGTCGTCGTCACCGACGGCTTCACCGGGAACGTGGCGCTGAAGACCATGGAGGGCACGGCCCAGGCGCTGGCGGTGATGATGCGGGAGGCGCTCCACCGCACGCTGCCGGTCCGGTTGGGCGGGGCGCTCGTCAAGACCGCCATCGACGAGATCCGCCGCCGGGTGGACTGGCGGGAGATCGGCGGGGCGCCGCTGCTCGGGGTCGAGGGCGTGGTGGTCATCGGTCACGGGGCGTCGGATCGACGGGCCGTGGCCAACGCCGTGGTCCGCGCCGCCGACGGAGCGCGGGCGAGCTGCACCGGCGAGATCGGGGAGGCGGCGGCGCTGGCCGCGGGGCTCCTCGAAGCCGGTCGGGACGGCATCGAAGCCGCCGGACGGGGGCGCCGCAGGGCGCCCGAGGCCTGAAGTCCGAGGAGGAACGCATGCGATCACTCATCGTCGGGACGGGAAGCTACGCGCCGGAGAAGATCCTCACCAACAAGGACATGGAGAAGCTGGTCGCGACGAGCGACGAGTGGATCGTCGAGCGCACCGGCATCCGCGAGCGCCACGTCGCCGCGGAGACCGAGTCCACGAGCGACCTGGCGCTCAAGGCCTCGCAGAAGGCGCTCAAGATGGCCGGCGTCCGCCCGGAGGACGTGGACCTCATCGTGGTCGGGACCATCACCCCCGACTACCCGTTCCCGTCGGCCGCGTCGGTGCTCCAGTCGCAGCTCCACAACAAGAAGGCCTTCGCCTTCGACGTGTCGGCGGCCTGCGCCGGCTCGCTCTACGCGCTCTCCATCGCCGACCGCTACGTTTCCTCCGGCTTGGCCCGGGTGGCGCTGGTGGTCGGCGCGGAGATCCTCACCAGCATCACCGACTGGAGCGACCGGAACACCTGCATCCTCTTCGGCGACGGCGCCGGGGCCATGGTGCTCGTGCCCACCCAGGACCCGGCGCGCGGCCTCCTCTCCACGCACCTGCACACCGACGGCTCGCTCTGGCCCATCCTCTACACGCCGGGCGGCGGATCCCGCCTGCGGATGAGCCAGAAGGTGCTCGACGAGAAGCTCAACACCGTGAAGATGAACGGCCGGGAGGTCTACAAGGTGGCGGTGCGCGCGCTGGAGGAGGTCTCCCGCGAGGCGCTCGGGGCGAACGGGCTGCAGCCCAAGGACGTCACCTGGGTCATCGCCCACCAGGCCAACAAGCGCATCCTCGACTCCACCCTGGATCGCCTGGGGATCCCGGCCGAGAAGTGCTGGATGAACCTCGAGCGGTACGGCAACACCTCGTCGGCGAGCGTTCCCATGACGCTCGACGAGGCCAACCGCGCCGGCTGGTTCAAGCCCGGCGACCTGATCCTCATGATGGCCATCGGCGGCGGAATGGCCTGGGGCAGCGCGCTCGTGCGCTGGTAGGAGGAACACGTGTCCAAGCTGGCCTTCATCTTCCCCGGGCAGGGTTCCCAGTCGGCGGGCATGGGCAAGGCGCTCCACGACGCCTTCCCGGAGGCGCGCGCCGTCTTCGAGGCGGTCGACGCCGCGCTCGGGGAGAAGCTCTCCACCCTGTGCTTCGAGGGGCCGGACGAGGCGCTCAAGCTCACCGCCAACACCCAGCCCTCGATCCTCACCGTGTCCGCCGCGGCGGCGGCGGTGCTCTCGGCCCGGGGCGTCCGCCCCGATCTCGTCGCCGGGCACTCCCTCGGCGAGTACTCCGCCCTGGTGGCAGCCGGCGCCATCTCGGCCCCCGACGCGGCCCGCGCGGTGCGCGCCCGGGGCATGTTCATGCAGGAGGCGGTCCCGGCCGGGCAGGGGGCCATGTCGGCGGTCCTGGGGCTGGAGCCGGAGCGGGTCCGGGCCATCTGCGAGTCGGTCCAGGCCGCCACCGGCAAGGTGGTCTCGCCGGCCAACTACAACGAGCCGAACCAGACCGTGATCGCCGGCGACGCGGGCGCGGTGGCCGAGGCCGGCGCGCGTCTCAAGGAGGCCGGGGCCAGGCGGGTCCTGCCCCTCCCGGTGTCCGCCCCGTTCCACTGCGCCCTCATGGCGCCGGTGAAGGCCCGGCTGGAGCCCGTGCTGTGCGCCGCCACCTGGAGGCAGCCCGCGGTCCCGGTCGTCACCAACGTCGAGGCCCGCGCCAACCGGGAGACCGAGCGGGTCCTGCCGCTGCTCGTCGAGCAGGTGACGGCCCCGGTCCGGTGGATCGAGAGCGTGCAGGAGCTTCACCGGCTGGGCGTGACGCGGGTCGTCGAGGTGGGCCCCGGCACGGTCCTGGGCGGCCTTGTCCGGCGTATCGAGAAGGCGGTCGAGGTACACTCCGTCTCCGACCCCGCCTCCCTCGAGAAGACCCTCGCCGCCATCGGAGCGTGACCGTGCAACGATTCCAGGGAAAGACCGCGCTGGTGACCGGGGCCTCCCGCGGCATCGGGCGGGCCATCGCGGTCGAGCTGTCGCGCGGCGGGGCCCGGATCGCGCTCAACTTCGCCGGGAACGCCGCGGCCGCCGAGGAGTCGGCCCGCCTCTGCCGCGAGGCCGGGTCGCCCGAGGTGCGCCTCTTCCAGTTCGACGTCGCCGATCCCGCCGCCGCGACGCGGGCGGTGGACGAGGTCGTCTCCACCATGGGCGGGCTGCACGTCCTCGTGAACAACGCCGGCATCGCGCTCGACCAGCTCGTCATGCGGGTGAAGGACGACGACTGGCAGCGGCAGCTCGACGTGAACCTCTCCGGGGCGTTCCACCTCATCCGGGCGGCCACCCGCCCCATGATGAAGGCCCGCGGCGGGGCCATCGTGAACCTCACGTCGGTGGTGGGGGAGATGGGGAACGCCGGCCAGGCCGCCTACGCGGCCACCAAGGCGGGTCTCATCGGCCTCACCAAGTCGGTGGCCCGGGAGCTCGCGTCCCGAAACGTGCGTGTGAACGCGGTGGCCCCCGGCTACATCGACACGGACATGACCGCCGAGCTGCCCGAGGAGGCCAAGAAGCGGATGGCGGAGATGATCCCGCTCGGGCGCCTCGGCAGCGCCCAGGACGTGGCCGCGGCGGTGGCGTGGCTCTGCAGCGACCAGGCGTCGTACGTGACCGGAGAGGTGCTCCGGGTGAACGGCGGCATGCACATGTAGTGCGGGGTCACCCCGCGAGAAGTTCCAACCACAGGAGGAAGCATCGATGACGACGGGCAACGTGGAGCAGAAGGTCAAGGGCATCATCGCGGAGCAGCTGGGCGTGGCCGAGGACGAGATCAAGACCACCTCCAGCTTCATCGAGGACCTGGGCGCCGACTCGCTCGACATCGTCGAGCTGGTGATGGCCATGGAGGAGGAGTTCGAGGTCGAGATCCCCGACGAGGAGGCCGAGAACATCAAGACCGTCCAGGACGCCATCAACTACATCAACACCCACAAGAAGTAGGCGGGTGTCGCGGCGGCGGGGACCACCCCCCGGCCCGGTGGGAAGGGCGGGGGCGGGGTCCGTGCCGCGGGTCGACCCGGAGAGGAGGTCGTTCGGATGTCCAGGCGTCGCGTGGTGGTGACCGGGATGGGAGTGGTGTGCCCGGTCGGCGTGGGCGTGGAGGAGAGCTGGAAGGCGCTCGTCGAGGGGCGGAGCGGCATCGCCGCCATCACCCAGTTCGACGCGGCGGCCCTGGCCTTCCCGACGCGCATCGCCGGCGAGGTGAAGGGCTTCGAGCCGGAGAAATTCATGGACCGCAAGGAGGTCCGTCGCAACGACCGGTTCATCCAGTTCGCGCTCGCCGCCGCCGACATGGCCGTCCGGGACGCCGGGCTCGACTTCGAGAAGGAGGACCCGGAGCGGGTCGGCGTCATCGTCGGCTCCGGGATGGGCGGCCTCGACACCATCGAGGACACCCACAGGACGCTGCTCGAGCGCGGGGTGCGCAAGGTCAGCCCGTTCTTCATCCCCGCCATCATCATCAACCTTGCGCCCGGCCAGATCGCGCTGCGCTATGGGCTCAAGGGACCCAACTTCTCGCCGGTCTCCGCCTGCGCCACCGGCAACCACTCCATCGGCGACGCGCTCATGTACATCGAGCGCGGCATGTCCGACGTCATGATCGCCGGCGGAGCCGAGGCCACCCTGACGCCGCTGGGGCTGGCGGGATTCTGCGCCGCGCGGGCCATGTCGGAGCGGAACGACGCCCCCGACCGGGCCAGCCGTCCCTTCGACAAGGGGCGCGACGGCTTCGTGGCCGCCGAGGGCTCGGGGATCGTCGTGCTGGAGGAGTACGAGCACGCCCGCAAGCGGGGGGCCCGCATGTACGCCGAGCTGTGCGGCTACGGCGCGAGCTGCGACGCCAACCACGTCACCTCCCCGGCACCCGAGGGGGAGGGTGGCCAGCGGGCCATGCGCATGGCGCTCGCCGACGCCGGGCTGCGCCCGGAGCAGGTGGGCTACGTGAACACCCACGGCACCTCCACGCCGCAGGGGGACATTGCCGAGTGCCAGGCCATCCGGAAGGTGTTCGGCGACTGGGCCGACCGGGGGCTCGTGGTGTCCTCCACGAAGTCCATGACCGGTCATATGCTGGGCGCGGCCGGCGGCGCCGAGGCGATCTTCTCGATCCTGGCCCTGCACCGGGGCGTGGTCCCGCCGACCCGCAACGTCGAGGAGCAGGACCCGGAGTGCCGCCTCGACGTGGTGCCCAACGTGGCGCGCGAGGCGCGGCTCGACGCCGTGCTCTCGAACAGCTTCGGGTTCGGCGGCACGAACGCCGTCGTCGCCTTCCGCCGGGTCTAGGCGGCCGGAGACGAAAACGGCCGGCGTCCCGGGACGCCGGCCGTCTGGCCGCGGGGAGCGGGGATGCCCGGCTCAGTCGTGCTCGCCCTCGTCGTCCTTGCCGTCGTGGTCCTCGTCGCCGAAGGCGCGCAGCGACGCCCGGACGTTGGCGGCGATCCGGGCGTTCACCTCCGGGTCGTTCGTGCAGGGGTCGAGCGTCGTGCCGCCCGGGCCGGCGAGCCAGGTCGAGGCGTCGAAGGAGATCGTGACGTTCGTGGAGGTCCCCTCCGGAACCGTGAACGGGCTCTCGTACTCCACCTCCACCTCCATGGACGAGGTGACGGCGAAGGGCACGGGCGCGGGGGTCACCGGGGGGCTGCCGGTGGCCGGGCCGGTGCACGTGCCCTCGAGCACGATGGAGAGCCCGTCGAGCTTCACCCCGCCCTTCGTGGTCTGGAGGTTGAGCTTCTCGGTGGAGCGGACCCGGTGGATCTCGAACTCGATCCCGCGGTAGTCGCCAGCGGGCACGACGCTCGCCGGGATGGCCGCCTGGAGGCCGGTGTCGGTCACCGCCACCTCGAGCACGTACGGGCCGGCCTCGAGCTCCTCGCGGTCGTCGTGGGACGTGCCGGCGGGGCCCGTCGGACCGGTCGGACCGGTCGGGCCCGTGGGACCGGTCGGACCGGTGCTTCCGGACGCCCTCTGGATCTCGAGCTCCTTCACGACGAGGTAGAGGTTGTCGAGCTTCACCGTGCCCGAGGCGGTGGTGATGCTGGAGAGCCTGGAGGAACCGGCGTTCACCGCCGTGCTGACGCTCACGGCCGAGCCATTCGGGTTGCTCCCGCCGGCGCATCCGAGCAGGGTGGCGGCGAAGGCGAGGGCGAGGTACGGAGAGGCATTGCGCATGTGTGGTCTCCTGGTGGACGGTTGCGACTCCGATTCCTGCCCTGGCCGGCCGCGTCATGCAACGAAGAATGTGTTCATAAGCATTTGCTCTCATTGATGAATTCTAACGAATGTCGTTGGAGGTAGGTACATGTCGGACCGGATCGTTTTTGGGTCGGATCACGCCGGGCTGTCGCTACGCGCGGAGGCCGTCCGGGTGGCCCGGGAGGCCGGCTTCGAGGTCGACGACCTGGGCCCGGCCCCCGGCGAGAGCGTGGACTACCCCGACTTCGCCGCGCGGGTGGCGCAGGCCGTCGCCGGCGGTCGCGCCCGGCTCGGCGTGCTCGTGTGCGGGACGGGCATCGGGATGTCCATCGCGGCGAACAAGGTGAAGGGAGTGCGCGCCGCCCACTGCACCACCGAGTACGAGGCCCGCATGGCCCGAGCGCACAACGACGCCAACGTCCTGTGCCTGGGCGAGCGGGTGATCGGCATCGGCCTGGGCGGAGCGGTCGTGGCGGCCTTCCTCTCCCAGCCGTTCGAGGGCGGGAGACACCAGCGCCGGGTGGACAAGATCTCGGCCCTCGACCGCTGACCCGGGGCGCGGTATTCAGACCCCTCCCAAGGAGCGAATCCACATGATGCCGACCCAGCGCCTCTCCGAGGCCGATCCCGAGATCGCGCGGCTCGTCCGCGAGGAGACCCGGCGCCAGGCCGACGGGCTCGAGCTCATCGCCAGCGAGAACTTCGTATCGCCGGCCGTGCTGGAGGCCACCGGCTCCGCGCTCACCAACAAGTACGCCGAGGGCTACCCCGGCAAGCGCTACTACGGCGGCTGCGAGGTGGTGGACCAGGTGGAGCAGCTCGCCATCGACCGGGCGAGGCGGCTCTTCGGCGCCGACCACGCGAACGTCCAGCCCCACTCCGGCTCCCAGGCCAACATGGCGGCCTACTTCGCGCTCGCCCAGCCCGGCGACGTGATCCTGGCCATGAGCCTCAACTTCGGGGGCCATCTCACCCACGGGTCGCCGGTGAACTTCTCCGGGCGGCTCTTCAAGATCGTCCCCTACGGCCTGCGCCAGTCGGACGAGACGGTGGACATGGACGAGGTCCGCCGGCTGGCCCGGGAGCACCGGCCGCGCCTGCTCGTGGTCGGCGCCAGCGCCTACCCGCGGCTGCTCCACTTCGACCGCTTCGCCGAGATCGCGCGGGAGGTCGGCGCGGCCATGGTCGTGGACATGGCCCACATCGCCGGCCTCGTCGCCGCGGGGCTCCACCCGAACCCGGTGCCGCACGCCGACGTGGTCACGTCCACGACCCACAAGACGCTCCGCGGCCCGCGCAGCGGCCTCATCCTCTGCCGGGAGGCCCACGCCAAGGCGGTGAACAGCCAGATCTTCCCCGGCATCCAGGGCGGCCCGCTCGAGCACGTGGTGGCCGCGAAGGCGGTCGCGTTCCACGAGGCGCTGCAGCCGGCGTTCCGGGCCTACCAGCAGGCCATCGTGGACAACGCCCGGGTGCTCGCGGACGGGCTCGTGAGAGCCGGGCTGCGCCTCGTCTCCGGGGGCACCGACAACCACCTCATGCTGGTCGACCTCCGGCCCAAGAAGCTCACCGGGAAGATCGCCGAGGAGGCGCTCGGCAAGGCCGGGATCACCGTCAACAAGAACATGATCCCCTGGGATCCGGAGAAGCCGTTCGTCACCTCCGGCATCCGCGTGGGGACCCCGGCGCTCACCACGCGCGGCATGGGCGCCGCCGAGATGCGCCGGGTGGCCTCGCTCATCGGCCGCGTGCTCGACGCTCCCTCCGACGAGGCCTCGCTGGCCCGCGTGCGCGGGGAGGTCCTCGAGCTCACCCGCCAGTTCCCCCTGTACCCCGACCGGGTCTGAGGCCGGACCGGGGAACGACGACGCATGCGCTGTCCCTTCTGCGGCCACCTGGAGGACCGGGTCGTCGACTCGCGCGAGGCCCAGGACGGCCAGGCCACGCGGAGGCGACGCGAGTGCCTGGGCTGCGCCCGCCGCTTCACCACCTACGAGCGGGTCGAGGAGAGCCTGCCGGCGCTCGTGAAGAAGGACGGGAGGCGCGAGTCGTTCGACCGGCGCAAGGTGGTCGAGGGGATGCGGCGCGCCTGCCAGAAGCGACCGGTCTCCCAGGAGCGGATCGAGGAGATGGCCACCCGGGTCGAGCGGCGCCTCCAGGAGTCGGGCGAGCGGGAGGTGCCGGCCAGCGCGGTGGGGGAGCTCGTCATGGAGCTCCTGCGCGACGAGGACCCGGTGGCCTACGTGCGCTTCGCCTCCGTGTACCGCGACTTCCGCGACGTGGGCGAGTTCACCGCGGCCGTCGAGGGGCTGAAGGAGAAGCCGTGAGCCGCCCGGCCGACCGGGAACGCTTCATGCGCCTCGCCCTGCGGGAGGCCCGCCGCGGGCTCGGGCGCACCAGCCCGAATCCCGCCGTGGGCGCGGTGATCGTGAAGGCCGGGCGCGTCGTCGGACGCGGGCACCACGCCCGTGCCGGTGCGCCGCACGCCGAGGTGGTGGCCCTCCGGGCGGCCGGGGCGCGGGCCCGCGGCGCCGACCTCTACACCACGCTCGAGCCGTGCGACCACTTCGGCCGCACGCCGCCCTGCAGCCTGGCCATCCTCGACGCCGGCGTCCGGCGGGTCTTCTCCGGCTCGAGCGATCCCAACCCGCAGGTGGACGGCCGGGGGATCCGGCGCCTGCGCGAGGCCGGGGTGGAGGTGGAGACCGGGCTGCTCCGCGCCGAGTGCGACGCGCTCCTCGAGCCCTGGGCGCGCTTCATCACCACCGGCCGGCCCCACGTGACCCTGAAGGTCGCGTCCACCCTCGACGGGCGCATCGCCACGCGCTCCGGCGATTCACGCTGGGTGACCGGGGTCGAGGCCCGGGCGATGGTCCACCGGCTGCGCGACGCGGCGGACGCGGTCCTGGTGGGGTCGGGCACGGCCCGCGCCGACGACCCCCGCCTCACCACCCGCCTGCCCGGCGGGAAGGGGAAGGACCCGCTGCGGGTGGTGCTCGACTCGCGCCTCCGGCTCCCGCGCGACCTGCGCCTCTTCCGGCAGCGATCCGCGGCGCCCACCCTGGTGGCGCACGTGTCCGGCAAGCCCCCGGCGCGGCCTCCCCGGGGCGTCGAGTACCTGCGCTGCCGGTCGCGCCGGGGAAGGGTCGACCTCGCCGACCTCCTGCGCCGCCTGGGCCGGCGCGGGGTGACCTCGGTGCTCGTCGAGGGCGGCGGGGAGGTCGCGGCGAGCCTGCTCGCCGACGGGCTGGTGGACCGGCTCCACCTCTTCGTCGCCCCCCGGCTGGCCGGCGGCGGGATCTCGTGGATGCCCGGTCCGGGGCCGGGGCGCATGAAGGACGCCATCCCGCTCGTCGATCTCGCGGTCCGCCGCGTCGGGCGGGACCTGCTCGTCACCGCCCGGCCGTCGCCGAAAGGTGATCGAACCCCCGGCGTGGACTAAGATCCCGCCCCGATGTTCACCGGACTCGTCACCGACCTCGGCGTGGTGGAACGGCTGGAGCCGCGCGCCGGCGGCGCCCGCATCACCATCCGGCCGGCGACCCTGCCGGTCGACGAGCTCGTCCCCGGCGAGAGCGTGGCCTGCAACGGGGCCTGCCTGACGGTGGTCGACCGGGGAGGCGGCCGCATGTCCTTCGACGCGGTGCCCGAGACGCTGTCGCGGACCACCCTGGGCGGCTGGCGCGCCGGGACCCGGGTCAACCTCGAGCGGGCGCTCCGGCTCTCCGATCGCCTGGGCGGTCACCTCGTCCAGGGGCACGTCGACGCGGTGGGGCGCGTCCTCTCCCGCGCCGCCGAGGGGCAGGGCGCGCGTCTCACCCTGTCCTTGCCGGAGGCCATCGCGCCGCTGGTCGCCGAGAAGGGCTCCATCGCGGTGGACGGGGTCTCCCTCACCGTGGCCCGGGCCCACCGCGACCGGTTCGAGGTGGCCCTCATCCCGGAGACGCTCACCCGGACCGTGCTCGGCGAGGCCGGGCCCGGGACCGCGGTCAACCTGGAGGCCGACGTCGTGGCGCGCCACGTCGCCCGGCTGCGCGAGTTCGCCGGCGAGGCCGGTGTCACGGAGGGTGCATTGAAGGACTGGGGATACGGGGGCGCGCGGTGATCCGCCACTCCGAGCACGCGGTCGAGCGCATCGAGGCGGCCCTCGAGGCGCTCCGGCGCGGGAAGATGATCATCCTCGTCGACGACGAGGATCGCGAGAACGAGGGCGACCTCTGCATCGCCGCCGAGAAGGTCACCCCGGCGGCGGTGAACTTCATGGCCCGCTATGGCCGCGGCCTCATCTGCCTGGCCATGACCGACGAGAAGGCCCGGTCGCTCGACCTGCCGCTCATGGTCCCGGAGGGGCAGAACGCCTCCAGCTTCGGGACGGCCTTCACCGTCTCCATCGAGGCGCGCCGGGGCGTCACCACCGGGATCAGCGCCAAGGACCGGGCCCACACCATCCTCACCGCCGCGGCCCGGGACGCGAAGCCCGGCGACCTGGTCCGCCCCGGGCACGTCTTCCCGCTGCGGGCCCGTCCGGGCGGGGTGCTGGTGCGGGCCGGGCAGACCGAGGGCTCGGTCGACCTGGCCCGGCTGGCCGGCCTCGATCCGGCCGCGGTCATCTGCGAGATCATGAACGACGACGGGACCATGTCCCGGATGCCCGAGCTCGAGAAGCTCTCCCGCGAGCACGACATCCCCGTCGCGTCCGTCGCGGACCTCATCTACTACCGGATGACGCGGGACTCGCTGGTGCGTCGGGCCGCCCAGGCCCCGCTCCCCACCACCTACGGGAAGTTCACCGCGGTGGCCTACGAGAACGACATCGACCGGAACCAGCACGTGGCGCTGGTCATGGGGACCTGGAAGCCCGGGCAGCCGGTGATGGTGCGGGTGCACTCGAAGTGCCTGACCGGCGACGTCTTCGGCAGCGATCGCTGCGACTGCGGCCCCCAGCTCCAGGCCGCCCTCCGGCAGATCGCCCGGGCCGGCCGGGGCGTGCTCGTCTACCTCGACCAGGAGGGGCGCGGCATCGGCCTCGTGAACAAGCTGAAGGCGTACAACCTCCAGGACCAGGGGCTCGACACCGCCGAGGCCAACGTGAAGCTGGGCTTCAAGCCCGACCTTCGCGACTACGGCATCGGCGCACAGATCCTGCGCGACCTGGGGGTGGGGAAGATGCGGCTCCTCACCAACAACCCGAAGAAGATCGTCGGGCTGGAGGGGTACGGGCTCGAGGTGGTGGAGCGGGTGCCCATCGAGACCCCGCCTTCCCGCGGGAACCGCGCCTACCTGAAGGCCAAGCGGGACAAGATGGGGCACCTGCTCACGCTGGCCCCGGCGCGCACCGCGCGGAAGGCGAGGGCCGCGCGCCGCGCGGCCAAGGGAGGACGGTCATGAAGGTCGTCGAGGGGAACCTGGTCGGCGAGGGGCTGAAGGTGGGCATCGTGGTCTCGCGCTTCAACTCGCTCGTCACCGAGCAGCTGCTCTCCGGCGCGCTCGACGCGCTCCGGCGCCACGGCGTGGCCGAGGGCGCGGTCGACGTCTACCGCTGCCCGGGGACCTTCGAGATCCCGGCGGTGCTCCGCCGCGTGGCCGCGAGCGGCCGGTACGGGGCGGTGGTGGCCCTCGGCGCGGTGATCCGCGGCGGGACCCCCCACTTCGAGTACGTGGCCGGCGAGGTGTCGAAGGGCGTCGCGCAGGTGTCCATGGAGGCCTCCTGCGCGGTGGCCTTCGGCGTGCTCACCTGCGACACCATGGAGCAGGCGCTGGAGCGGGCCGGCGTGAAGGGCGGGAACAAGGGCGCCGAGGCCGCGGTCGCCGCCATCGAGCAGGCCAACCTCTTCCGCGCCATCTCCGGCGGGAAGTAGCCGTCCCATGACCCACACCCGGCGCACCAAGGCGCGGGAGCGGGCCCTCCAGGCCCTCTACCAGATCGACGTCGCCGCCACCGATCTCGACGAGGCCCTGGCCCGCTTCTGGCCGAGCTTCGAGCCGGTGGAGCGCGAGGTGCGCGAGGGGGCCGAGGAGCTGGTCCGGGGCGTGGCCCGGCACCGCCGCGAGATCGACCTCGCCATCGAGGAGGTCTCCACCAACTGGCGGCTCGACCGCATGGCCAAGGTGGACCGCAACGTGCTGCGCCTCGCGGTCTTCGAGCTGCGCTGGCGCACCGACGTCCCCGTCAAGGTCTGCATCAACGAGGCCATCGAGCTCGGCAAGAAGTACGGGAGCGAGAGCTCGGCGGCCTTCGTGAACGGGGTCCTCGACCGCGTCGCCGCCGGGCTCCCGGAGGGACGGCGGGGCGAGGGGGCCGGGCGGTGACCATGCGGGTGGAGCTGGCCGAGCTCTCGCTCGCGTCGCTCGACGGGCTGGAGGTCGACTCGGTCGCCGCCTTCGTCGGGGCCGAGCGCCCGGTGTCCGGCCTGGCGTCGCTCCTCGACTGGCGGCTGGTGGGAGCGGTCTCGCGGGCCATCCGGGGCGGGACGGTCACCCCGGAGCACGGCGAGGCCCTGCTCCTGCCCACCGGCGGGCGGCTGCGGGCCGGGCGGGCCTTCCTCTTCGGCGTCGACGACGCGTCGCCGCGGTCGGCGGCGCTGGCCGTGCGGCACGCCTGCGAGGCGCTGCGCCGCGCCGGCGCCCGCCGGGTGGGGATCGCCCTTCCTCCTTCAACGCCGCTCGCGGTCTCGGCCCGGGCCTGGCTGGAGGCCGCCGCGTCCGCCGGCCTGGAGCGGCAGGTGGTCCTGGGAGACGTCCGCGCGCTCGCGCCGGCGCTCGACGGCGCGGCCCGCGACGCCGGCGTGGCCGTCGAGGTGGTGCGCCTCGCCGCCCGCGTCGAGCCGCCTACGGCGTGATCCGCTCGGTCATGCGCGCGAAGGGGATGGTCTCGCGCACGTGGTGCAGGCCGCAGATCCAGGCCACGCAGCGCTCCACCCCCATGCCGAACCCGGCGTGGGGAACGGTGCCGTAGCGGCGGAGGTCGAGGTACCACTCGAAGGCCTCGCGGGGGAGGCCGTGGTGGTCGATGGCCCGCTCCAGGGTGGCGAGGTCGTCCTCGCGCTGCCCGCCCCCGATGATCTCGCCATACCCCTCCGGGGCGAGCACGTCGCACCCCAGGGCCACGTCGGGATTCTGCGGGTCCTTCTTGAAGTAGAAGGCCTTCATCGCCGCCGGGTAGCGGTGCACCATCACCGGCCGGTCGTAGGCGCTCGCCACCAGCGTCTCCTCGTCGCCGCCGATGTCGTCGCCCCAGGACATCATGGGGGGCAGCTTCTCCGCCTCCGCGGGCGGCAGGGCCGCGCGCTGCGCCTGCTGGGCGCCGCGGATCACCTCCACCGCCTCGGTGTAGGTGATGCGCGGGAAGGGGGGCTTCACCGCGTCGAGCCGGGTCACGTCCCGCTCCAGGACGCGGGCGATCTCCTCCCGGTGGCGGGACAGCGCGGCCTGCACCACGAAGGAGACGAACTCCTCCATGAGGCGCATGTCGCCCTCGAGGTCGAGCCAGGCCACCTCCGGCTCCACCATCCAGAACTCGGTGAGGTGGCGGCGGGTCTTGGACTTCTCCGCCCGGAAGGTGGGGCCGAAGGCGTAGACCTTTCCGAGCGCCATGGCGGCGGCTTCCATGTAGAGCTGGTTCGACTGCGTCAGGTAGGCCTTGCCGAGATCGAAGTAGGGGACCTCGAAGAGCGTGCTCGTGCCCTCGCAAGCGTTGGGGGTGAAGATGGGCCCGTCCACCAGCGTGAAGCCGCGCTGGTCGAAGAAGTCGCGGATGGCCTTCTCCACCGTGTGGCGCACCCGGAGGATCACGTTCTGGCGCTGGGAACGGAGCCAGAGGTGGCGCTGCTCCATGAGGAAGGCCACCCCGTGCTCCTTGTGGCCGATGGGGAACTCGCGGGCCGGCCGGGCGTGCACGGCGAGCGAGCGGACGTCGATCTCGTAGCCCACCGGCGAGCGGGGCTCCTTCTTCACGAGCCCGGTCACCGCGAGCGAGGTCTCCTGCGGCAGGTGGTCGGCCTCGGTGAAGGCCTCCGGCATCACGTTGCCCTTGAAGACCACGCACTGGATGGTGCCGGTGCCGTCGCGGACCTGGAGGAAGTGGAGCTTGCCGGAGGATCGCCGGCCGTGGAGCCAGCCGTGCAGCGTGACCTCCCGACCCTCGTGCTTCGCGACGTCGGCGACGTAGACGTTCTCGGCCATCGTGTGGGACTCCCCGGTTGGAAACCGCGGCGCACTATACCCCGCCGACCGCGGGATGGCGCAGGTGCAAAAGGACCGTCCCGCGGTAATATCGCGGGCTTCCATGCCCTCCATGAACGAGCGATACGAGCCCAAGTCGATCGAGCCGCGCTGGCAGAAGCGCTGGGAGGAGGCCGGGGTCTTCCGCGCCGGCCGCCGCCCCTCCGCCGAGAAGCGCTACGTGCTCGAGATGTTTCCGTACCCGTCGGGCGCCATGCACATGGGCCACGCCCGCGTCTACACCATCGGCGACGTGCAGGCGCGCATGCTGCGCATGCGGGGCTACGACGTGCTCCACCCCATGGGCTTCGACGCGCTGGGCCTCCCGGCCGAGAACGCCGCGCTCAAGGACGGCCGCCACCCCGCCGAGCGGACCCGCGAGAACATCGTCTCCTTCCGGGAAGACATGAAGCGCATGGGGTACTCGTTCGACTGGGAGCGCGAGTTCGCCACCTGCGACCCCGAGTACTACCGCTGGAACCAGTGGTTCTTCCTGCGCATGCTCGAGCGGGGGCTCGTCTACCGGCGCCAGGGCAAGGCCAACTGGTGCACCGGCTGCCAGACCGTCATCGCCAACGAGCAGGTCGTCGACGACGACCGCTGCGAGCGCTGCAACTCGCCCGTGGTCGAGAAGGTCATCCCCGAGTGGGCGTTCCGGATCACCGCCTACGCCGACGACCTGCTGGCGGGCCTGGACGGGCTCACCGGCTGGCCGGAGCGCATCACCACGATGCAGCGCAACTGGATCGGCCGCAGCGAGGGGGCCGAGGTCGACTTCGCCGTGCCCGGGTCCGACGAGCGGATCCGGGTCTTCACCACCCGGGTCGACACCATCTTCGGGTGCACCTACGTGGTGCTCGCGCCCGAGCACCCGCTCACCGCCCGGCTGACCACGCCCGGCCAGGCGGCCGAGGTGAAGGCCTTCGTCGACCGCATGGCCCGAACCGACGCCGACCAGCGCACCGGCGAGGACGCGCCCAAGGAGGGCGCCTTCACCGGGGCCTTCGCGGTGAACCCGTACAGCGGGGAGCGGGTCCCGGTCTGGATCGCGAACTTCGTCCTGGCCGGCTACGGCACGGGCGCCGTGATGAGCGTCCCGGCCCACGACCAGCGCGACTTCGAGTTCGCCCGGAAGTACGGCCTGCCGGTGCGGGTGGTCATCCAGCCGGCCCAGGGGGAGCGGCTCCCGCCGGGCGACCGGCTCGGGGCGGCCTTCACCGACGACGGCGTGCTCGTC
Source organism: Anaeromyxobacteraceae bacterium (assembly GCA_037443385.1). Taxonomy (GTDB): domain Bacteria; phylum Myxococcota; class Myxococcia; order Myxococcales; family Anaeromyxobacteraceae; genus CAIOAK01. The sequence continues at coordinate 35,977 of JBBIOL010000023.1, forward strand.
GACTCGGGGTCCTTCGCCGGACTTTCGAGCGCCGAGGCCCGGCGCCGCATGTCGGCGCTCGCCCGGGAGAGGGGGTTCGGCGAGCCCTCGGTGAAGTACCACCTGCGCGACTGGGGCTTCAGCCGCCAGCGCTACTGGGGCACGCCCATCCCGATCGTGTACTGCCCGGAGCACGGTGCGGTGGGCGTCCGCGACGAGGACCTCCCGGTCCTGCTCCCGGCCGAGGCCATCATCACCGGCACCGGCGAGCCCCCGCTCGCCAAGGTGCCCGCCTTCGTGAACACCACCTGCCCGCGCTGCGGGAAGCCGGCGCGCCGCGAGACCGAGACCATGGATACCTTCGTGGACTCGTCCTGGTACCACGCCCGGTTCCTCTCGCCGCGCGACGACGCGCGACCCTTCGCGCAGGACGCGGCCCGGCGCTGGCTCCCGGTCGACGTGTACGTGGGCGGCCCCGAGCACGCGGTCATGCACCTGCTCTACTTCCGGTTCTGGCACCGGGTGATGGAGCAGTTGGGCCTGGTCTTCGAGAAGGAGCCGGTGACCCGGCTCGTCACCCAGGGAATCGTGAACGGCCCCGACGGGCGCAAGATGTCGAAGCGCTGGGGCAACGTGGTCCAGCCCGGACCCATGGTGGATCGCTTCGGCGCCGACACCATGCGCATGTTCATGCTCTTCGCCGCGCCGCCCGAGAAGGACATCGACTGGTCTGACGAGCAGGTGGAGGGCCAGTTCCGCTTCCTCTCCCGGATCTGGCGCATCTTCCACGCCCGCCAGGACTGCTTCCTCGTCCCCGAGCGCCTGCTCGCCGAGGCCCGGGGGCCATTCCTGGAGCTGCGCCGAAGGACCCACCGCACCGTGAAGCGGGTCAGCGAGGGCCTGGAGGGCGACCTCAAGTTCAACACCTCCATCGCGGCGCTGATGGAGCTCGTGAACGAGCTGTACGCGCTCGAGCCGGCCGGCGACGCCGACCGGGCCGCCGTGCGCGAGGCGCTGGTCGCCGTCGCCACGCTCCTCGGCCCCTTCGCGCCGCACGTCGCCGAGGAGCTCTGGCACGAGGTGCTCGGGCCGGAGGTGCGGGACCGGCTGCTCGCCGAGGCCCCCTGGCCCACGTTCGACCCGGCCCTGGTCGTCGCCGACGTCGTCACCGTGGCCGTCCAGGTGAACGGGAAGCTGCGCGGGGAGATCCAGGTCCCGATCGGCGCCGGCGAGGCCGAGGTCCGGGCGGCCGCCGAGCAGGAGGAGCGGGTGCGGGCCCACCTCGCCGGGAAGTCGGTCCGGAAGGTGGTCTTCGTCCCGAAGCGGCTCATCAACTTCGTGGTCGCATGAGGCCGCCCGTCCTCCGCGCCGCGCTCCTCGCGCCCGCCGCGGCCCTGGCGCTCGCGTCGGCGGGGTGCGGGTACGCGGTGGGCGCGGGATCGGCCGGGGCCCGGCTTCCCGAGGGGACCGGGACGGTCTTCGTGCCCCCCCTGCAGAACCGCACCGCCGACGCCGAGGCGGGTGCGCTCGTCTCCGCGGCGCTCCGCGACGAACTGGCGCGCCGCGGGGTCTCGGGAGGGGAGGGCGCCCCGGCGCGGATCGAGGGCGAGGTGACCCGCTCGGCGTCGTCGCCGCTCACGACCCAGGGTGGAACCTGGCGGCTCGTCCTGGAGGTGCGCGCACGGCTCGTCGTCGGCTCGGAGGAGCGGGCGCGCGTGGACGTCCGCCGCGAGGTGGACTACCTGGGCGAGGTGGACGCCGTCGCCACCGAGGGGCGGCGACGGCTCGCCATCCGCAGGGCGGCCGAGGAAGCCGCCCGCGAGGTGGTCGAGCGGCTGGAGAGCCCGTAGCCGGAGCTACTTCGCCGGCGCGGTCTTCGCGACGGCCTTGGCGAGGCGCGCGATCTTCCGCGAGGCGGTGTTGCGGTGGACCACGCCCTTCGACGAGGCCTGGTCGATCACCCGGGCGGCGGCCTTGAAGGCCTCCTGGGCGGCGGCCAGCTCCCCGCGCTCGAGCGTCTCGCGGACCTTGCGGACGGCGCTCTTCACGCGGGTACGCACGCCCTGGTTCCGGGCGCGGCGCTTCTGGGCCTGGCGGTTTCGCTTCTCGGCGGAGCGGGTGTTTGCCAAGTGTGCTTCTCCCCTGGGTGTTCTGGAAGGTCGCGGTATCTACCTCCCGGCCCGGAGCGCGTCAAGGGGGTATCCCGGACCCCGGTGCGATCGACACGGTGAGTTATCCACGGCGGCGGTTTTTCGGCGCCGAACCACCCCGGGCGGGACCGGGAACCTGCGCGGGATCAGGGCACCGACGAATCAAGTCGTTGAAATGACTCGATTCGGGTGTGACGGGCGCGTGAACTGAGCCCAGTCAATCCCCTATCCGGAAGGGGCGTGCTCGGGTCCACCTGCGAGTTGTCCACGAACTTTCCACGAAGGGGCGGAGCATGCCAAAGGGTCAAGAAGCGCCCGACGTTCGTCGGGAAATGGACTTTGCCTCATCCCAGAGCCGGTCCATCTCGGCGAGCGTCGCATCCCCTGGCGTGACCCCGCGCCGGGCCAGCTCCGCCTCCACGTGGGAGAAGCGGGAGACGAACTTGCCGATGGTTCCCCGGAGCGCCTCCTCCGGGGCAACCCCCATCTTCCGTGCCAGGTTGGCCACCGCGAACAGGAGGTCGCCGAGCTCGTCCTCGACCCGGGCGCGATCCCCGGAGGCGATGGCCTCGTCGAGCTCGGAGAGCTCCTCGGTCACCTTGGCGCGCGCCCCGGCGGCGTCCGGCCAGTCGAAGCCGACCCGGCTCGCCTTCTCGGTGAGCCGGTCGGCCCGTGCCAGCGCCGGAAGCTCCCGGGGTACGCCGGTGAGGACGCTCTTCCCGCGCCCCTTGGCCTCGTTCTCCTTCTTCTTGAGCGCCGCCCACTGGCGGAGGACGCCGTCCGCGTCCCGGACCGCCGCGTCGTCCGGTCCGGGTCGGGAGGCCGGGTCGGTGGCCCCGGTGCCGAACACGTGGGGGTGGCGCGAGAGGAGCTTCTCCGAGATCGCGTCCGCGACGCCGGCGAAGTCGAAGCGTCCCTCCTCCTCTGCGATCCGGGCCTGGAAGACGATCTGGAGGAGCAGGTCCCCGAGCTCCTCCCGGTGGGCCTCGGGATCGCCTCCGTCGATGGCCTCGAGGACCTCGTAGGTCTCCTCGAGGACGTACGGGCGGAGCGTGGCGAGGTTCTGCTCCCGGTCCCAGGGGCACCCGTCGGGGCCCCGGAGACGGGCCATCACGGCGAGGAGTCGGTCGACGGCGACGGAGGCGCGGCTCATCGCCCGTTTCTAGCCCGGGAACCCCCGTGCTAGCATCGGAATCTCACGTGAGAATCCCTGGGTACGCCGCCGTCGCCGCGTGGGTCCTGCTCGTCGGGGTCCGGCCGGCGGCCGCCCAGGTGCAGGCGCCGTCGATGGTGGAAGGCGAGTTGCCGGCGGAGGAGCCCCGGGCCCGGGCCGGCGCCCGCGCCGGGGAGCCGGTGCCCGAGCCGGCGGCGCCGCCCGAACCGCTTCCCCCGCCACCCCAGCCGGCACCGGGTCCGTCCACACCCGTGGCCGGCGTGGCGCCGGGCGTGAGCATCGGCCCCGAGGAGCTCCGCAAGCTGCAGCGCCCCATCGAGCCGGTCCAGATCACCCCGGCCCGGATCGACGAGGTCTGGAACCGGCGGCGGAAGGCGAGCCGGAATTGCGTTTTTTCATGGTTCAGTGATGCACGAGGAACGATGCACGGCAAGCGAGAAGCATGCTGGACTTGCGAGGGCGGAGCGCGGACTTTAGTCCGCAGTCGCAGGCATTC
>JBBIOL010000024.1:0-39008 GCA_037443385.1 Anaeromyxobacteraceae bacterium
GACCCGGCCCGCTTCCTGCGGGCGGCCGACCCCGCCGCGGCGCTCGCCGCGCTGCTCGCCGGCGGCGACTGGGTGCTCGCCAGCCTGGCCGGCGTCCGCCACGCGCGCCCCGCGACCGTTGCCGAGCGGGATCGGGGCACGGTCGCCACCGGGGCCGAGGCCGCGCCCTGCGTGCTGCTCGGGCAGGACGGGTGCCGGCTGCCGTTCCCCGAGCGCCCGCGCGGATGCCGGGAGCTCGAGCCCTGGGCGAACGGCGAGTGCGCGTCGGCGTGGGACCTCGCCGAGGCGATCCGGGCCTGGGAGGCCTGCCCGGACCTCGGGGAGGAGGCGCTGCGCCTCGTCCGGACGTGGAAGGGGCAGGCCGCGCGCGGCGACCTGCCCCCGGTGCTGCCGCCTGCGGACCCGACCTAGCGGGCCGAGGTCACGCTCTTCACCACCACGTTGTCGAGGAGCACGCCGCAGGCGTGGCCCGGGCGGACGTCGGCGCAGGTCGCGAAGCCGTCCTGGGTGAACTCGAAGCGGAGCTGGGCGGTGCTGCCGGCCATGCCGGGCAGCCGCATCCGGACGTGCTTCACCCCCTGCGAGTCGCCGGCCCACGCCGACATGTCCTCGAAGTAGAACGGGTCGCCGCTGCGCGGCAGGTGCTTGGGGTAGTGGAACTGGTCATCCGTGGTGAACTGGTCGGCGAAGGCCTCGGCCAGCACCGAGCGCAGCGCCGCGCGCCCGGGGGTGAGGTCGGTGACGCGCAGGAACACCCCGTCGTAGGCCTGGACGTTGAGGTTGGGGTCGTCCTCGGTGTCGTAGCAGATGTCGAACTCCACGGTGACGTACTCGGCGTCGGCCGGCACCGTGAAGACCGGGCTGCGCAGGCGCTCCCAGCGCGACGGGCGGACCCCGGGAGGACCGTCGTTCGCGTTGGCGTGGAAGACCCCGTTCGAGGTCGCGCCGCAGAAGCCGGGCGCGGACGGCGTGGCCGTGGCGAGGAGCCAGGGCACGACGTTGGCGCCGGCGCCGTGGGCCGAGGTCCAGCCGGTGGCGGCGAGCGTGGGCTTCTCGAAGTCCTCCGAGACGAGCACGGTCTCCACCGGCGTCCCGGTGAAGAGCGTGTGGCGCAGCACGGTCCGCTTCAGGTCGCCCCCGGTCACGGTGAGCACGAGCTCGATGGGCGTGCCCGGCACGAAGCCCTTGCCGGTGAAGAGGACGAGCGGCTCCTTCTGCGCGGCGCTCGCGCCCGGGCGGAGCGCGGGCCAGGCGGCGCGTCCCTCGGCGATGCGCACGCCCGGGGTGGGGCTGGTGAGCCGGCCCTCCAGGTCGCGCAGCGTGGTGGCGAAGGCCGGGTTGGTCGCCGAGTTGCGCAGGGTGACCGTCACCCCCACCGACTCGCCGGCGTCGATGAAGCCGTTGTGGCCGGACCAGCCGAGGTCGAAGGTGGCCACCCCGGCCAGGTCGACCGGGGTCGCGCCGTACGGGTGGTCGGAGCTGGGGAGCACCTGCACCTGCACCGTGGGGACGGTCATGCTGAACGGATCGGGGGTGTCCTGCCCGTCGGCGAACCCGCCCGGCGGCGGGTAGGAGAAGGCGAAGCTGGCGTAGAGCTTCCCGCCCTGGGCCACCGCCTGGTTGTAGTCGCCGATGTTGGGCTGGCCGGTGTCGTTGCCCCAGCCGGCGTGGAAGGTGCGGTCGGTGAGCGCGACCGGCGCGGCCCAGCTGCGCCCGTCGTCGTCGGAGAAGGTGTAGGTCACCTGGGTGAGGTCACCCGACGGGGCGACGCCCTGGTCGTAGTAGAAGACGAAGATCCGTCCGGTGGAGTCGTCGACGGTCACCCAGGGGAACCACTGGGAGCGGTCGCCCCCCGGCCGGCTGTTGAGCAGGACCGCGGGCTCGAAGCTGCGGCCGCCGTCGGTGCTGCGCTGGAAGGCGATGTCGGCGCCGTCGCCCGAGTCGTTCGAGGCGTAGACCAGGTAGACGTTGCCGCGCCCGCGCCCGCGCGCCTTGTCCACGGCCATGGACGGCGAGGTGTTGATGCGGTCGTTGCCGAGGACCTGGTCGGTGGTGAAGAACTCGGGCGAGGTCTCGATGGGGGCCTGCCAGGTGGCGCCGCCGTCGGTCGAGCGGGCGAAGGCGGTGACGTTGCCGTAGCCGAAGAAGGTGCCGGGGAAGGGGAAGCGGCGCCAGGCGACGTAGGCGGTGCGCCCGTCGGGCGAGAAGCGCGGGATGGAGGACTGCCCGTCCGCCTCGACCGCGCTCACCACCGCGGCCGGCGACCAGGTGGGCACGGCCGCGGTCAGCACGTCGTCCGAGTAGGTGGTGGCGATCTGCACGCCGCCGGGGGCGATGGCCGGATGGGTGAAGTTGCTCCAGCTCATGAGCAGCCGGCCCGAGCGCCGGTCGAAGTCCATGAACTCCTTGTCGGCGGCGTCGACCGGGGAGCCGTCGCTGAAGACGAAGTTGTTCGGGTTCGTGGCGCCGGTCACCTCGAAGGGGCCCTCCCAGGTGTGCCCGCAGTCCCGGGAGCGGTGGATGCCCATGGTCTGCACCGAGGTGGGCTTGCCGGGCAGGTACTCGACCGGCATCACCAGGATCGAGGCGTAGACGAAGTTGCAGCCGCCCAGGTACTTGATCTCCGGGTCGCCGAAGACGTCGGCGCTGGTGGTGGGGAGCTGTCCACCATCGGTGAACGTCTTGCCGCCGTCGTCGGAGTACATGAACCCGGACACCGAGATGGGGGTGAGGGAGAACCCGCGCGTGTCGTTGAACCCGACCACCACGTGCCGGCCGGACTCGTCCACGGCGATGGAGGTCTCGGCCTGCCCGCCGGTCGGGTTGGCCCACAGGTCGTCGAGCGGGTCGCCGGGGCTCGCCTCGGCGAAGTGGGGGCAGTGGCGCTGGTTCACGCACACGCCGCGCGGCGCGGTCGAGGCCGGGGCGGTTCCGCCCGTGGTCGTACCCGGGGTGAAGATGGCCGCGGCTGCGCTGCGCGCCTGCGCGGCGATCCGACCCATGGAGGACATGCGATGATCCGCGCCGGTGACGCCGGATCGGTCGTGGGATTCGGACGCGGTGGCCGTGCCGGCGGCCAGGAGCGCGCAGGTGGCGACGAGCGCGCGGGACGTGAGGCGGGATCGGTTCATCGGGCTCTCCCTTGGCAGGTGGACGACGGACTACCAAACGGGTACAGGTCTAGGATTACGACCCGGCCGGGACAAGGGTCTGACGCCCCCCTCTTGGGTCGGGTGCATGGCAAAAAACCAATGACGCATCGCGTGGTTCGCGTAGAACGGACCACCCGGAGAGACCATGCACCTCGCGCTCGTCGCCCTCGTCCTCGCCGCCTCGCCCGTGGCGGCCGCCGCCCCGCCCGACGGGAATCCGCTCCTCGCCCCGTTCACCGGGCCGTTCGGCATGCCTCCCTTCGACGCCATCCGACCGGAGCACTTCCGCCCGGCGCTGGAGGCGTCCATGGCGTCGCACCGGTCGGAGGTGGAGGTCATCGCCACCCGCACCGACGCGCCCACCTTCGCGAACACCGTCCAGGCCCTGGGCGCGTCGGGGGAGCGGCTCGCCGCCGTCCAGGCCGTGCTCGGCACGCTCGTCTCCGCGCAGTCCACGCCGGAGCTCCAGGCGGTGCAGCGGGAGATGGCGCCGCGGCTCACCCGCCACCGCGACGAGGTCATGCTCGACGACCGGCTCTTCCGGAAGGTGGACGCGCTCTGGGCGCGCCGGGCCACGCTGGGGCTCGAGCCCGACCAGGCGGTCCTGCTCGAGCGGACCTGGCGGTCCCTGGTGCGCGCCGGCGCCCGCCTCGACCCGGCCGCGAAGGAGCGGCTCAAGGTCGTCAACGGGGAGCTCACGTCGCTCGGGGTGAAGTTCGGCGAGAACCTGCTCGCCGCCACCAACGCCTGGAGCCTGGTGCTCGACGACCCGCGCCAGCTGGCCGGGCTCCCGGAGGGCACGGTGGCGGCCATGGCCGAGGCGGCCCGCCGGGCCGGCCAGCCGGGGAAGTGGGTGGTGACGCTGCACGCCCCGAGCCTCTGGCCGTTCCTGCGCAACGCCGACGACCGCGACCTGCGCCGCAGGGCCCTGCAGGCCTACGCCGCGCGCTGCGACCAGGGCGGGCCGCTCGACAACAAGGCCATCGCCTCCCGCACCGCGGCGCTGCGGGTGGAGAAGGCGCGGCTCCTCGGCTTCCCCACCTGGGCCGACTACGTGCTCGACGACCAGATGGCCGGCACGCCCGGCGCGGCCTACGGGCTCCTGCTCTCGCTGTGGGGTCCGGCCAAGGGCGCGGCCGCCCGCGAGGCCGCGGTGCTCGAGCAGGCCATGCGCGCCGCCGGGAAGGACCACCCGCTCGAGCCCTGGGACTGGCCCTACTGGGCGGAGCGGGTGCGCCGGGAGCGCTACGCGCTCGACGACGGGGCGCTGCGCCCGTACTTCCCCATCGATCGCGTCCGCCAGGGCGCCTTCGACGTGGCCGGCCGGCTCTACGGGATCACCTTCACCGAGCTCCGCGGCGTCCCGGCCTGGGATCCGGAGGTCCGCGCCTGGGAGGTGAAGGACCGGGACGGCACGCACCTCGCGGTCTTCCTGGCCGACGATCACCCGCGGCCCGGCAAGCGCTCGGGTGCCTGGTCGTCGGGGCTGCGCGGCCAGTGGGTGAGGGACGGCCTGGACGTCCGGCCCATCGTCACCAACACCTGCAACTTCACCCGCCCGTCCGGCGACGCGCCGGCCCTGCTCTCCCAGGAGGAGGTGGAGACCCTCTTCCACGAGCTCGGCCACGGGCTGCAGTCGATGCTCTCGCGCAAGCGCTACGAGGGCTACGGCCCCCTGCCGCGCGACTTCGTCGAGCTGCCCTCCCAGATCCTGGAGAACTGGGCCTTCGAGCCGGAGGTCCTCTCCGGCTACGCCCGGCACTGGCGCAACGGCGAGCCCATCCCCGCCGAGCTGGTGGAGCGCATCCAGCGCGCCGCCCGGTTCGACCAGGGCTTCAAGAACGTCGAGTACCTGGCCGCGGCGCTGCTCGACCTGGAGTGGCACACCCTCTCGGCGCCGGCCGAGCCGGACGCCGCGGCGCTCGAGCGGGTGGCGCTCGACCGCATGGGCATGCCGCCCTGGATCCTGCCGCGCTACCGGACCACCTACTTCCAGCACGTCTTCGGCCCGGGCGGGGGCTACGCGGCCGGCTACTACAGCTACAAGTGGGCCGAGGTGCTCGACGCCGACGCCTTCGCCGCCTTCCAGGAGCGGGGCCTCTTCGACCCGGCCACGGCCCGCGCCTTCCGGGAGCTCCTCGAGAAGGGGCGCTCGGCGGACCCCATGGAACTCTACGTGAAGTTCCGGGGCCGGAAGCCCGCGGTGGAGCCGCTCCTGCGCCGGCTCGGCCTGGGAGCGCCCCCGCCGGGTTGACGCCGGTCCGGGGCCGGACGGGTAGTATCGTCGGCGGAGGAAGCCCATGCCCTTCGCCATCCCCGAGATCCGAGACCGCATCGGCGTCCTGGTCCTCGACGACCCGGAGCGGCGCAACTGCCTCTCCGCGGAGATGCTCCGGGACATCACCGCCGGCCTCGTCGAGTTCGCCGAGGCCGAGGTGCGCGCCGTCGTCGTGCGCGCCCGGCCGGGAGCCCGGGTCTGGTCGGCCGGGCTCGACGTCCGCGGCCTGCCCGAGCCCGGGAAGGACCCGCTCGACTACGCCGACCCGCTCGAGCACGTCATCCGGCAGGTGGAGCACTTCCCGGCGCCGGTCATCGCCATGGTGGAGGGGAGCGTCTGGGGAGGCGCCTGCGACCTCGCCACCGTGTGCGACCTCGCCATCGGCTGCGAGACCGCCGCCTTCGCCATCACGCCCGCCAAGCTGGGCGTTCCCTACAACTGCAGCGGGATCCTCCACTTCCTGAACCTCGTCGGGCCCCGCCTGGCCCGCGAGATGTTCTTCACCGCCGAGCCGGTCAAGGCCGAGCGCGCGCTCGCGGTGGGCATCCTGAACCACCTCGTCCCCTCCGCGCAGCTGGAGGAGTTCACCTTCGGCATGGCCCGGCGCATCGCCGAGAACTCGCCGCTGGCGGTGGGGGTCATCAAGGAGCAGCTGCGCATCCTGGCCCGCAGCCACCCGGTCTCCCCCGACACCTTCGAGCGGATCCAGGCCCTGCGCCGCGCCGTGTTCGAGAGCGCGGACTACGTGGAGGGCAAGCAGGCCTTCCTGGAGAAGCGCCGCCCGGTCTTCACCGGCGACGCCCTCCTGCCCGTGGTGGGGATCCCGGCCGTGCCCGAGAAGGCGGGCTGAGGGGCGGGGATCGCGTCAGGGCGCCGGCCGCCAGAGCTCGGCGGTGGCCACGGGCGCGCTCGCGCCGGTTCCCCCGGCCACCAGGATGGCCGGGACGCCGCCCGTCAACGTGACCGGGGTGGCCGTGGCGCCGGAGCGCGGTCCGGACATGGGAGGGGCCGGCGTGAAGACGCCGGTCACCGGGTCGAAGAGGTCGGCCTGGCCGGCCGAGCCACCCGTCCCGCCCGCCACGAGCACCTTCCCGCCCGACGCGAGCAGCGTCGCCGTCTGCAAGTAAGTGGCGATGCTCATCGACCCGGTGGACGTGAACGACGAGGTGGCCGGGTCGTACAGCTCGGCGCTCGCCAGCGCGCCCAGGTTCACGCCGCCGGCGACGAGGACCTTGCCGCTCGAGAGCACGGTCGCCGTGCCCAGCTGCCTCCGGGTGGACATGGAGCCCACCCGCACGAAGGCCGGCGTGTTCGGGTCGTAGGCCTCCGCCGTGTCGAGGGATCCGCCGCCCCCGGAGCCCCCGGCGAGGAGCACCGTCCCGTTCTGCAGCGACGCGGACATGGGGTAGCGGCGCGCCGACCCCATGGGGACGCCGGCGGTGAAGAGCTCCGTGGCCGGGTCGAAGCGGTCGGTGCTGGCCAGGAAGTGCTCGATGTTCACCGGCGTGGTCTGCAGCCAGAAGCCGCCCGCCAGGAGCACCGTCGTCCCCGTCCGGACGGCGGCGAAGTCGGTGCGGGGCTCGGACATCCGGCTGGCGAGCGTCCGGAAGGTCCCCGCCACCGCGTCGTAGATCTCGGCGGTGTCGAGGTAGGTGGTGCACCCGGAGGCGCCGGCGGTGCAGCCGCCGGCCACGAGCACGTTGCCGTCCGGCAGGAGCACGGCGGAGTGTCCCTGGCGAGCGGTCGCCATGGCCCCGGTGGTCGCCGAGAAGGTCCCCGTGGCCGGGTCGTACAGCTCCGCGCTGGCGAGCGACGCCGTCCCGGAGTTGCCGCCCACCACGAGCACCTTCCCGTCCGCGAGCAGGGTGGCGGTGTGTCCGGTCCGGGCCTGCGCCATCGGGCCGGTCGCGAAGAACCCGCGCAGCGAGACCACGGCGTCGGCGCTGGTCACCGTCCGCGCGGCGGCGTCGGTCACCACCACGCGGAAGGTGGCTCCCTCGTCGGCGGGTGCGGACGTCGCCGGCGTGGTGTAGGTCGCCGCCGTGGCTCCCGCGATGGGGCCGGTGCCGACCCGGGTCCACTGGTAGGTGAGCGGCGGCAACCCGGTGGCCACCACGGTGAAGGAGGCCGTCGAGGGCGGGACGACGCTCACGTCCGCCGGCTGCGTGGTGATGCCGATGGGCGGCAGGGCGACCGTGATCACCAGGCCGACCTCCGTGAACCCGCCCGGGTTCGTGGCCCGCACCCGGTAGGTGGCCTGGGCCGCCACGGCCGTGGGCGTGCCGGTGATGACGCCGTTGGAGGTGTCGAGCGCGAGGCCGGGCGGGAGCGCCGGCGTGACCGCGTAGGAGAAGACCACCCCGCCGCCGGTGGTGGGGTTGTTGGGTGCGATGGCCGTCCCCACCACGTAGCTCGCCGGGTTGGTCGAGTAGGTCAGGTTCGTGGGAGGCAGGTAGTTCACGGTCACGGTGGCGGTGGCCGTGGTGCTGCCGGTGGCGTTGGTCGCGGTGAGCGTGAAGGTGGTGGTGGTGGTGGGCGAGAACTGGATCTCGGTCCCGGTCACGGTGCCGATGGAGGGGTCGATGCTCAGCGTGGTTGCGTCCGCCACGTCCCAGGAGAGCGTGGTGGCGCTGCCGTCGAGGATGGTGCCCGGTGAGGCGGAGAAGCGCCGGATCACCGGGAATCCCGGTGCCGGTGCCGCCACCACCGTGATCGCGACGTTTGCCGTGGCGCTTCCCGAGAGGTTCGTGCCGGTGACCACGTAGGTGGCCTGCGCGGTGGGCGTGGTGGGCGTGCCGGAGATGACCCCGGTGGTGGCGTCGATCGCGAGGCCGGCGGGGAGGGCCGGCGACACCGTGTAGGAGAGGATGGCCCCGCCCTGGCTCGTGGGCGCGTTCGGGGGGATGGCGACGCCCACCGCGTAGGTGGCCGACGTGTACGCGAGGTTGGTGGGGGCGCCGGCGCCGACGGTCACCGTCGCGGTGGCGGTCACCGTGCCGGCCGCGTTGGTGGCGGAGAGCGTGTAGACCGTGGTGGTGGCCGGGGTGACCGAACGGCTCGTGCCGGTCACGGTCCCGATGCCCTGGTCGATCGAGAGCTGCGTCGCACCCAGCACGTCCCAGGCGAGCACGCTCGACTCCCCGGCCGCGATGGTGGCGGGGGTGGCGCCGAAGGAGACGATGGTGGGCAGGCCGGGGGCGTTCACCGTGATGGAGACCGAGGCGGTCGTGCTCCCGGCGGAGTTGGTCCCGGTGACGACGTAGCTCGCGGTCGCCGCGGCGGCGGTCGGCGTGCCGCTGATGACGCCCGTGGTCGAGTTCAGGGCGAGGCCGCCCGGGAGCGCCGGGCTCACCGCGTAGGACGCGATGGCTCCCCCGGTGCTGGTCGGGGAGTTGGGGGTGATGGCCACGCCCACCGTGTAGGTCGCGGAGGGCTGGGCGTAGGAGAGGCCGGCGGGAGGGGCGACGCCCCCGTTCACGTTCACGGTCACGGTGGACGTCGAGGTCCCGCCCGCGTTGGTGGCCGACAGCGTGTAGGTGGTCGTGACCGTGGGCGAGACGGCCACGCTGGTCCCCACCACCGCGCCCACGCCGGGAGCGACGGCGTAGCTCGTGGCGCCGGTGACGTTCCAGGAGAGCACCGCCGCCGCGCCCGCGTTGATCGTGCCGGGCGCCGCGGTGAAGGAGCGGATCACCGGCCGCGTCGGCGTGGTCTCGTGCGGGGCGGTCTCCGAGCAGCCGGCCGCGCCGAGCGACAGCACCAGGGCCGCGGCCATTCCGGCCGCGCGGGACGTGGGGAACGCGTGCATCCAGCCTCCAGGGACGACGGCCCGGACCCGGGCCTGCTTCGAAACCCGGGAGAAATGTAACCCAATCTCCCCGGGGCGGTATCATCCACCCCCGACGCCATGGGCCATCACGCCTCCCGTTCCGTCTACGACCGGCTCACCGAGCGGCTGAACCGCTTCCCCCAGGGCGCGCCCCCGTCCGAGAGCCTGTTCCGGATCCTCTCCCTGCTCTTCAGCGAGCGGGAGGCCGGGCTCGTCGCCGCGCTCCCCATCCGCCCGTTCACGGCCCGGCGGGCCGCGGCCATCTGGAAGGTCCCCGAGGCCGAGGCGCGCGGAACCCTCGAGGAGCTGGCCTCCCGGGCGCTCCTCGTGGACTGGGAGGGGCCGGAGGGCACGGTGTACGTCCTGCCGCCGCCCATGGCCGGCTTCTTCGAGTTCTCGATGATGCGGGTCCGCACCGACGTGGACCAGAGGGCGCTCGCCGAGCTCTTCCACCAGTACCTGAACGTCGAGGAGGACTTCGTCCGCGCGCTCTTCGCGGGCGGCACGACCCAGCTCGGGCGGACCTTCGTGAACGAGGAGGCGCTCCCGCCCGACCCGGCCCTGCACGTGCTCGACTTCGAGCGGGCCAGCGAGGTGGTGCGCACCGCCAGCCACCGCGCCGTCTCCCTCTGCTACTGCCGGCACAAGATGGAGCACGTGGGGAAGGCCTGCGACGCGCCGCAGGACGTCTGCATGACCTTCAACACCTCGGCGTCGTCGCTCGTCCGGCACGGCCACGCGCGCGCGGTGGACGTGGTCGAGGGGCTCGAGATCCTGCACCGCGTCCGCGAGCTCGACCTCGTCCAGTTCGGCGAGAACGTGCGCGAGGGGGTGAACTTCGTCTGCAACTGCTGCGGGTGCTGCTGCGAGGCCATGATCGCGGCGCGCCGCTTCGCCGCCGCCCACCCCATCCACACCACCCCCTTCCTGCCCGCGGTGGACGCCTCCGCCTGCAGCGGGTGCGAGCGCTGCGTCCGCAGGTGCCCGGTGGAGGCGCTCGCCGCCGTCTCGGCCAACGACCCGCGGCAGCCGGGGCGCACCGTGGCCCGGCTGGACGCCGACCGGTGCCTGGGCTGCGGCGTCTGCGTCCGTGCCTGCCGGGAGGGGGCGCTGCGCCTCGAGGAGCGCGGGACCCGCGCCCTCACCCCGCTGAACGGCGCGCACCGGGCGGTCCTCATGGCGCTCGAGCGCGGCAAGCTCCACGAGCTGGTCCTCGACAACCGGTTGCTCTTCAGCCACCGGGCGCTCGCCGCCTTCCTGGGGGCGGTGCTGCGGTTGCCGCCCGTGAAGCGGCTCGCGGCCACGGACCAGGTCCGCTCGCGCTACCTGGAGGCGCTGGTCCGCCGGCACGCCTGAGGCGCGCGGTCCCCGGGGGGGCGGCGCCGCGCCTACGGCGCGAGCAGGGTCTGGGCCCGGGCCACCAGGTCGTCCACCCACTCGATGACCGCGCGCACCCGCGGGGTGCGTCGCAGGTCGCCGTGCACGAGCAGCCACAGCTCGTGCGGGACCGGCTCCGGGCCGTCGAGCGCCACGAGGTCGGGGTCACGGTCGGCGACGAAGCGGGGCAGGACCGCCACGCCGAGCCCGATCCGGGCCGCGGCGACCAGGGAGGCGGTGTTGTTGCAGCGGAACACCACCCGGCGACCGGGCGCCACGCGGGTGAGCCAGCGTTCCTGGGGGACCGAGGCCAGGCTCTCGTCGAAGCCGACGAACGGGTCCCGCTCGAGGTCCAGGGCGGCCCGGCGGCCTCCCAGGTAGGCCCGGGACGCGTAGAGCCGGTAGGCGACGTCGGAGAGCTTGCGCGTGACCAGGCCGGCGTCGCGCGGCCGGCCCATGCGCAGGGCCAGGTCGGCCTCGCGCCGGGACAGGTCGAAGGTGCGCTGATCCGCCGAGACCTCCAGCACGAGACCCGGGTGGCGGTCCCGCAGGCGGGGCAGGGCGGGCACGACCAGGTGGGCGGCGATGTGCGACGCGGTGGTGAGCCGGACGCCGCCCTCGATCGACGGGTCGCGCGCGTCGGCGTGGCGCGCGAGCGCCAGCACGTCCACCTCGACGTGCGAGGCGAGCCCGGCCAGCTCGTCCCCGGCGGGGGTGCGCTCCCAGCCCTGGGGCCCGCGCTCGAAGAGCTGCAGCCCGAGCTCCGACTCCAGGGCGGCGATGCGCCGGGCCACCGTGTTGCGATCGACCCCCAGCCGCCGCGCCGCGGCCGAGACGCTTCCGCAGCGGGCCGTCTCGAGGAAGAAGCGCAGGTGACCCCAGTCGAGGGACCCCGTGCGTTCCTGCGCGGGGGGGTCGACGACCTGCGCCTTCCGGGGAGGACCGGTCAAGCCTATCTCTCGGAGTGAAAGGAGCCGTCCATGACCGTTCGAACCGACGACCTCGTCTCCCTATCCTCCCCCTTCCGGTCCCGCAACGCCACGCCCCGGGCGTTCCCGGCGCTCGCCGGGTCCCGCGGCCCGTCGGGCGGCGCGGGCATCTCCCTCGTCGCGCTGGTCTGGATGGCCGCGCTCGCCTTCTTCGTCCTCGGGATCGCCGCCCCGGCGGCGGTGATGGAGCGCCGGACGGAGGAGGTTCGCGTGGCCCGGGCCCTGGCGGGATCGCCCGAGGCGCCGTCCCTCGCGCCCTGATAGAGTCGCGGGGCGGCGCCGGTGAGCGCTCGGGAGGCGACGATGCCCGTCAGCAAGAAGCGGAAGAAGGATGGCAAGCCGGTCCACCGCAGCGCGCCGGCGCAGCAGCCCGCGGCGGGCGCCGACCCGGCGGCCCTGCCGGCCGGACCCGAGGCCCCGAAGCGCTTCGGGAAGCCCTCGAATCCCTTCGTGGCGCGCCAGACCCGTCGCGCCGCGCAGCGCGGGCGCTAGCGGCGTGGCGGCCCGCCGCCGCGGCTGGCACGTGTACCTCCTGCGCTGCCGCGACGGCTCGCTCTACGCCGGCGTCACGAAAGATCTCGCCGCGCGGCTCGCGCGTCACGCGGCCGGCAAGGGGGCGCGCTACACCCGCTCCCGCCTGCCGGTGGAGCTCGCCTGGTCCGCCCGGGCCCGCGACCGCGGCGCCGCGCTCCGCCGCGAGGCGGCCATCCGGCGGCTCTCCCGGGCCGAGAAGCTCCGGCTCGTCGAATAGCTGGCACCCCGGGCCCGGGCCGGGTGTTACCCCTCGATAGGGCAAGCACCTGGGGAGGTGTTCGACATGCTGGCTTTCGCGGCACGGGGCTACGGCGGGCCCGAGGTGATGGGGCTCGCCGCGCTCCCGGACCCCGTGCCCGGCGCGGGAGAGGTGGTGGTCGACGTTCACGCCGCCAGCGTGAACCCGCTCGACTGGATGCTGCGGAACGGATATTTCCGCCCGCGTTCCGGGCGGGAGTTCCCCCGGGTGTTCGGCGCCGACTTCGCGGGCACGATCCGGGCGGTGGGGGAGGGCGTCACCGGCCTCACCCCCGGAATGGCCGTTTACGGCGACACATCCCCGCTCACCGGCGACCAGGGGTCCCACGCGGAGCGGATCGTGATCGCCGCCAGCCGTGCGCACCGCATCCCCCCCGGCCTCAGCTTCGAGCAGGCCGCCGCCCTGCCCACCGCCGCGCTCACCGTGCTCGACGGGCTGTGGCGCTGCGGATCGGTCCGGGCGAAGCGCCTCCTCGTGAACGGGGCCTGCAGCGGGGTGGGCCACTTCGCGGTGCAGATCGCGAGCGCGCGCGGCGCACGGGTGACCGCCGCCTGCAGCGCGGCCCACGCCGAGCGGGCGCTCGCCCTGGGGGCGTCGGACGTCATCGATCAGGACCGGGAGGACTTCACCCAGGGCCGGAAGCGCTGGGACGTTGTCTTCGACGCGCAGGGCGGGGTCGACTTCGAGTCCGCGTCCCGCGTGATCACGCGCGGGGGGCGCTTCGTCACCACGCTGCCGGTCCGGCCGGTGGGGGTGATGGCGCTCCTCCGGCGGCTCCTGGGAGGTCCCCGGGTGATCGTGGCCGTCCCGCGGGGCCGGGCCGAGGACTACGCCGTCCTGGCGCGGCTCGTGGCCGCGCGCCGGGTGAAGCCGGTGGTGGCCGACGTCTTCCCGCTCGAGCGGGCCCACGAGGCCTTCGCGGTCCAGGAGCAGGGGCACGCCGTGGGCAAGATCATCATCCGCGTGGGCGCGCCCGACGTCCCGCGGCCGCTCGTGCATCGCATGGTCCGCCACCCCGGGCACCCCGAGGGCTGAGGCGCCGGGTCCGCCGCCCCGCCCGTCCGGCGGATGCGGGACGGGCTTGCCAGATACGAACGGTCGTGCTATTCGTGTCGGCACCATGGGAAAGGGCGAGACCACCCGCGACGGGATCCTGGAGCACGCCGCCGGCCTGGCGAGCCAGGTCGGGCTCGACGGGCTCACCATCGGCCGCCTGGCCGACGACCTCGACCTCTCGAAGAGCGGCCTCTTCGCCCACTTCCGCTCGAAGGAGGCGCTGCAGGTCATGGTGCTCGAGCACGCCGCCGTCCGCTTCACCGACGTGGTGATCCGCCCCACGCTGGCCACTGCCCGGGGCGAGCCGCGCCTCCGGGCCCTCTTCGACCGCTGGCGCCGCTGGCCCCGGGAGAGCGGGATGCCCGGCGGGTGCCTCTTCGTCCAGGCCGCCGTGGAGCTCGACGACCGCCCCGGCCCGGTCCGGGACCTGCTCGTCCGCCAGCAGCGCGAGTGGCTCTCGCTCATCGCCGCGGTGGTGCGGACCGGGGTCGAGGAGAGCCACTTCGCGCGCGGCGCGGACGCGGAGCAGGCCGCCCAGGAGCTCTACGGCATCATGCTGGCCTGGCACCACGCCACGCGCCTGCTGCGTGACGCCCGGGCCGAGGCCCGCGCCCGGGTCGCGTTCGAGGCCCTCGTCGGCCGGCTGCGCGGCTGAACCGTTCCCCCGAAGAGGGAAGGAAGGCAGGAGTCGTCATGTCGAGTAATCGCACGAACGTTCGGACGGATCGGGAGGCGTCGCCGTTCCTCCGCGGCGCGGTCCGTGCCCTGGCGGCCGTCGCCCCGCGCCTCGCGGGCGCGGCCCTGGCCCGCCTCTTCTTCCGCAGCCCGCCCCGCCGTCCCGTCTCCGACGCCGAGCGCGAGGTGCTCGACCGGGCCGTCCGCGACGACCTGGGACGGGGCCCGGACCGGCTCGCCACCTGGAGGTGGGGCGACGGGGGTCCGCTCGTGCTGCTGGTCCACGGGTGGGGAGGCAGCGCCGCCCAGATGACGCCGCTCGTCGCCCCGCTCGTCGCGGCCGGCTTCTCGGTGGTCGCCTTCGACGCCCCCGGCCACGGGGCGTCGGCCGGAGCCCGCGCGTCGATCCCGTCCTTCGCGGACGCGCTCGCGCGGGTGGCGAGCTTCTTCGGGCCGGTGGACGGGGCGATCACCCACTCGATGGGCGGCGCGGCCTTCTCGCTCGCCGCGGCGCGGGGGCTCGAGGCGCGCCGGGCGGTCCTCGTCGCCCCGCCGGCCGACGCCGCCACCTGGGTCCGGGGCTTCGCGCGCCACCTGCGCTACCCGGCCCGGGCCGAGCCCGCCCTGCGCCGCGCCATCGAGGCGGTCGCCGGGGAGCCGCTCGCGCGCCTCAACAGCGGCGTGCTCGGGCCTTCCCTGCGCTCGCCGCTGCTCGTGGTCCACGACCGCCACGACCGGGAGGTGCCGGTCGCCGATGGCGCCCGGGTGGCCGCCGAGGCCCGGGACGGACGCCTGCACGTCACCGAGGGGCTCGGGCACCGGCGCATCCTCCGGGACCCGGGGGTCGGGTCGCTCGCCGTCGCCTTCCTGTCCGGGGGAGCCGCGGGTCTCGAGGGGGTGGAGCCGCTCCTCCGCGCCGGCTGACCGCCGCGGCCTCGGCGCTACGCGCAGGCCTCGACGCGCCGGCTCTCCGGCGAGGCCCCGGCGGCGAGCGCCGGCAGGTCCACGCGGAAGGTCGACCCCTGCCCTGGCGTGCTCGAGACCGTGATGGTCCCGCCGTGGCCGGTGACGATGGTGTGGCAGATGGCGAGCCCGAGCCCGGTCCCGCGTCCCGCGCCGACCGGGCGGGTCGTGAAGAAGGGCTCGAAGATGCGCTCCTGGATGGCGGGATCGATCCCCACCCCCTGATCCACGACCTCGAGCCGGGCCCAGCCCGGCTCCCCGGGGCCGATCCGGACGACGACGAGCCCGCGCTTCCCCTCGGGGTAGGCCTTGGCGGCGTTGTTCACCAGGTTCACCACCACCTGCCCGAGTTGCCCGGCCGAGGCCGAGACGTCGGGTGCGCCCCGATCCTCCACGCGGACGGTGGCGGTGCCGGCGAGCGAGGCGGGGAGCCACCGCATGGCGTCGTTCACGACGTCGGAGAGCCGGATCCGCGTGCGCGCCGCGTCGGGCCTGCCGAATGCCGTCAGGTCCCGGACGATCTGGGCCACCCGGCGGCCCCCGGCCTCGGCGTCGACGAGCGCCTCCACCACCTCGGCGATCCGCCGCCGCTCCGCCTCGCGGTCGAGGGCGGCGTCCCCGTCGAGCGCCCGCTGCAGCTCCCGGGACCGCTCGATCGCGTGGCTCATCCCGGAGAGGCTGGCGGCGAGCGGGTTGTTGATCTCGTGGGCCGCGCCGGCGACCAGCGTGCCCATGGCCGCGAGCCGGGAGGCGAGCGCGATCTGCGACTGGACCGTCTTGCGGTCGGACTCGGCCTTCCGGTCGGCGGTCACGTCGATGAAGGTCTCGACGACGTGGAGCAGCTCGCCGGGCGCGCGGAAGACCGGGTAGGCGTTCACGAGGACCCAGGTCCGGTCCCGCGCCGCCGGTCGGTCGATCCCCACGAGCTGGTTCACCACCGGGGCGGAGGAGGCGACGACGCGGGACCAGGGGAGCTCCTCCGGCGGCAGGGGTGATCCGTCCTCCCGGACCGGCCGCCAGGCCGGGTCCCGCGCGACGCTGCCGTCCAGCTCCCCCGGCGAGAGTCCCACGATCTCCCCCGCAGTGCGGTTCGCGAGCACGAGCCGGCCGCCCGGCTCCCGGACCACGACGCCGGCGCGGAGGTTGTCGATGAGGCTGCGGTACTGCGCCTCGCTGGCGCGCAGCGCGTCCTGGACCCGCCTCCGCTCGGTCACGTCGCGGAGGAAGCAGACCGTGAGCCGGCGTGCGTCCGGGTTCACGCGCAGGCTGAAGGAGACGCGGACCAGGCCGCCGTCCTTCCGGCGGAGGCTCGTGTCGAACCGCGCGGAGCCCTGCTCGCGGAGGCTCCGGAACCGCTCCTCCATCTCGGCCGCCGCCCCGTCGGCGGCGAGGAGCGTCACGGGCCGGCCCACGAGCTCGTCCCGGGAGTAGCCGACGATGTCGCAGGTGGCCGGGTTCACGTCGACGAGCGCGCCCGTGGCGTCGAGCACGAAGTAGCCGTCGAGCGCCGTGTCGAGGACGAGCCGCAGGTCCTGCTCGCGGGACCGGACGGCCCCGGCCATGCGGTCGAAGCTGCGGGTCAGCTCGTCGAGCTCCTGGAAGCGGAAGAAGGTTCCCGGGGATGTGGGCGGGGGGGGCTCGCCGGTCGCGAGCGCGCTGGAGCGAGCGGCGAGCGCCCGGACCGGCTGCACGATCCGGCGGGTGAGGAACGCGGCGGAGAGGAGCGCCAGGCCGACCCCGCCGGCGAGCACCAGCAGCAGCAGGAGCCGCGAGCGGCCCAGCTTGACGAGCGCCTCCTCCTCCGGCTCCGCCACCATGACGAGCCAGCCGGTGTGCCGCACCGCGACCACGCTGGCGAGCTGCCGCTCCCCGTCGAGGTCCACGACGCCCTCCGCGTCCGTGCCCTCGAGGCCGCGCGAGACCACCGGCAGCCCGCGCAGGTTGACGTGCTCGTCCACGCTGCGCGGGCCTCCTCCGGCGATGACGTTCCCGTATCCGTCCAGGACCGTCAGCGTCCCGTTCCAGGCCTTCCCGGCCGACGAGGTGATCTCCCCCAGGTCGGCGAGATCGAGGAAGGCGACGTACGACCGCTTGCGGCCGGGGACCACCAGCGTCACCGACGGCCGCCCGGTGCGGGGCGAGATGGTCGCGACCGACCAGGTGGGCGTGCCGCGGAGCCGTGCCTCGGAGAGCCAGGCCTGGCCCGAGAGGTCCGTGCCGCGCAGCTCGGGATCGTCCGGGCTCGTCCAGGCGACCCGGCCGTCCGGTTCCACGACCACGATGGACTGGACCGCCGGGTTGGACGCGACGTGGAGGGCGAGCTCCGCCTGGAGACCCTCGGGGTCGAGGCCCAGGCGTCCCTCGGCGGCGACGCGGACCTCGGTGAGGTGGATCACCTGGGCGTCGAGGTAGCGCGAGATCTCCCCCGCCACCGCCTGCGCGAGGCGGAAGCGGAGCTCGGCGTCCCGCGTCGCCTCCCGCGCGCTGATCTGGCGCATCGCCACCCCGGCGAGGAGCACGGCCGGGACGACCGACACGAGGAGCGCCGAGGCGGCCAGCCAGGCGGCGAGGGGGGCTCGGCGCGGGGTGCTCATCGGGCCGGCACGATCCGCCGGTCGCGGACGGTCATGAGGTGCTGCGTGCGGTCGACGTCGCCCCGGGCGTCGACGCGGACCGCACCCTGGAGGCCGGGGAACTCGCCCACCCGGAGGACGGCCTGCCGGAGGCCCTCGCGCGTGGCGTCGCGTCGGAGCCCGTCGGCGAGGAGCTGGACCGCCTCGTAGGGGAACGCGGCGGCGAAGTCCGGCGGTCGGGAGAAGCGCGACCGGTACGCGTCGCGGAAGCGCACCACGCCGGGGGCGCCGCCCTCCACGTCGATCTTGCTCGTGAAGACCGCGCCCTCCACCGGCTGGCCGCCCTGGGTCACGACGTCCTGCGTGAAGCCCCAGTCGGTCCCGTAGAGCCGCACGGTCGCGCTGCGCTTGCGGAGCTGCTGGCAGATCGAGGCCGCGTCGAGCGCGTTCGCCACGACCAGCACGCCGTCCGGCCCGTGCGCGAGCGCCTGCTCGGCCACCGCGCCGTGCGCGGGCCCCTGCCCGGACGTGAACGGGACGTCCTCGACCGTGGCGCCCCCGGGAGCGAGGAGCGAGCGCATCGCCTCCAGCCAGGACTCCGAGAAGGCCCGGTTGGAGAGGTCGTGGATCACCACCAGGCGACGGAAGCCGTCCGGGCCCTGGATCCGCCGGGCCAGCACGGCCGCGCTCTGCGAGGTGGACGGGAAGAGCATCACCAACCAGTCGTCGATCCCGCGAAACCGGGCCGCCGAGACGGTGGGGCTCACCAGCAGGACGCGGAGCTCGTTCGCGAGCGGCACGACGGCCTCGGCCATGGCGCTCGTCATGGGGCCCACGATGGCCACCACGCCCCGGTCGGAGAGCTCCCGCACGGCGCGTCGCGTGGTCTCGGGATCCTGGGCGTCGTCCCGGACCAGGAGCTCGACCCGACGGCCACCGATCCCTCCCGCCGCGTTCAGCTCCTCCACCGCGAGGATGGCGCCATTCCGGCCCGAGACCCCGAGGTCGTAGTGGCGCCCCGACAGGCCGAAGAGGCCCCCCACCGGGATGGGCTCGCGCTGGCACCCGGCGAGCAGCAGCGTCGCGGCGAGGCAGGCGGGAAGTGGAAGGCGCCTCATGGATCTCCCGGTGAAGGACGGGATCCGATGGTAGCGCTCGCGCCGCCGCCGTCCAGCCCCTGTCTCGCCCCGGTTGGGGAAGCGCCGACGGGGCGTCCTCCGCCCACGGTACGCGGCGGCCCCGGCGCCCGTCGTGGACTCGAGCGGTCCTCGAGGCCGCGCTATCCTCCCCGCCCATGAGAGAGCTCGCCGGCAGGACCGCCGTGATCACCGGGGGCGCGAGCGGCCTCGGCCTGGAGATGGCCCGGCGCGCGCACGAGCTCGGCATGCGGATCGTGCTCGCCGACGTGGAGGAGGAGCCGCTCGCCCGGGCCGTCGCCGGGTTGCGGGACGCCGGCGCCGAGGCCTGGGGCGAGCGCGTCGACGTCGCCGACGACGCGCAGGTGGAGGCCCTCGCCGCACGCGCCCTCGCGCTCACCGGGGATGTGGGACTCCTGGTGAACAACGCCGGCGTGGGCGGCGGCGGCTACGTCTGGGAGACGAGCGAGCGGGAATGGCGCTGGGTGCTGGGGGTGAACCTGCTCGGCGTGGTACACGGCCTGCGCCACTTCGTCCCGCCCATGCTCGAGGCCGAGCGACGCGGGCGGCCCTCGCACGTGGTGAACACGGCCTCCGTCGCCGGGTGGCTCTCGCCGCCCACCCTCGGGGCCTACAGCGTGTCCAAGCACGCCGTGGTGGCGCTCACCGAGACCCTCTTCCACGACCTGCGCATGGCGGGCAGCCGCATCGGGGTGTCGCTCCTCTGCCCGGCCTTCGTGCCCACCGGGATCGCGCGCGCGGAGCGGAACCGACCGCCCGACCTCGCGGACCACGCGCCGCGGACGGCGTCCCAGGCGCTGGCCCGGGAGACGGTGGAGCGCGCCGTGGCGGGAGGCCGGATCACCGCCGCCGAGGTGGCGCGCCTCACCCTCGACGCGGTCCGGGAGGACCGCTTCTACGTCTTCACGCACCCGCAGATCCTCCCTTCCGTGCGGGCACGGATGGAGGCGGCGCTCTCCGGCCGGGACCCGGCGGACCCGTACGGGCAGAGGCCCGAGAAGAGGCCTGACGCGACGCGTCACCCCGGGGGCGATCCGGGGTAGTCTCGGCCTGCATGCTGGAGATCGTCGAGACGCCGCTCCGCCTGAGCCTCCCCATCGGGCAGCACGCCCACTGCCTGCTCGCGCAGATCCCCGACCACCTCGTGCGGGGCGAGCGGGGGTACGTGGCACCCGCCCCGGCCGATCAGTGGCGGTGGGTGCGCTCGGTGCTCGACCTCGTCCGGGAGGGGAACGGGAACTTCCGGAAGCTCACCTTCCTCGTCTTCCCGGAGGGCTGCCTGCCCGTACTCCACCTCGACGACATGCTCCGGGACCTGGGGCGCACGCTTCACCCGGGGTCGGTGTGCATGTTCGGCATGGAGCACGCGCCGCTCTCCACCTTCCGCGCCCTGCTCTCGCGCTGGCCGGAGGACAACGCGCGGGCGCTCGCGCTGCTGCGGGAGGACGTGGCGAGCGGCAGCGACCCCGACATGCCGGTGAACCTCTCCTGCGTGGTGGTCCGGGAGGACGACGGCCGGACCCGGGTCTTCCTGCAGGCGAAGGGGCACCCGTTCCACGGCGAGGAGTACCTCGACAAGAGCCACGACCTCTACCGCGGGAGGATCGTCCACCACTTCCGCGGGAACCCCTCGTTCAACTTCATGGTCCTCATCTGCCTCGACTACCTGTACCGGGACCTCTTCTCCTCCAACATCCGTCGCGTGGTCGATCACGCCAACCAGCTCTTCTTCCGCACGCGCCAAGGGCTCGACGCGCTCTTCGTCATCCAGGCCAACCCCAAGCCGGAGCATCCCGCCTACCGCGACGTGCTGAGCGGGTTCTACGGCGAGTACCTGGAGGACACGCCCGGCGTGCGGGAGACCGTGACCGTCTTCGGCAACTGCTCGGACGCGAGCGTCGTCGAGGCCGGCCACGGGCAGGGGGCGTACGGCGTCTCCTCGGCGGTGATCGGCCGCCGGCACAAGCTCGCGAACGTGTCGCTCCCCGAGTTCTCCATCGACGACTTCGGGGGCGCGCCGCTCTCGCGCCTGCGCTTCGGGACCGCGACGCGCCTCTTCTACTTCAACCTGCCCTTGCACCACGAGGTCGATCCCCGCTCCTCGCGCATCCCGCTCAAGGTCCACGGGATCTACTGCCCGGTGCCGGACGGCGGCTGGCGTCGCATCTCGGGCGAGGAGATGGTGCAGGGGGTCGCGGGCTAGCCGCCGCCGGGGCCGCCCTGTCCGCGGGGAGCCGGTTGGTGTACGACGACGGGACGTGACCCGCGAGCCCTACATCCGCCGGCAGCGCGAGGAGCACGGCCGGAAGGCCGTGGCGGTGCTCCCCATCCACTACCCGAAGGAGCTCCTCACCGCGCTCGACCTGCTCGCGGTCGAGCTCTGGGGACCGCCGGGGTCGCCGCGGGGCGACGCGGCGGGGCGCATCCAGCCCTACGTCTGCTCGGTGGTCCGGAACGCGCTCGGCTTCCTCGCCACCGGGGGCGCCGACGCGGTGGACGCCGCGCTCTTCCCCCACACCTGCGACTCGATCCAGCAGCTCGCCACCCTGGTGGCCGACTTCGGGGGGTGGTCGAAGCCCGCCATCCCGTACCTGCACCCCAGGGACCCCGGCCGCGCCAGCGCCCGCCGCTTCGCCCGGGCCGAGCTGCGCGCCGTGGCGTCCAGGCTGGAGGCGATCGCGGGCCGGAGCCTCGACGAGGACCGGCTCGCCTCCGCCGTGGCCCTCCACCGGGAGGTGGACGCAGCCCGCGCGGCGCTCCTCGACGGACGCGCGACGCTTCCCCTGGCCGACGTCGAGCTGTACGCGCTCCTGCGCCGGGGCGAGTGGCTCTGGCCGGAAGACCACCTCGCCGAGCTTCGGCTCGCCGCGGCGCGGCTCGGCACCGGGAAGCCGCCCGCGCGGGTCCCGGTCCTCGTCACCGGCTACGTCCCCGAGCCGGCCGGCATGCTCGCCGTCCTGAACGGCGCCGGGGCCTGGGTGGCCGCCGACGATTACGCGGCGGTCGGGCGGCGCGTGGCGCGCCCGACCGGCCCCCCGGCCTCCGATCCCTGGGAGGCGGTCCTCGAGCGCCAGCTCGCCTCGCCTCCCTGCCCGACCCGGTCGGTGGACCAGGACGCCCGCATGCGACACCTCGCGTCGCTGCTCGAGCGCAGCGGTTCACGGGGCGTCATCGTCCACGTGGTGAAGTTCTGCGAGCCGGAGCTCTTCGACGTCCCGGCCATCCGGCGCACCTTCGAGGCCCGGGAGGTGCCGCTCCTGTACCTCGAGTCGGAGCTGGAGCGGCAGCTCTCCGGCCAGGCCGAGACCCGCATCGAGGCCTTCGCCGAGATGCTGGCCGGATCCGGGGGTGCGGCGTGATCCTGCGACGCGTGCAGTACGAGCTGGCCGGCCGGGCCGTGGCGCCGGTTCTGGCCGCCATCGAGGACTGGCAGCGCCGGCACCGGAAGCGCTCCGCCCGCGAGAGCCCCTTCGCGCCCCCGCTCGAGTCGCTGCAGGACCTGAAGGCGCTCATGACCTCGCACTACCTGCAGGGGCGCTACGCCGACGGCGCGGTCCCGGTGGCCTGGGTCACGAGCGGCTTTCCGGTGGAGTTCCTGCGCACGCTCGGCTTCCACACCGTGTACCCGGAGAACCACGCCGCCATGTGCAGCGTGCAGCGGATCGTCCCCGGGCTCTCCGACGCCGTGGAGGCCCGGGGCTACTCCCGCGACCTGTGCAGCTACGTGCGCGCCGACCTGGGCTCGATCGAGACCGGCCGGTCGCCGGTGGGCCGGCTCCCGCGCCCGGACCTGCTCGCCTGCTGCACGAACATCTGCCAGACCGTCCTGTACTGGTACCGGGACCTGGCGCGCCGCTTCGGCGTGCCGCTCGTGCTCGTGGACACGCCGTTCGTCTACGGCGAGCCCACCGCGCACGCCACCCGCTACGTGGTGGACCAGCTCGAGGAGGGGATCGCCGTCGCCGAGCGGGTGGCGCGGCGCCCGCTCGACCGGGAGGCCCTCTCCGAGACCGCCCGCCTCTCGCGCGAGGGAAGCCAGCTCTGGGGGGAGTGCCTCGCCACCGCCCGGAACCGGCCGGCGCCCTGGACCGGCGTGGACGGATTCTTCCACCTGGGCGCGGTGGTCGCGCTGCGCGGCACCGAGGCCTGCAACGCCTACTACCGGACCCTCCTCGACGAGCTGCGCGACCGGGTGCGGAAGGGGATCGGGGGCCTGCGCGGGGAGGAGCGCCACCGGCTGGTCTGGGACAACCTGCCGGTCTGGTTCGCCACCCGCGAGATCACGACGCTGCTCGGCGCCCACGGCTTCAACTTCGTCTGCACCACCTACACGAACGCCTGGGCCGAGGCCTCGAGCGGCATCGACCCGTCCGACCCGCTCGGCTCGGCGGCCACCACCTACGCGCAGATCCTGCTCAACCGCGACCTGCCCAACAAGCTGCGGCTGCTCGGCCGGATGGCGCGCGAGTTCGAGGCCGACGGCGCCGTGCTGCACAGCGACCGATCGTGCAAGCCCTACTCGATCGGGCAGGTGGACCTGAAGGACCGGCTCTCCGCCGAGGTGGGCGTGAAGGCGGTGCTCCTCGAGGCCGACCACGGCGATCCCCGCGCCTGGGCGAGCGAGGTGGCCCAGAACCGGCTCGGCGCCTTCATGGAGAGCTTCGGGTGAGCGCGGCCGTGGCGGTGGGCGTCGACGTGGGCTCCACCAGCTGCAAGGTGGTGGCGGTGGACGCGGCCGGCGCCATCGTGGCCCGGCGCGTGGAGCCCACCGACCCGCGCATCGAGCGGCAGGTGGAGCGCCTGCTCGGGGAGGTCCGCGGGGCGGAGCCGCTCCCGGTCGGCGCGACCGGCTACGGCCGCAAGCGGGTCCCCGGCGCCCGTGCGCTCACCGAGATCACCTGCCACGCCCGCGGAGCCTTCGCCCGCTCGGGCCGGGCCGGCGTGCTCGTGGACATGGGCGGGCAGGACACCAAGGTGATCCGCATCGGCGACGCCGGCGACGTGGTCGACTTCGCCATGAACGACAAGTGCGCGGCCGGCACCGGGCGCTTCCTGGAGGTGGTGCTGGGGCGGCTCCGGGTTCCCTTCGAGGGGCTCGCCGAGATGGTCGCCGCGGCGCCGCGCGCGGTGCCGGTGTCCTCCACCTGCACGGTCTTCGCCGAGAGCGAGGTGATCTCGCTCGTCGCCGCCGACGAGCCCCTCGACGGCATCGTGAAGGGCCTGCACGTGGCGCTGGCCTCGCGGGTGGCCTCGCTGGCGCGCGGCGCGGCGGGGGTGGACGAGATCCGCATGAGCGGCGGGGTGGCGCTGAACGGCGCCATGGTGGCGGCGCTCCGCGAGGCGCTGGGCCGGCCCGTCCGCGTGCTGCCCGACCCGCAGCTCGTCGGCGCCCTGGGCGCGGCGCTCTCGGTGGCGCCGGGGCGCTGACCTAGCGGAGCAGCGCGCGGGTCCCGTCGATGGCGGCCGGGTAGGGAAGGTCCGCGATGCGGACCGAGGCCGGCGTGGGCTGGGCGAAGATCCGGTCGAGGTCGAGCGTCAGGAAGGTCAGCCGGTGGGCGTGGTCGGCGATGAGGAGCCGGTTCCGGGAGAGGTCCTTGATGACGACGAACTGGGTGTAGTCGTCGACGAGGCCGCCGCCCTCCCGGCCCTGCGCGACGCCGCGCGGGATGTCCACGTCGTCGAGCACGTGGCCGACGGCCTGGATCGCCCCCTCCGCGTCGGCGGGCGGCGTGACGTGACGGACCAGGAAGGCGGTGCGGACGAAGCGCGAGGGCGGCGTGAAGTCCCCGGGTACCCCGAGCATGCCGCCGCCCTGTCCGAGCGCGGTCACGTCGGCCGACCCGATCCGCACTCCGGGGACGCCCACCGGGGTGAGGTTGAGGTAGTTGCGCAGGTTGACGAGGTGCCAGTCGTAGGTGGGCGCGTTCGTGAGCACGTGAGCCGCGTTGTCGTGCATGCGGAGCTCGCCCTTCACGTACTCGACGACGAGTCCGGCGCCGGTGCGATCCACGAAGACGAAGTGCAGCGTGGGAGGGGCCTGCCCGGGAGCGAGGGACGCGTCGCTCCATACCCGGATGCCCGGGAGGGCGGCCCGCAGTTCCGCGACCGAGGCGTGGCCGCCGAGCGCCCACAGGCCGAAGGAGAGGATCGAGACGTAGCGCGTGTCCCCCGGGCCGACCGACTGGTATTCGGTGAACCCCGGCAGGAAGTTCCCGCTCATGGTGAGGCCGGCGGCGTTCTGCCCCTCGAGGAGCGGGCAGCCCGGCGGGCTGGCCGGGCAGATCCCGACCACCGCGTGCCGGGTGGTGGTCGCGTGGGCGGGGAGCTTCAGGCCCGGGGGCGCCGCCAGGGTCACCGGGCTCCCCTTCGGGAAGCTCGCGAGCGTCCAGCCCATCTCGAAGGCCCACTCCATGGTGCGGCCGGCGACCACCGCGCCGTCCGCGGCCCGGAAGTCGACGGCGGTGCAGGCACGGGCGCCGTTCCACGGGGTTGCGGCGGCGACGGCCGCGCAGGCGAGGCCGACGATCGTCGACTGCGGAGGAAGCGCGCGCATGGGGTGCCCGATGCTATCCCGGGCCGCTCGCGCGGGCCGCCTCGCCGTGGCGTCCCGGACGGAGCGTGGGTCTCGTCCGGGTTGACCCGTTCCGAGGTGGGAGCCCCGCTCCCCTCGACGCACCTTCACCTAAGTAAACGTTGGGGCCGGTCTTTTCCAGGGGTGACTCGCACGGATGGTGTTACGAGAGGGGGACCGTGCAGTGCTCCCATTGCGCCTACCCGAACGCCAACTGGTCGCGCCGCTGCGGCCGCTGCGGGCGCGGGCTCCACTCCTTCTGGACGCACGTCGCGGTCTGGGGCGGCGGGATGGTCCTGCTCGTGATCCTGGCCCTCGTCCTGGCCGGGAGCCGGTAGCGGGAAGCCGGATTCGAGCCGGCGATCCCCGGCCGGGGAACGGCCTTCACCCAGGGTTCGCATGCGCGCAGGGACGGGCACGATCCTGCAGGTCCCTCCGCCTAGAAGTTGAGGATGTAGGTCGCCCGCGCGACGACCGACCAGGGCGGATACGGGCTGACGGGGAGCTCGACGCCGAAGGTGAGCGAGTTCTTCGGAACGAACCAGAAGCGAACTCCGGGCGTGAGCGAGAGCACGGTCTTGCCGGCGGCGTCTCCGTCGAGCGTGGTCGTGCCGTAAAGCTCGAGGAACGTGGTGAGGTCGGCGAAGACCGGCGTGGTTCCCTGGGTCCAGGTGCGGGCCAGCGAGACGTCGTAGGAGACCGAGTTCCGGGTGGCACCCGCCGCCGCCGGTCCCTGCAGGTTGTCGTACTCGAAGGAGTAGTAGAGCCCCACGCGCCCGAGCGCCGGGAGCCACGCCCGCACGTCCTGCCAGCCCGCCAGGTAGTAGCCGAAGGTGGTCTGGGTCTGCCCGATGCCCCTGTTCGGGGCGGAGACCCGGACCTGGGTCGAGTAGGACGCCGTGGCGGTGTCGATCAGCTGGAACCGGAGCAGCGCCGCGCCTCCGAGGCCGTTCGTGGCCACGACCCCGTCGGCGACGTTCCACTGGTAGTTGGCAATGATCTCGAGCATGAGCCGCCGGTTCACGGCATAGGCCATGAGCGCGTTCAGGAAGTTCGACCCCGTGTACCTCGCGTTGCCGAGGAGGCTCGTGTAGGCGTAGTCGACCCGGAGCTCGCGCTCGAGGAAGTTGGTCGTGACCTTGAGGAGCGCCAGGTCGCGCGTCTCCCGGTGGCGGTGCACCCAGTCGTCGGCCCAGCCATTCGTGAAGAAGTCGAGGATGCCGAGGTCGGAGGGCGCGGCGGCGCGCGCGTCCTCCCCGCCACCCGTGGAGGCGCGGACCGGATTCGCCATCCCGAGTGCCGCCCAGAGGCCCATCACCGCGAGAAAACGCGTCATCTCGATCCTCCTCCGGACGACGCCGGGTGGCGATGGAGCATCTGGCCTCGTAATGAGCAACCAGATGCACGATATCGTAGCAATACGATATCATGAATGACGATGGCCATCCGCGCTCCCACGGATCGACGTCGCGCGCCGGTCCGCGATCATCCAGGCTCCATGCCCAGCCCCCCGGCCCTGCTGACGACCGGGGAAGTCGCGAAGCTGCTGCGGGTACACCCCCAGCACGTGTACCGGCTCCTGAAGCGGGGCCTCCCGGCTCGTCGCGTGGGGTCGGAGTGGCGCTTCGACCGGGGCGAGGTCCTCACCTGGTCTCGACCCGGGGCCGTGGTCCGGACGTTCGAGCCGGAGCCGGACGACGCACCGCGGTCGGCGGCCGGCTCCAGGGGCGCTCCGCCGCTCATCGCCGCCAACGGCGATCAGGTGGTCTCGATCCTCCTTCGCCTCCTCCGGGACGCGGGTGCCTTCGTCGGCCTCGTGCAGTCCGACAAGGACACGGGGTTCCGCCTGCTGGAGGCGGGAACGGTGTTCGCGACGGGGAGCCACGCCGGGGGATTCCCGACCCACGCTGGAGCGGACCGGATCGCACGCATCCACCTCGTCACGCGAGAGATCGGCCTCGTGGCGAAGGGGTGCGCTCCGAAGGTGAAGGACCTGGCGAAGGCGCGGCTTGCCTCACGCCCCGTGACGGCCGGGGTCCGCCGATACCTCGACGAGGCGCTCCTCGCCGAGGGAGTCACGCCCTCCGAGGTGGATGCCCGGGCGAGGACGTTCGCGTCGCACCTCGAGGTCGTGTGCGCCGTCGCCCGGGACGACGCGGACCTGGGAATCGCCTCCCGGGCGTGGGCGCACCAGCTCGGCCTGGGGTTCCTGCCGCTGGCCCGGGAAGCGTACGGCCTCCTCGTGCGCGCCCGGGACCTGGGCGACCGTAGCGTGGTGCGGGTCTGCGAGGTGGCCCAGGGCGAACGCTTCCGGACCGAGGTCGCCTCGGTCCCGGGATACGATCCGACCGGCGCGGGAGACATCCGGTACGACGGGGCATGAACGACGCGGTCGCGCTCGATCGCCCCCGGCACGTCCGGTCCCTGCCTCGACGGAGGGATGACGCGAGCGAGCAGGTCCGCGTCCGCGGCGTCCAGCGCATCCCTCGACGAGCGGCCCGAAGAACTCGACCGAGCGCAACGGGCGGCGCCGGGAGAGAAGAAGAAGGCCGGAGAAGCCTCGCAGAATCGCGAGTCATCTCCGGCCAATGGACTGGAGCGGGAAACCGGGTTCGAACCGGCGACCCTCAGCTTGGGAACGGCTTTCACCGAAAGTCCGGATACGTGCAGGGATGTGCAAGTTCCTGCAATCCCGACGGATCCGGTGGCGGCGGCCGTCCAGCGGTCACGCGAAAACCCGCTCCTTTTCGAGGATTTTGCTACGCCCTTGCTACGGAGAAAAGTGACCGTGGGTGCGACTCCGGAGCGGTTCCTGACCGTCCGGGAGGCGGCCAGGCGGCTCAAGGTCTCGACGGCGACGGTCTACAAGGCGTGCACCCGGGGGGAGATCTCGTGCGTGCGGGTGCTGAACGTGCTGCGGATACCGGCGGATGGGCTCCGGGGGAGGCGCAGGGGTCGGTTGGCCCGATGAACCTACCGCGTGGCCGCGACGGCATGCCGGGTACGGGGCGTCGGGCGCCGCGCCCGGGTCGAGGGAGCCCCGGCCGTCATCCACTTCCGGACGAGCCCCTGGAAGTCCTTCCGCGCGGACGGATTCACGGCGAAGACCGCGCGCAAGTGCAGGTCGAGCGATGCGTCGGGGTCGCTGTTCTCCAGCTTCGCCACGCGAGACTGGCTCGAGCCCATGAGCTCGGCTAGGGCCTGCTGGGACAGGTGGCGGCGGCCTCGCAGGACGCGGACCGCGTCGCCCAGGGCGAGCTTCGTGTCGACGAGCGCGGATTCGACCTCGGAGAGCCCCAGGAACTCGTCCGCCGAGCCGACCCTCCAGCCAGCCTTCTCGAAACGCTTCTTCCTTGCCTTGTTCATGACTCGTCCACCTTCCTGAACTGCGCCAGTCTCCGGCGGCAGTTCGCGATCACGTCGCCGGGCGTCGCCCGTGTGCTTTTCGCCACGACGTCGAGAACGGCGATGGCGTGTCGACCGACGTAGTACATGACCCGCCACTCCCTTTTGTGCTGCGCGTCGTCGATCCGCAGTTCGTGACACCTCGGTCCGATGTCCGGCAGGGGTCTCGACTCGGGCATCGACAGCTTCCTCCGCGCTGGAGTCGTCGGAGCAGGCCGCCTGCCTCGATGCGTGCCTGGGTCGAGAGCGGAGGAGAGCGAATCTCTCCGGAGAGCCACGCGAGCGGCTTTTCGGCTGGGCCCGGCTCCTCTCTCGGGGACTTGGTCGGCACGTTCTACCGTCGGGAAGTATATGTCGAATCCGACATAAGTCAACCGAGCCACCCACCGCGTCCTGGTGCCACCCCGGACATCCCTTGGTAGAGTCGAGACGTGTTCACGCTTCGATGCACGGGGAGGCTGCTCAGGCGACTCGGGGCGTCGCCCTCGGCGAGCGTCGAGGAGCCAACCACCGTGCTCGGGGACTGGTACGCGACGCTCATCCATGCGCCCCGGCTCCAGGTCGTCCTGGTGGTGAGCGAGCGAACGCTCCTTCCGGTCGTGGTTCCCGCCAGGGAGGCGAGAACGCTCGTACCTCGGTTCCGCGTCGCGCTCGCGACCATGCTGCTCAGGCTCGACGTCCGGCCATCGGTCGTGGAGCGAGAAATGAGAGCCATGGACGAAGTCGCGGTCGGGAAGACGCGAAGCCGGACCGTCCTGGGGTCGATGAACGACTTCATCCGCATGAGCAAGGGACACCCGTGGCCGCCTCGTTCACTCGAGGAACTCTCGCTCGAACTGGCGTCTGCACCCTGCGGTCCCATCGGCATGAAGAGCCCGGACGATCTGACCCGAGACCTCCTGAACGCGGAGGGGATCCAGTGAGCCATCATGGATACGCTGGCGCCATCCACCGCCGGGCGGATTCGCGGAGCGTCCCCGACTCCGAGTTGGACCACGTGGTCCAGAATCAGTTGGCCCAGGTCCCGGCCACAGGTCCGACACGATGCAGGGGAGCGCTCGGGGTCTGGTCCACGTGGACCAGAACCACATCGGTCGGGCCGAGGCAGAGCCGCTGGGGTGCCCTGGGGGGTGCCCTGCAAGGTGGGCAGGATTGCTGGCAGGGGAACTGGCAGGTTTGTTGGCAGGGCAAGCCGCGTAACTCCGCGTAAACAGCGCCCCGGCCCCGCCACCCGTGAAGTGCGGTGTACCCCGAGGTCCGGCGCGCCATCCGCCCGACCCCTCTCCCCCAACCACTGGGGAGAGGGGTCGGGCGGATGTCACCCAAGGAACTGAGAGAGAGGCGGGTGGCGGGGCCGGGGCGTGTGCGGTGCAGTCAGGAGTTCGGTAACAGTCTGGTACAGGGTCAGGTTGGTTTGAGGGTGGGTGGGGTTACGGTTTTGTGCCTCCTCGGTCGAGTTCAGAAAGGGCAAGGCAGGAAGGGGGCTCGACTTCGACATGGGCACGGTGTCCGTCGAGGTGCAGGAGGCCAAGGCGACGATGAGCGAACCAGAGCTCGCGAGGAGGCCCTGTTAACGGGTCGATGGCTACCGTGTAGCCGGCAAGGGCCTGCGTGAGCGGGACCATTTGGCTCTGGTACGTGATGAAGCCTGTGCCACTCACGGTCCTCAGCAACATGCGCTCAGGATACAGCAGCTCGACCTTGGCGCCGACGTACGAGGTGGCGGAAGGCTTGTAGACCTCGGACGGGGTTCGCATTCCGAGGGACTCATGCGGGCGGCAGTCGTTGAGGTCGGCGCGCCAGAGATCGCAGGCCCGCTGCTGGCCTTCGATGGTCGCTGCGGGCAGGCCCTCCAGCTCCATCGCGATGTCGCCGTGCATCCGTTCGTGCGCGCCGTTGTCCGCCGGCGTCCCCCGGCGCGAGCGAAGGTGCTCGATGCCGAGGTTCAGCCACCAGGCCGATAGGCGGGTCAGGCCGTAGCGCCTCGAGGGCGCGACGAAGGGGGAGCCGTTGTCGGTCAGGATCCGCTCCGGCAAGGCGTGCAGCTCGAAGACCCGCTCGAAGACCCGCATGGCCTCGGCCAGGTGGGCCGAGTGGGAGACGTGGGCGGCCAAGACGAAGCGGCTGTGCTGGTCCCGGACGGAGAGCGGCTCGCAGCGCTTCATGTCGCCGGTGCGCCACCAGCCCTTGCAGTCGGCGGTCCCGAGAGCGTTTGGCTCGTCGGCCCTGACGTCCGGCTTGCCGGTTGCGGGTGGGCGCTTGGGGTGCGTCCGTCGGGCCACGACGAGCCCGCTGCGCTCCAAGATGCGGTTCACCGTGCGCTCGGCAGGAATCGACCTGGCCCCGCTCGGCATGAGCGCGGACGCCGCGAGGCCAGAGAGGCGTCAACCGAGGCCGACACCCCGGCGGCCGGGGCTTCGATGTCCTCGCCATCGATCTGACCGTGGGTGACCCAGGGAACCCGAGCGCGACTGCCTCCTCGGCGGACTTCACCAGGACCGTCCATACCGTCGCCGCCGGCGCAAGCTCGCGAACCACCTCGGCGACCTTCTCGCCGTGCCCGCAACCAGGGTGATCTTCGTCGACGTGCAGCCCGAGTCCGGCCTGCGGCAGGGGTCGAACGATGGCTTCCAGGAGCCTGTTGAGGGAGGTCCACCGAGACCACCATCAACAGGCTCTCCCGAACCCGGGCTGGGCGAAGTGGAGCGGGCCGGGACGAAATGTGAACCCGGAGCGGCCGCTCGCGATGGACTACTTCAGCCCAGAGACGTACTTGGCGACCGCGGCTGCGTCATCGATCTTGACCGCCTTCATCTTGCCGCTGCCCTCGTTGATGGCCTTCAGGACCTTGGTCTCGGGAATGCCCTTGATGGAGTTCTTGAACATCGCCCCTCCGGAGCCGTCTGCGCCGTGGCACATCTTGCACTTCGCGGTGAAGGTCGCGGCGGCGTCCGCCTGGGCGAGCGTGGCGAAGGCGACGAGGAAGAGGGCAGTGAGGATGCGCTTCATGGCGTGAATCCTTTCCGTGAGGGTTTCTGACCCTGGGGGGCCGGCTTGGGACTGGCGGACCACAGCATTCGACGGCAGTACGGACAGAGTTGGAGCGACTTGCCGCTCAAGAGTTCGTTCTGGATCTGCAGGGGGAAGGCGATGTGGCACTCGCTGCATGCGCCACCCCGGGCCGCAGCGATCGGGGGTCGACGGCCCAGTTCGTCGAGTCGATCATAGAGGAGCAGGAGGCCAGGAGGGACCTGCTTCCGGAGCCTCGCTCGCGACCCTTCGGATGCCTGAACCTCGTCCTGCCCGGATGCCTCAAGGGCGCGGGCTCTCGTTGCCTCCAGTCGCACGATCGCCCGATGGGTCCGGAGATCGGCTTCCACCTGCCGGAGCGCCTCCTGGGTTGGGTCGGCACCAACTGGGACGGCCGCTGGGTGCTCCGGCGTCACGGCGGCGGGCGCCTGCTGGAGGGCGGCGAATCGATCCTCGAGGATCGCGACTCGCATCCGGGAGGCCTCCACACGCGCGACCGAAGACGCCATCTCGGACCTCCGGTCGCGGATCTCCTTATCCAGAGCCGCGAGTTCGAAGAGAGCCCGGAAGGCCTCTTCCATTGGGTTCCGGATGGATGCCACGGCGTTGGCCCGCGGCCTGCGCGTCTCCGGGACGCCCTTCCACTCCCGCCGGATGGCCGCAAGGATGTTTTTCATCCCTACCTCGACCTCGCCTCGGATCCGTGAAGCGCCTTGAGCCCTTCCTCCCAATTGGCCTCCGAGAGGCAGTCCTCCGCCACGCGCAGGAGCCCGTCATAGAGGTCGATGTGCTCGGCGACAGCCCGCTCCAGCCTCAGCACGGATCGCGCAAAGTGCGCCCGACTGGCCTCGCTGTTGCCGTAACGGGAGAAATCTTCCGCAGCAGCGAGCAAGAGTTTCGACGCACGCAGGGTCCTCTCGTCCGCCTCCACCACGAAGTCAGCGGGGTCGCCGTGCTTCGTGAAGAAGCAGAGTCGGATGAGCGGAACGAAGGCGCGTTCGTCTCCGCTCACGTCCTCGATCACGCCTTCCTGTGCATAGATCGAAGCCGCGTGGACATCCGCAGAACTGAGCGTGCCGTTCATCGCACGGGCGACCGTGGAGGAAAGTTGTTGCAGGACCAGCGCGAGCGCTTGGTGCCGTTCGGTGATCTTGGCGCGAAGCACCGGAATGCCCTTGGGAGGCGGGCCGCCTTCGATCTGTGTGGGCTCGTGGGTAACTCCGGCTGCCACGAGGCATGCCGCAACGGGAACGAGTAGCAAGCCCCGGTCACGCGGATGCGACCGGGACGGGAGTCGTCGGGAAACCGTTTGGGAAGATCGCCAGGGAAGAAGCACGGAGGGAATACGAGCAATTCCCGTGCCGGATGCGAATCCCAGCAAACAGGGTCGACCGACTGCCCGCAACCACCGGGCATGCCGATTCTGCACAGGTCGAATGGCGCTAGTGCCGAATCGGCAGTATGGAGGCTTGGTGCCGAGCCTCCGAAAGCCCTGGGCGAGAGGGAAGCAGCTGCTGCTGGGCGGGACCGATGCATCTCTGGGTCCCCTCGCATCCGCGCTACAGGCCGTCGGATTCGATGTCGCGCAGGCCCGGTCGGAGACCGACGCCCTTGCCGCCATCGAGGCGACGCCTCCAGCGGCGGTCGTCGCCAGTTCCCGCATGGGCGTCGTCGCGGTATCCGGCATCATCTCTTGCGCCTCCCACCAACACCCGGAGGTTCCGGTGATCGTCCTGGGAGGTGCCGGGACTGTCCAGGAGGCGGTGGACGCCATCCAGCACGGTGCGGCCGACTACCTCTCTGAGCAGACGGATATCGCGACCCTCGTGTCACGATTGAAACGCGCGCTGGAGCGTTTCCGCGAGCCGCAGCCGGCGCCTCCGGAAGTGGAGCCCGGCTTCATGGGGCTCATCGGGTCATCGGACTCGATCGGAAGGGTCCGCGGTGCGATCGAGAAGATCTCCCGGTATCGGACCAACGTGCTCGTCCTCGGCGAGAGTGGAACTGGGAAGGAGCTTGTGGCGCGAGCGCTGCATGCCCGAGGACCCAGACGCCAGCGCCTCTTCGTGCCGCTCAACTGCGCGACGCTCGGTCGAGAAATCCTGGAGAACGAGCTCTTCGGGCACGAGCGCGGTGCCTTCACCGGGGCGAACGAGAAGAAGCGTGGACTCTTCGAACTCGCGGACGGAGGGACGCTCTTCCTCGACGAGATCGCCGAGATGGACCCTTCGACGCAGGCCAAGCTGCTGCGCGTCCTCGAGCGAAATGAGTTTCGCCGGGTCGGCGGAAGCTCCAAGGTCAAGGTCGACCTCAGCATCGTGGCGGCGACCAATCGGGACCTCGTCGAGGGAGTTCGGCTCGGCAAGTTTCGAGAGGACCTCTACTATCGCCTCAAGGTGGTCACGATTCGCGTGCCACCCCTGCGGGAACGAACGGAGGACATCCCGGAGCTCATCCGTGCTTTCGTGGGCGACTTCAATCGCAGGCACGGCCAGAAGATTCGCGGCGTCGAGCCAGTGGCCATGAAGGTCCTGCTGGGCCACCCATGGCCGGGCAACGTTCGCGAATTGAAGAACACCATCGACAGTGCCGCCATCCTCGCGGGGGGCGACCGCATCGATGCGGCCGCCATCGATGACATCCTCGCGGCACCCGCAGGGCGTTCCGCCAGGCCGGACACCGCCACCCGGACGGGGGATGTCGTGATCAGGGACGGCATGACCCTGGCCGACGCAGAACGCGAGTTGATCGTCGCGACGGTGCGGCGCCATCCGACTCGTTCGGAGGCGGCACGAGCCCTGGGAATCGGGCTTCGAACCCTCTTCACGAAGCTCAGGCAATATGAACGCACTCGCTGAGGACGCAGCTGCCGAATCGGCAGTCGCCAAGGTGAACCGACCGTAGCGGTTGCCTCAGGAACCGGGTCGTCTACCGGGATTGCACTGCTCGGCGGACGATGCGCGACTCGGCGCGCTTCTTGCTCAATCGCCGTACGTGCCAATCCGAGTCATCTCTCCCGTCGCGCCGGGTCGCAAGGGCAAGCGCACCGTCCTGTCGCTTGGACAACCCGCAATCATGGACGCGGAGTTGTTCCGGGAGATCCAGGCGCGGGGGAACCTCGTGGTCGTGCACGCGCGAGACCTTCCTCAGGCGAAAACCGTCCTGGAGGCCCAGCGCGTGTGCCTGGCCATCGTGAATCCGGACGCGCCGGCCGATTGGGTCGAAATGCTGGCGGGATCCCTTCAGGCCCTGGCACTGCACATTCCCATCCTTGCGGTGCGACACCACGGAATCGTTGCGCCGGCGCACTGGAGCACGCTGGGCATCGGCGTCCTCCGCTACCCGTACGCTCCAAGCGTTCTCAGCGCCACCGTCGACGCGGTGCTGCGGCTCGTCGAGACGACACACTAGAACCGGCAGTCACAGAAAGCAGGGACCGCACAGAATGGCTCGCACTCGATACCAGAACCCGCAGGAGGGGCCCCCTTTGCGGGATCTTCCGTTTGCAGCGATCCGAGCCGTGTGGCGCGAAGGGTATTCGGTCGCGGCGTTGCGGGCCGACCTGATGGCGGGGCTCGTCGTCGGCATCGTCGCGCTGCCGCTCGCCATGGCGCTCGCCATCGGGGTCGGCGTACCGCCCCAGCAAGGTCTGTACACCGCCATCATCGCAGGCGCCGTGGTCGCGGTGCTCGGAGGGTCCCGGACCCAGGTGAGCGGGCCCACGGCTGCATTCATTGTCATCCTGGCCCCGGTCTACACCCGCTTCGGACTCGCGGGGCTTCTCATCGCGGGCGTCCTCGCCGGCCTGCTCCTCGTCGGTATGGGACTTCTCCGGTTCGGAAAGTTCATCGAGTTCATCCCCCACCCCGTGACCACGGGGTTCACGGCGGGAATCGCAACGGTCATCGCGTTCCTGCAGGTGAAGGACCTGCTGGGACTCCAGCTCGTTCACGTCCCCGAGCACTTCGTCGAACGGTTGCAGGCCATGTTCGCGGCCCGCGCCACTGCCTCGGGGTGGGAACTGCTCGTCGGTGCCTTCACGCTTGCACTCTTGCTCCTTCTGCCCAGGATGACTCGCCGGGTACCGGCGCCCCTCATCGCGCTGCCCGCGGCGGCGGTCGTCGCCTTCGTATTGTCCCGCTTCGTGGATGGCGTCCACCTGTCGACCATCGCGAGCCGATTCCATTCCGAGGTGGGAGGCCGCCTCGTCGACGGGATTCCCCAACTTCCTCCTCTGCCCCTACTTCCCTGGCTGGCGCCGGGGCCTCACGGCCAAGCATTGACGGTAGACCTCCACACCCTTCGCCTGCTTCTCCCGAGCGCCTTCGCCATCGCCATGCTCGGCGCGATCGAATCGCTCCTCTCTGCAGTGGTAGCCGACGGCATGGCCGGCACGCGCCACGACCCCGACGCCGAACTCCTGGCGCTGGGTGTCGGCAATATCGTGACGCCGTTCTTCGGCGGCATCCCGGCCACGGGCGCGATCGCCAGGACTGCGACCAACATCCGATCGGGCGCCCGGTCTCCAATTGCTGCCGTCGTGCACGCAGTCACCATCCTGGCCGCCGTGCTGGCGCTGGCGCCCGCGCTCGGCTACCTGCCGATGAGCGCGCTCGCCGCCCTCTTGCTCCTCGTGGCCTGGAACATGTCCGAGGCAAAGCACTTCGCGCACACCGTAAAGGTGGCACCGAAGAGCGACGTCGCCGTCCTCCTCACCTGCTTCGCGCTGACGGTATTCATGGACATGGTGGTCGGCGTGTCCGTGGGCATGGTCCTGGCGGCGATGCTGTTCATGCGTCGCATGGCCGAGGTGACCGAGACTCGGCTCCTTCCCGAAGATCACCCGTCCCTGCCCGGTCACATCCCACCTGGCGTCGTGGTCTACAGCGTCTCCGGCCCCCTCTTCTTCGGGGCCGCACAGAAGGCGATGGCCTCGCTCAACCATATCGCCGACCGGGCGCATGCAGTCGTGCTCATGCTGGACCAGGTGCCCGCACTCGATGCCACCGGACTGGTGGCGCTGGAGAGTGCGCTCGACCAGTTGAGCGCCCACCACGCCATGGCGGTGCTCTCCGGCGTGAGACCCCAGCCCCTCGGCGTCCTGAAGCGGGCGGGTGTGCTGCGGCGCTCGGGAGTCGTCTTGTGTGATGACGCCGTCGAGGCGCTCCGTGTCGCCTCCGAGGCAGCCCGCGTCCATTCGGGACGGGTGGGGGGCCTCTCGGCGGATCTCACTGCGGAGAACGTGATGTCCCGTGACGTCGCCTCCGTCCAGCCCGACATGCCGCTGCGGGACGTGGCGGAGCTCATGCTCGGGAAGGGCCACAGGGTGGTTCCCGTGGTGGACGGCGGCCGCCTGGTCGGGATCATCACGAACGGCGATCTCGTGGAGCGGGGAGGCCTGAACGTCCGGCTCGAGCTTCTCCGGACCATGGCGCCGGCGGACATCCACACTCTCCTAGACCGCCTCTCCCACGGGGGCCAGGTCGCGGAAGATGTCATGACCAAAGAGCCCGTCTCGGTTCCCGAATTCACGCCGCTCCCGGCCATCGCCGAGATCATGTCGCGCCGACGCCTCAAGCGCCTCCCGGTCCTGGGCGAGCGCGGCGAGATGTCCGGCATCGTGAGTCGAGCGGATCTGTTGCGAGCGGCCGCAGGCCTGTCCCGACGGGACGAGGAGGCTCCTCGGGCGCTCGGGCTGCAAGCCGACAATCCCCTGGCCAGTGTGATGCGCACTGATGTCCCGGCCGTTCTGGGCGATACGCCACTGCCGGAAGTCTTCCAGGCGGTGATCTCGACGCGCCTCAACAAGGTGTTCGTCGTGGACGAGCAGAGGCATGTGATCGGGCTCGTCACCGACGCCGAACTGCTCGACAGGCTCACGCCGTCGCTCCGATCAGGTGTCCTCCAGTCGCTGATGTCGAGGCTGCCGTTCGCGCGTTCGACGTCCGCCGGGGAGTCCTTGGAGCAGCACGGACGAGCGAGGAAGGCAAAGGATCTCATGACCGGAAACGTTCCCGCCGCTCCCGGGGGCACATCGGTCGGCGAGGCCATCGCGATCATGATGAAGGCTCATCGCAAGGTGATCGCCGTCATCGACGGCGAGGGCCGCCTTGCAGGGATCGTGGACCGCGCCGACCTGCTTCGCGGTCTCGCTCCGGATGCCCGCTCGTCCAATGCTCCACCGGACGCCGTGCGAGAGGCGAGCTAGACCATGCGCTCGTTCGAGCCGCAAGCTGACGACTCGAGCCGAGACGTCGTGCGTCAGGCGGTCGCCTACGCCCTGATCGTTGCTCTCGACGAGCGCTCGCGACAGGTGGTCGCTCCGGCGCTGGAGGGAATGGGATTCACGGTCCTTGCGGCCAGGAATGTGGCCGATGCGTTCGGCCTGGCAAGGCGCCATCCCATTCGGATCGTCCTGCTCGAGTGCACCGACCCGGCCATGGGGATGCTCGATCTCGTCTACCGCCTCCGGTCAGACCCGGTCCGGAGCAACGCCTACATCGTGGGGGTGACGGCCAGTGAGGCCCCCCCGAGCAGCGTGGCGCTCGCCTTGAACGCACACATTCGGCGGCCCATCACGACTGCCGACGTGGCAGCTCTGCTGGCCGCGTACCGGGACCGGCACGGGGTCTGACGAAGCGAGGAATCCAGCTGGCCCGGACGCCGTCCAGCCCGGGACACGCCGTCTCCACGGGCCGGACAGTCCAAGTGAACGAATCAGGAGGGATCGCATGCCCCCTTCGGTTGGCTCTTGGGATGATCCTGGTGGCTGCCTCGTCGACTGGCTGCCGGCGAAGCCCAGCAAGGGCGAGTGCAAGACGGGCGAGGATTGCTCCGCCCGGGCGGGCTACGGCAAGGCGTGCGTCGAGGGACGCTGCCAGGAGTGTGGGCGGGACAGTGACGGCAAGGCCGAGGTCGTGTGCCGCTCCCTCCAGGGTGGAGACGACCTTGGCAACCGCGGGTCGCCGAGCGCCCCGTTCGCGGGGTCCTCGCGAGCCAGAAGGAGGTGGCATCGAGGTGGCATGCTCCGGAGGCCATGCCGCCAACCGCGCTCAGCGCGATCGGCTTTCCGCGCTTCGGCGGGATCGCTTCCACTTGACCGGAAGTGCTGTACCAGGACATCGCTGACACTTTTCGCCTCAGGACATCGCTGACAGGTT
>JBBIOL010000025.1:0-38962 GCA_037443385.1 Anaeromyxobacteraceae bacterium
GGTGCCGCCCCGGATCATGGGAATAGGGCCGGTTCCGGCGGTCCGCCTGCTGCTAGAGCGCCTCGGGCTCGCGGTCGGCGACTTCGACGTGATCGAGCTGAACGAGGCCTTCGCGAGCCAGGTGCTGGCCTGCCTGCGCGTGCTGGGGCTCCCCCTCGACGATCCGCGCGTGAACCCGAACGGCGGGGCCATCGCGCTCGGCCACCCGCTGGGCGCCTCGGGGGCGCGGCTGGCGCTGACCGCGGCGCGCGAGCTGCGCCGGCGCGGCGGCGGACGGGCCGTGGTCAGCCTGTGCATCGGGGTGGGGCAAGGTCTCGCGATGGTCCTGGAGGCGGTCGAATGAGCACGAACGTGAGGACGTCCACGGCGGGCGGTGTGACCGAGGTCGAGATCCACCGGCCCGAGAAGAAGAACGCGCTCACCGGCGAGATGTACGACGCCCTGTCGCGCGCCCTCGGCCAGGCCGAGGGCGATCCGGGGATCCGGGTGGTGCTCCTGCACGGCCAGGCCGACTGCTTCAC
Organism: Anaeromyxobacteraceae bacterium; assembly: GCA_037443385.1. Taxonomy (GTDB): domain Bacteria; phylum Myxococcota; class Myxococcia; order Myxococcales; family Anaeromyxobacteraceae; genus CAIOAK01. The sequence continues at coordinate 522 of JBBIOL010000025.1, forward strand.
CTCGGGCAACGACCTGGCCGACTTCCTCGCGGCGGGCCAGGCGCCGGGCGGGCGCCCGCCGGCGGTGGGCGCGCCCGCCGCCGGCTTCCTGGCGGCGATCCGCACGGCGCGGAAGCCGATCGTCGCCGCGGTGGGCGGCGTCGCGGTGGGGATCGGCACGACCCTGCTGCTCCACTGCGACCTCGTCTACGCGACCCCGGACGCCCGCTTCCAGATGCCCTTCGTGCCGCTCGGCCTCGCGCCCGAGGGCGGGTCGAGCCTGCTCCTCCCCATGCTGGCCGGGCACCAGCGGGCGTCGGAGATGCTGCTCCTCGGCCGCCCCTTCGGCGCCGAGCGGGCCCGGGAGGCCGGGCTCGTGAACGAGGTGGTCCCGGCCGAGCGGCTCCTCGCCCACGCCCGCGAGGCGGCCGCGGCGGTGGCCGCGCTGCCGGCCGAGTCGGTGCGGATCACGAAGGAGTGGCTGCGTCGCCCCCAGGCGCGCGCGCTCGAGGAGCGCATGGGGGAGGAGCTCCGGGTCTTCGGGGAGCGGCTCTCCTCCCCGGAGGCGCGGGCGGCCATGGGCGCCTTCTTCGGCCGCAAGAAGGGGTAGGCTCAGCCCATGACCCTCCGCCATCCCGTCGCCCTGGCCGTGGCCTCCCTCCTCCTTTCGGCGCCGGCGCTGGCCCGCCCCGACGACGCGCGGATGATGGTCCGCCCGGAGAACGCGCCGCCCCCGGTCCCGCTGGAGCCCACCGACGAGCCGGGGGTGCTCTCCGGAAAGCTCTCCGAGACGATCACCGCGCACGTCCGATCCGTGGACCTCGGCAAGCGCGAGGTCACGCTCCACGGCTCCGACGGGAAGGTGGAGTCGTTCGTGGCCGGCCCGGAGGTGAAGAACCTCGAGAAGCTCGAGCGGGGCGACCGCGTCCAGCTGCGCTTCCGCGGCGGCCTCGTGCTGCGCCCCCTCGCCGCCGGCGACGCGGTGAGCCCCACCGTCGACAAGGACACGAAGCGCACCGGGAGGGGAGACACCCTGTCCGGCGTCGAGACGGTGCGCGCGCGCATGGCGGTGACGGTCGTCGCCGTCGACCCCGCCACGCGGATCGTGGTCCTGGAGGGCGCGGAGAAGCGGCCGGTCCGGGTCCAGCTCTCCGACAAGATCCCGCTCGACCGGATGAAGGCCGGTGACCGCTTCACGGCCACCTGGTCGGCCGCCCTGGCGGTCTCCGTCGACCCCGTCTACCGGGAGTGACTAGACGCGCTCCTGGAACTCCTTGCCCAGGAGCCCTTCCGGCCGGGCCAGCAGCACCACCACGATGAGGATGAACGCGAGCGACGTCTTGAACTCGAGCGAGACGTAGGCGCCGCCCAGGCTCTCGGCCACGCCCAGGATGAGCCCGCCCAGCACCGCCCCGGGCAGGCTGTTCAGGCCGCCCAGCACCGCCGCTGCCAGCCCCTTGAACATGGCGTCGAGCATGAAGAACGGATCGAGCAGGAGCACCGGCGCCAGGAACACGCCGGCCACCACCGCCAGCGCCGCCGCGACGCCCCAGGCGAAGGCCAGGACCCCGCGGGTGGGGATGCCCAGCGTCTGCGCGGCCTGCAGGTTCTCGGAGGTGGCGCGCATGGCCAGGCCGAGCCGGGTGCGCTGGGTGATGAGGTAGAGCACGAGCGAGGCGACGGCCGCCGCCGCCAGCGTGCCCAGCGCCAGCTCGCTCACGAAGACCGGCCCCACCTTCCAGACCTTGGTGTCGGAGAGGGGGAAGGGGAAGCGGTCGGGCTCGGCGCCCCAGCGGTACACGGTGAGCCCCTGCAGGATGAGCGACAGGCCCAGCGTCAGGATCACCTGCCCGAGGTGGTTCGCCCCCTTGCGCTGCGCCGGCACCAGCGCGCCGAAGTAGAAGACCACCGCCACCGTGGCCCCGGCGAGCAGCGCGCCGGCGAGCGCCATCCAGAAGGGCAGCCCGCTCGTGATCATCGAGAAGGCGATGAAGGTGCCCACCGTGGCCATGTCGGCGTGGGCGAAGTTGAGCACGCGGGTGGACCGGTAGATGAGCACCAGCCCGAGCGCCACCAGCGCGTAGAGGCTCCCGGCGGAGAGCCCGGCCAGCACGTACTGGAGGAATCGTTCCATGTTCACCTAGCGGAACGGCCAGAGGCGGAAGTAGAGCCGGGTCTTGAGCCACATGCCGGCGAAGCCGAGCGGCTCGAAGATGAGCACGCCCAGGATGGCGGAGCCGAAGAGCACCGGCACGGCCCAGCGCAGGGATCCGAAGAGCGCCGGGATCAGCACCACGAAGGCGGCTCCGAAGACCGAGCCCTCGATGGAGGCCAGCCCGCCCACGATGACCGCCACGAAGAAGCCCATGGACTCGGAGACGTTGAAGGCCTGCGGCTCGAGGTGGCCGAGGTACTGGGCCATGAGCGCGCCGGAGACGCCGGTGTAGAAGGACGAGACCGCGAAGGCGAGCAGCTTGGTGCGGGAGAGGTTCACGCCCATGGCCTCGGCGGCGATGTCGCTGTCGCGCACCGCCACGAAGGCGCGTCCCACGTAGGAGGAGATGAGGTTGTAGGCCGCCCCGGTGAAGAGCAGGAAGATCCCGTAGTAGACGAGGTACACCCAGACGTCCCGCACCATGCCGAACGGCGGCTGGAGCTGGGGGATGGAGAGGCCGGCGCGACCGCCGGAGAGCCACTCCACGTTGGCGAAGATCTGGTAGGTGGCGGTGCCGAAGCCCAGCGTGGCGATGGCCAGGTAGGGCCCCTTGAGCCGGAGCGAGGGGAAGCCCACCAGCCAGCCCGCGATGCCGGCCATGCCTCCGGCCGCGGCCAGCGAGAGCGAGAAGGGCACCCCCAGGATGCGCAGGTGGCCGAAGGTGTAGGCCCCGATGGCCAGGAAGCCGGCCTGCCCGAAGGAGATGAGCCCGGAGTAGCCGATGAGCAAATTCTGGCCGATGACCCCGACGGCCAGCAGCCAGACCATGGAGGCCCGCGCGAGCCAGGCCCGCGGCCCCCACCAGGGCAGGAGCGCGAGCGCCACGAGCAGGAGCACGAGCAGCGTCCGGCCCAGCGGCTTGCGGGCGAAGCGCAGCTCCTCGCGGTAGTTCTCCACCAGATCCATGCGTCAGCCCCGGTACAGCGACTCGATGAGCTCGGCGTAGCGCGCCTCGAGGTTGCGGCGCTTCACCTTCTTGGTGGGCGTCACGTCCCCCTCCTCCTCGTAGAAGCGGCGCGGGAGGAGCGCGAAGCGCTTGACCGACTCGACCTGGGAGAGGGTCCGGTTCACCTGATCGACCTCCCGCTCGATGAGCTTCACCACCTCGGGCGCCTGGGTCAGCTCGGCGAAGGTGGCGAAGGGCAGCCGGTTGTCCTGCGCGAACTTGGTGACGTTGTCCTCGTCGATGAGGATCAGCGCAACCACGAACTTGCGCCGGTCGCCGATGACCACCGCGTCCTGGATGTAGGGCGAGAACTTGAGCTTGTTCTCCAGGTAGGCGGGCGCGATGTTCTTCCCGCCCGCGGTGATGATGAGGTCCTTCTTGCGGTCGACGATCCGGAGGCGCCCCTCCTCCCAGCGCCCCACGTCGCCGGTGTGGAGCCAGCCGTCCGGGTCGATGGTCCGGGCGGTCTGCTCCGGGTCGCGGTAGTAGCCCTTGAAGACGTGCGGGCCGCGGGTGAGGATCTCCCCGTCCTCGGCCAGCGTCACCTCGATGCCGGGGAGCGGCTCGCCCACCGTGCCGACCACGGGCCGGTCGGGCCGGTTCACCGCGATGACCCCGGAGGACTCGGTCATCCCGTAGCCCTCCACGAGCGGGATGCCCAGCGCCTGGAAGTAGCCGAAGAGCTCCGGGGAGGCCGGCGCCGCGCCGCTGAAGGCGAGCCGGGCCCGGTCGAAGCCAATGCGCCGCTTGAGCGGCTCGAGGACCGACCAGTAGGTGAGGAAGCGGGAGAGCCGCAGCCCCGGCCCGACCCGGCCCTCGCCGCGCGCCGCGTACCAGGCGCGGCCGACCTTCACCGCCAGCCGGTAGAGCGTGCGCTTGAGCCACGTCGAGTCGTCCATGCGCAGCTCGATGGTGGACGCGAGCTTCTCCCAGATGCGCGGCACGCTGGCGAAGTAGGTGGGGGACACCTCGCGCAGGTTCTGGAAGAGCGTGTCCAGGCTCTCCACGAAGTTGACGACGAATCCCACCCGCAGGTGCAGGAGCACCGACCCCAGGTTCTCGTAGATGTGGGCCAGCGGCAGGTAGGAGATGAGGTCGTCGTCGACTCGCGCCCCGTAGGCCTGGACCAGCGCGTCGGCCATGAAGAGCGCGTTGCCGTGGGAGATCATCGCGCCCTTCGGGTTCCCGGTGGTGCCGGAGGTGTAGATGATCATCGCCGTGTCGCCGGGCGATACCCCGCGGAGGACCTCGTCCAGCCGGCCGGGCTCCGCGGCGCGCAGCGCGTCGCCCTCCTTCTCGAAGTCCTCGTGGAAGACCACGCGCGGGTCGCGGAACCCCCAGAGCCCCTTCGCGTCCCAGACCACCATGCGCTCGACCCGGGTCTGCGGGAGGATGGGCAGCACCTTCTCGAGCTGCTCCTCGTTCTCCACGAAGATGACCCGCGCCCCGGAGTGGTCGAGGAGGTAGAGGATCTGCTCCGGGGACGAGGTGGGGTAGATGCCGGTGGTGGCGCCGCCGGCGGCCATGATCCCGAGCGAGGTGTAGAGCCACTCGGGCCGGTTCTCGCCGAGGACCGCCACGTTCTCCTGGTGGCGCAGGCCGAAGGCCACCAGGCTCGCCGCCACCTTGCGCACGTTCTCGGCGTAGCCGGCCCAGCTGACGCGGTGCCAGATGCCGAGCGCCTTGTGGCGGAGCGCCAGCGCGTCGCCGCGCCGGGCGGCCTGGTCGAGGAGCAGGCCGGGGAGGCTCCGGATCTCGGTCACCAGCGCCTCCGCTTGCGGTAGAGCCGGAACGTCTTGCCCTCGGTGGCGTCGCCGGACCCGATGCCCAGGTAGACGTCGCGGACGTCGGGGTGCTCGGAGAGCTCCTGCGGCGTGCCGGTGAGCACGATGCGCCCGGTCTCGAGGATGGCGGCCCGGTGGGCCACCCGGAGCGCCAGCCGGGCGTTCTGCTCCACGAGCAGGATGGTGGTCCCGTCCTGGCTGATCTGGAGGAGCGCGTCGAACACGATCTTCGACATCTCCGGGGTGAGCCCGAGCGAGGGCTCGTCGAGGAGCAGGAGGCGCGGCCGCCGCAGCAGCGAGCGCCCGATGGCGAGCATCTGCTGCTCGCCCCCGGAGAGGGTGTCGGCCTGCTGATGGATGCGCTCGCGCAGGCGCGGGAAGAGGGCGTGGACCCGCTCCAGGTCGGCCCGGGCGTCGCGTCGCGGCCGCCCCCACATGCCCAGCTCGAGGTTCTCGGCGACGGTGAGCTCGCGGAAGAGGCCGCGGTCCTCGGCCACGAAGACCACGCCGGAATCGGCCACCTCCTCCGGCTGGTGCCGCTCGATGCGCTGGCCGTCGAGGCGGATGGTTCCCTTCTTGGGCTGGTCCTTGAGCAGGCCGGCGACGGTCTTGAGCAGCGTGGTCTTGCCGGCGCCGTTCGGGCCCAGCACCGCGAAGATCTCCCGCTCCCGGAGCTCGAGCGACACCCCGGAGAGCGCGTAGATGCGGTCGTGGTAGAGCGTCTCGATCGACGAGACGGCCAGCACCGGGGGCGCGCCGGGCTCGCTCACTGGTCCCCCAGGTAGGCGCGGACGACGCCCGGGTGCCGCTGCACCTCCTCGGGCGTTCCCTCGGTGAGCTTCAGGCCGCGGTCGAGGACCACCATGCGCTGGGCCAGCCGCGAGGCCACCCGCAGGTCGTGCTCCACGAGCAGGACGGTCACGCCGAAGCGGCCGCGGATCTCGTGGATCCAGTAGGAGACCTCCTCCTTCTCCTCGGCGGTGAGCCCGGAGACCGGCTCGTCGAGCAGCAGGAGCCGCGGCTCGGTGGCGAGCGCGCGCCCCATCTCGACCCGCTTCTGCACGCCGTAGGCGCAGCCGGCCACCCGCGCGTCGCGCCAGGCCTCGAGATCGAGGAACTCGATGATCTCCTCCACCTTGGCCCGGTGGCGGACCTCCTCGGCGCGCACCCGCGCGGCGGCGGCGAGGATGTTCTTCCGGAAGTGGAGGTGGCGCCCGAGCATCAGGTTGTCGAGCACCGTCATGTGCAGGAAGAGCCGCAGGTTCTGGAAGGTGCGCGCCACCCCGCGCGCGGTGACGCGGTCGGGGGAGAGCCCGAGCAAGCTCTCCCCCGCGAGCCGGATGGCGCCGGAGGTGGGGCGGTAGAGGCCGGTGACGCAGTTGAAGAGGGAGGTCTTGCCGGAGCCGTTCGGGCCGATGACGGCGAGCGTCTCCCCCTCGGCGATGCCCAGGGAGACGCCCCCCAGCGCCGTGATGCCTCCGAACCTCAGCGTGAGGTCCTGGACCTCGAGCAGCGGCTCCCCCACCGGTGGGCGCCTAGAACAGCGGCTTGAAAATCTGCCAGTCGGAGACCTGCCGGGGCAGCTCCCCGGCCTTGCCGGCCTTCATGAGGCGGACGGCGTTCATGCCGTGGTGCCGGTCGGGGCCGAAGGTGACGCCCGGGACCATCCCCTCCTGCGTGTAGTTCTGGATGGTCTCCATGGCCTTCACGAACTTCTCGCGGGTGAGGTCCTTGCCGGCGCGCTTCAGCCCCTCCACCAGGATGATGACGTCGGCGGCGCCCTGGGTGCAGAACCCCTCGCGTCCCTTCAGCTTGGGGTCGTTCTTCACCACGACGTCGATCACCTTGTCGGCGGCCGGCTCGCCCCGCAGCGCCAGCGCCGAGTCGAAGTAGGCGCCCTCCCAGAGGTCGCCGAGCAGCCGGAACATCGTGTCGCGGTCGTAGAGCGTGAAGGAGGCGAAGATCTTCGGGCGGTAGCCGACCTTGGCCATCTCCTTGATGAGGCCGGCGGCGTGGGTGGCGGTGGCGTAGATGAGCACCGCCTCCGCGCCCGACTCCTTCATCTTGAGGGCCTGCGTGCCCAGCTCGCGGTCGGTGACCTCGTAGAAGACCTCGCCCACGATGGCGACGCCCGGGTTCCGGGCCAGCCCGCGCTTCGCTCCCTCGAGCCCCTGCTTGCCGTAGTCGTCGTTCTGCCCGAAGAAGCCGAGCTTCTTCACGTTCTCCAGCTTGGCGGCCTGGCCGACCAGGAACTCGGCCTCGTCGGCGTAGTCCGGGTAGACCTGGAACACCGTGCGGACCTTCTCCTTCGGCTGCTTGGCGAAGACCTGGACGTTGCCGAGCGGGTAGACGAGCGGCAGCCCGCTCTCGGCGACCAGGTCCTTGTTGGCGTTCAGCACGGCGGTCCCGACGGTGCCGATCACCGCGAAGACCGAGTCCTTCATCTCGTTGAAGTTGGCGACGGCGCGCCCCGGGTTGTAGCCGTCGTCCTTCAGGATGATCTTGAGCTTGCGCCCGTGGACGCCGCCCTGGTCGTTCACGTGCTTCGCGTAGGCCTCCGAGGCGAGCGCGATGGTGCCCCAGGCCGCGGCGGGCCCGGAGAGCGGGCCGGTGATCCCGATGGTGACCTCGGTGTCGGTCACGCCGGGGACGGAGGCCGCGCGCGCGTCGGCGGCGAGGAGCACGAGGGAGAGCAGCGTCGTCGAGAGGATCCGGAGCGCCATGGGCACCTCCACCTGGGGGTTCGGTTCGTCCGCCGCCCGGGGGCGGGTCGGGGAACCGAGAAGGTACGATCACTGCCCGGTCCGGGGCATTGCGCACTGCGTCCAGGAACGGATCCGGCGGGCATCGGAGCGATACGCGGTTTCGCGGAGCGAAACGCCCATCCGCATCCGCCGCGGTGCTCAGGGGCGGGGATCGAGCCCGAGCCGGAGCTGCTCGGTGACCAGCCGGGCGAGGCCCGGGGGCCCCCCCCGCTCCCGGGCCCGCTCGGAGAGCATCCCGTCGAGGAAGAGCGCGGCCACCCCGTGCACGGCCGCCCAGAGCCCGAGCGCCAGGTCGGCCGGGTCGCCGGCGCGGACCGTCCCGGCGCGCTGCCCGGCGGCGATGGTGTCGAGCAGGATCCGGTGGGCGCGCAGGCCGGCCTCCCGGACCGCGGCGTGCCGCGACTTGTCGGCGACGTCCGGGCCGAACATGAGCCGGAAGAGGTGGGGGCGCTCGGCGGCGAGCCGCAGGTAGGTCTCGGCGATGGCGGCGAGGGCCTGGCGTGCGTCGCGGTGGCCGCCCGCCGCCTTCTCGAGGCGATCCGCCAGCGCCGCGAGCCCTCCGGCGGCCACCGCCGCCAGCATCGACTCGCGGTCGGGGAAGTGGCGGTAGGGCGCGTTGTGCGAGACGCCGGCCAGCCGGGCGGCGGCGCGCAGCCCGACGCCGGCCGGGCCCTCGCGCTCGAGCAGCTGGGTGGCCGCCTCGACGAGCGCCCAGCCGAGGTCGCCGTGGTGGAACCGCCCCTCGCGCTTGGTGAGCGGGCGGCGGGACGGCCGGGCCGGCCGGGGGGCGTCGCGGGAGGGGGCGGGCATGGCGCCATCCTACCCCGGGCGATTTCATGTTGACAGCGTCCACATGCGATCCTATGTTGACACTGTCACCATCCACGAAAGGAAGCACCCATGAGCAACCGAAGCCTCCGCACCGCCGCCGCCTCCCTCCTCGCCGCCCTGGCCCTGCCCGCGGCGGCCGCGCCCGCCACCGACTGCACGGTCTGCCGTGACCCGATGTGGCCGCCGCTCGAGAACCCCATGCCCGGCATCGCCCTCGACGTCCCCCCGGCGCCCGCCGACACCACCGCCCTGAAGGTGAACGCCACGGCGGCCACCACCCCGGTTCGCTCCAACGGCGTGGGCGCGGCGGCCGCGACGAACGCCCGCGGCACGGTCTACGCCGACCCGACCTGGCCGCAGATCGCGGCCCCGGCGCAGGGCCTGGCCGCGAGCGTCCCCGCCACCGCTCCGAGGGCGCCGGCCGTGAAGCCCGCCGCCGGCCCCGTCGCCTCCCGCTAGGAGGGAGCGGGCCGTCGGTCAGAGGCGCGCGGCGAGCCGCGTTCCCTGGTCGATGGCCCGCTTCGCGTCCAGCTCCGCCGCCACGTCGGCGCCCCCCACGCGGTGCACGGACACGCCGGCGGCGCGCAGCGGCCCCTCGAGCTCCCGGAGCGGCTCCTGCCCGGTACAGAGCACCACGTTGTCCACCTCGACGAGCCGCGTCCTGCGGGGCTCGCGCCCGACGCCCACCACGATGCCGCGGTCGTCGATCCCCTCGTAGGAGACCCCGGCCAGCATCTCCACCTTGCGGGCCCGCAGCGCTGCGCGGTGGATCCAGCCGGTGGTCTTGCCGAGCCCGGTCCCCGGGCGGGTGGCCTTGCGCTGCAGCAGGATCACCTTCCGCGCCGGCCGCGGCGGCCGGGGAGCGACGAGCCCCCCGCGCGCGGTCTCCGGGTCGGCCACGCCCCACTCCGCCATCCAGGAGGCGAGATCGGGGGCGGCCTCCCCGTGGGTGAGGAACTCGGCCACGTCGAAGCCGATCCCGCCCGCACCCACCACCGCCACCCGTGGCCCCACCGGCCGCCCGCGCGCCAGGACGTCCACGTAGGAGAGCACCATGGGGTGGTCCTGTCCCGGGATCCGCGGGTCGCGCGGGACCACGCCGGTGGCGAGCACCACCTCGTCGTAGCGGCCGGCGAGGATCGCCGGGGCGTCCACGCGCCGTCCCAGGTGCAGCCGGACGCCGGTCCGCTCGATGCGTCGCCGGAAGTAGCGCAGCGTCTCGCCGAACTCCTCCTTGCCCGGGATGCGCCGGGCCATGTTGAACTGTCCGCCGATCTCCTCGGCCGCCTCGAACAGGTCCACCGCGTGTCCGCGCTCGGCGAGCACGGTGGCGCAGGCCAGGCCGGCCGGCCCGGCGCCCACCACCGCGATCCGCCTCTGGACGGCGGCCGGTCCCCAGGTGAGCTCGGTCTCGTGGCAGGCCCGGGGGTTCACGAGGCAGCCGCAGGTCTTCCGCTGGAAGACGTGGTCCAGGCAGGCCTGGTTGCAGGCGATGCAGGTGTTGATCTCGTCGGCTCGCCCCTCGGCGGCCTTGCGCACGATCTCCGGGTCGGCCAGGAACGGGCGCGCCATCGAGACCATGTCGGCGTCGCCGTCGGCGAGCACCCGCTCGGCGACGTCGGGCGAGTTGATGCGGTTCGTGGTGCAGACCGGGATCCCCACCACGCCGCGGAGCTTGCGGGTCACCCAGGTGAAGGCCGCGCGCGGGACCGAGGTGGCGATGGTGGGGACGCGCGCCTCGTGCCAGCCGATGCCGGTGTTGAGGATGTTCACCCCCGCCGCCTCGAGCGCGCGGGCCAGCGCCACCGTCTCCTCCCAGGTGCTCCCCTCCGGGACGAGGTCGAGCAGCGAGATGCGGAAGACCAAGACGAAGTCCTTGCCCACCGCCTCGCGCAGGCGCGAGACCACCTCCACCGGGAGGCGCATGCGCCGCTCGGGGGTGCCGCCCCAGGCGTCGTCGCGGTGGTTGGTGCGGGGGGCCAGGAACTCGTTCAGGAGGTAGCCCTCCGACCCCATCACCTCGACGCCGTCGTAGCCGGCCTCGCGCGCCAGCGCCCCGCAGCGGGCGAAGGCCCGGACCTGCCGCTCCACGCCGGCGGCCGACAGCTCGCGTGGCGTGAACGGGTGGATGGGGGACCTGAGCCGCGAGGGGGCCACCGCGAACGGGTGGTAGCCGTATCGGCCGCCGTGCAGGATCTGGAGCGCGATCCGGCCCCCCTCGGCGTGGACCGCGTCGGTGATGACCCGGTGCGCGCGGGCCGCGCCCCGGGTGGCGAGGCGCGACCCGAACGGCGAGAGCCAGCCCTCCACGTTGGGGGCGAATCCGCCGGTGACCATGAGCCCCGCGCCGCCACGCGCGCGCTCGGCGAAGTAGGCCGCGAGGCGCGGGAAGTCGGCCGCGCGGTCCTCCAGGCCGGTGTGCATCGAGCCCATGAGGACGCGGTTCGGCAGTCGCGTGAAGCCGAGGTCGAGCGGCGCGAGGAGGTGCGGGTAGGGGCCTGGGCCGGGCATGGGGCGACATCCTCGACCGGCCGGGCCGGGGCCGGCAAGGCCCCGCAGCCGCCATCTCGCCTGGCCCCCGGGGCCGGGCGCGAATACACTCCCCTCCGCATGCGACTCCCACGCTCGCTCCTCCTCGCCGCCCTGGTCGCCGCCCCCGCGCTCGCGGGTGCCGCGGGCCCGGGCTGGATCTCCGACGACTGGCCCAGGGCCATCGCCGAGGCCAAGGCCCGCAAGGTGCCGGTCTTCGTCGACGCCTGGGCCCCCTGGTGAAAGACGTGCAACTTCATGCGCGCCACGGTCCTGCAGGACCCGGCGCTCGTGAAGGTGGCCGGGCGGTTCGTCTGGCTCGAGATCGACACGGAGAAGGAAGGCAACGCCGGCTTCCTGGACAAGTTCCCCATCCAGGTCTGGCCCACGTTCCTCGTCATCGACCCGGCCACCGAGAAGCCGGCGCTGAAGTGGCTCGGCACGGCCACGGCCGAGGACCTGACGCGGCTGCTCGCCGACGGTGAGCGCGCGGTGAAGGGTGGCGGGCAGGGCGCGGACGCGCTCTTGGCCCGGGCCGATCGCGAGAACGCCGCCGGGAGGGGCGAGGAGGCCATCGCGCTCTGGGAGAAGGCCCTCGCCGCAGGCGGCCCGGCCTGGCCGCGCCGCGCGCGCACGCTCGAGTCGCTGCTCATCGGGCTGCAGGCGGCCGGCGACGGGAAGCGCTGCGCCGGGACCGCCGTGGCCGAGGCGCCCGGCATGAAGCGCGGGCAGTCCTTCGCCAACGTGGTCTCGGTGGGGCTCTCCTGCGCCAACGACGGGGAGGAGCCCTGGGCGCGCGCGGCGGCGGCGAAGCTCGAGCCGCTGGCCCTCGAGGCGGTGAAGCTGCCGGGGGTGCTGGCCGACGACCGCGCCGGCCTCTACGACGCGCTGGTCACCGCGCGGAACAAGGCGGGGGACCCGGCCGGTGCGCGGGCGCGCGCCGAGGAGTCGTGGAGGTTCCTCGTCGCCGAGCGCTCCCGGGGCACGACCCCGGCGTCCCGCACCATGCTCGACTCCTGGATCGTGGGCGCCGCCATGGACCTCGAGGACCCGGGTCGCGCCGTCCCGCTGCTCCTCGAGTCGGAGAAGGCCGTCCCGGACGACTACAACCCGCCCTACCGGCTGGCGCTCCTCTACCTGGAGCTGAAGCGCAACGACGACGCGCTCGCCGCCAACGGGCGTGCGCTGCGGGTGGCCTACGGGCCCCGCAAGGTGCGGGTGCTCGCCCAGCGGGCCACCATCCTGGAGGCGAAGGGCGACCCGGCCGGCGCCGGGCAGGCGCTCGAGCAGGCCATCGCCCACGCCGGATCCCTGCCCCGCGCCCAGCAGAACCCGCGGCTCGTGCAGCGGCTCGAGGAGCGGCTGAAGAAGCTGCAGGGCGGCTAGAAGGCGACGCCGGCCTGCGCCACCGCCGAGCGGGCGCCGAGCGGCGCCCACTCCACGAGCAGGTCGATCCCGGCCGGCAGGCTCAGCGCCGCGCCCAGGGCCACCTGCCAGTGGGCCACGTCGGTCCCGGTCACGGCCGACCCGCCGAGCGTCCAGAAGACCGGCCCGCCGAAGACCTTGGCCCCGACGTAGGGCACGAACACCCCGGCGATGGGCCAGCCGGCGCTCGCCGACAGCCCGGCGTCGAGCGCGGTGAGCGGCGCGCGCTCCCCACCCGGGCCCGTGGTCTGGACACCGGAGGCGGCCAGGCTGGCCGAGGCCGCCAGGAACGGCCACGGCCCCCGTGCGTCGAGGGCCATCCAGGTGGCGCCGAGGCGCGCCAGCCAGCCCGGGTCCATCACGTAGGTCACCCCGGCGGCGTCGATGCTGCCCGAGACGACGGCCCCCGCGCCGGCGGAGACGGTCCAGTCCTTCCCCAGGCGGCGGCTGGCCGAGACCGCGACGCTCCGCTGCACGAACGGCGCGGAGACGTCGCCGAAGCGGAGCTCGGAGGAGAGCCAGCCGAAGGACGCCGCCACCCGCCAGGCCGGATCGGGCGCCGGAGCCGGCGCGGTGGCCCCGTCCGCCGGGCCGGAGCCGTCCTCGCGATCGCAGAGCCGTCTCGCCGTCGCCGTGGGACCCACGGGCGCGGAGACGCCTCAACCCAGCGCGTCGCGCGGGACGAGGAGGACGAGGAGCGCTCCGGCGAGGAGCGCCGCGGCGCGGACCGGGGTCGCGGGCAAGCCTACTTCACCAGGATCTGGGCCTTGATGAGGGTGGCCACGAGCTGCGCGTCGAGCGACTGGGCCGCGCTCGCCGCGTCCTGGACGTTGAAGGTGTTGGAGCTGCCGCTCCAGACCAGGGCCTCGGGCGTGGTGCGCGCCGTGTAGACGTTGGTCTCGGCGAGGACGTTGGTCTGCTCGGTGACGTAGCCCGGCGAGTAGACCGCGCCGTACCCGTACCCGTAGTAACCGTACCAGCCGCCGTAGTAGGGCGCCGGGGGCACGTAGGCCACGCTGGGGGGCACGTACTCCTCGGTGGTCTGCTTGGTGAGGCGCTGCACGATGACGAGGTCGACGCCGTTCGCGTTCACGTACTCCTGGACCTTCTCCTTGTCGAGCTGGCCCGGCGGGAAGACGCTCGCGGAGGTGGCCGCCTGGAAGCCCTTCGAGAGGAGCGCCTGGGCCAGCCCGTTCTCGAACTGCACCCGGTACATGTCGTTGGGCATCACGCCGACGACGAAGATCCGGTTCACCGGCTGGGCCCGGTAGTTCGGGTCGCGCCAGGTCTGCACCAGGTTGGTGGTGGTGCAGGCCGAGGTCGCCAGCAGGGCGAGGGCGGGGAGGGCGGCGCGCAGCGACGTCTTCATGGAGGGAGCCTTTCTTGGTCCCGCCGGACCGGGCCGGGCGGGGCGGGAAGCACGCGGCGCATCCTAACCGGGGACGACGCAGCGAACCAGTTGCACCTCGAGCGGCCCGTTCCAGAGCCGGTGGGTCCACTCGGGACGGATCCCGAGGTTGCGCTCGAGGAGCGGGTTCCCGGAGAGGAGGAGCAGCGCCCAGCCCGGGAAGCGCCGGAAGGTCTCCCCCAGGCCGCGGTAGAAGCCGGCCAGCTGGAGCGGCAGCCCGCCGATCCGCTCGCCGTAGGGAGGGTTGGTGCAGATCGTGCCGGGCCCCTCCCCGAAGGGGATCGCGTCCCGCGCGTCGGCGAGGGCGATCTCGACGTCGGCCTCGACGCCCGCGGCCCGTGCGTTGCGCCGGGCGGCGTCGATCGCCTCGGCGGAGCGGTCGGTGGCCCGGATGGGGGCCGGCGCCCGGGGGAGGGCCCCGGCGCGCGCCTCCTCCTTCATGCGGTCCCAGGAGGACTGCCACTCGCCGCGATAGCGGGGCCAGCGCTGGAAGCCGAACGGCCGCCGGATGCCGGGCGCGATGCGACGGGCGCGCAGGGCCTGCTCCACCGCCAGCGTGCCCGAGCCGCAGAGCGGGTCGAGGAACGGGCGATCGAGTGGGGCCTCGCCGAGCGCCAGCATCGAGGCGGCGAGCGTCTCCTTGAGCGGCGCGTCGCGCACCGAGGTGCGGTAGCCGCGCCGGTGGAGCGGCGCGCCGGAGAGGTCGAGCGAGAGCTCGGCCTGCCCGCGGGAGAGGTGCACCACCACCCGCACGTCCGGGTCGCGGGTGTCGACGTCGGGGCGGCCGCCCAGGGCGTCGCGGAGCGAGTCCACCACGCCGTCCTTCACCTTGAGCGCGACGAAGCCGGCGTGGTGCAGCCCGGGCGAGGTGCCGGTGGCGTCGACGGCGAGCGTGTTCCGGACGGTCATCCACTCGGTCCAGTCCACCGTCCGCACGCCCGCGTAGAGCGCGGCCGCGTCCGGGCACGGGAACGCGGCCAGCGGCGCGAGCACGCGCATGGCCGTGCGCGACCAGAGGCAGGCCCGCATCCCGTCCTCGACGCTTCCCTCGAAGGAGACCGCGCCGCGCGCGCCCCGCAGGTGCCGCATGCCGAGCGCCGCGAGCTCCCCGCGCACGGCGCCCTCGGTGCCGCGGGCGCAGGTGGCGACCAGCCTCACGGCGCCTGCCGCCCGGCGCGCCCGGCCATCAGGCGGGCGTCTCCGCCGCGCCCCAGGTCCCCGCCTGCCAGCGGTCCTTCCCCGACCGCTTCGCCTGGTACATGAGCTCGTCGGCGCGCAGGATCATCTCGTCCACCGAGGCCGGCGGCTCCAGGAAGGTGGCGACGCCCATCGAGAAGGTGACGTCGTCGCCCCGCCCGGCGACCGCCTCCCGCAGCTGGACCCGGAGCCGCTCGGCGAGGGCCTCCGCGCCGGCCCGGTCGACCTCGGGGAGCAGCACCCCGAACTCGTCGCCGCCGAGCCGCGCCACGGTGTCGAGCCCGCGCACCGCCTGGCGCAGCGTCGTGCCCACCGCCGAGAGCACCGCGTCGCCCGCCACGTGGCCGCGCCGGTCGTTCACCGACTTGAAGTCGTCGCAGTCGAGGTAGAGCAGCGAGAGCGGCCGCCCGTGCCGGCGCCCGCGCTCCAGCTCCAGCCAGGCCGCCTCCACGAAGGCGCGCCGGTTGGAGAGCGAGGTCAGGGGGTCGGTGCGGGCCGCCTGCTGCTCGTGGAGCAGGCGGCGCTTGAAGGCGTCGAGGACGACCGCCAGGAGGAGGAACACGCCCAGCTGCTGGGCCGCGTTCCAGGTGACGACCGGCGGCGCCAGGTTCTCGCCGGAGAGGCGGGAGGACTCGACGCCGCACACGGCGGCGAGCAGCGCGAGGCCGATGCCCGGACCGAGGCCCGCGAAGAACGTGCCGAAGCCGACGGGACCGAGGTAGAGCAGCGTCACGTCCACGCCGGGGCCGGTGTAGACGTCGGCCGCAGCGACCGCGACCACGACCGCCGCGGCCACCGCCGTGGTGGCCGCGGGCGTCAGTCCGTGGAACCACTGCCTCATCTCGCGTCCGATCGCGCGCACGGTGGGGGTCCCGGATCGCCGGGATCCCGCGGCCGCGCCGCTCGCCTCCAGTTCCGTGACCGCCCCCTCCGGGCCATGCCCGCGCGGCCGCCGCCGCACCTGGGTTCCATCGTAGCCCCGATCCCCCGAGGGGTGTGAAGGAGCCAACACGCCGGAATCTCGACCACCTTTCACGACACCCCGGACGGGTGTCAAGATTCCGGT
This sequence comes from Anaeromyxobacteraceae bacterium, assembly GCA_037443385.1. Lineage (GTDB taxonomy): Bacteria > Myxococcota > Myxococcia > Myxococcales > Anaeromyxobacteraceae > CAIOAK01. Next base: position 16,667 of record JBBIOL010000025.1, read on the forward strand.
CGGTGCGGTCGGGTGGGTCGGTCACCCAAACGTCCCGCGCGCGACGCGGGATCGTCACGCAACCACGCGTTAAGACGGATCCGTGCCCAACGTGCTCGTGGTCGACGACGAGCGAGACCTCGTCAGCCTCCTCGACTTCAACCTCCGCCAGTCCGGCTTCGAGACCACGCTGGCCTACGCCGGCGAGGAGGCCCTCCTCGCGGCGCGCCGCAGGCCGCCCGACCTGGTCCTGCTCGACCTCATGCTCCCCGACATGTCCGGGACCGAGGTCTGCCGGCAGCTGAAGTCCGACCCCCGCACCCGGACGGTCCCGGTGATCGTCCTCACGGCGCGCGGCGAGGAGCTCGACCGCGTGGTCGGGTTCGAGCTGGGAGCCGACGACTACGTGGTGAAGCCGTTCAGCGTCCGTGAGCTCGTGCTGCGCGTGAAGGCCGTGCTCCGCCGTGCCGGGCGGCAGGCGTCGGAGAAGCCGGTCACCGAGGTGGGTCCGATCCGCGTCGACGTGGACGCCCACCGCGCCTGGGTCCGGGGAGAGCCGCTCGACCTCACCCCGCTCGAGTTCAAGCTCCTCGTCACGCTGGTCCACCGCGCCGGGCGGGTGCAGTCGCGGGAGCGGCTGCTCGCCGACGTGTGGGAGATGTCGAGCGAGCTCGAGACCCGCACGGTGGACACCCACGTGAAGCGGCTGCGCGAGAAGATGGGCCCGGCCCGCGACCTGGTCGAGACGGTGCGCGGGGTGGGGTACCGCCTCCTCGACCCGGCCGACGGGGAGTGAACGTGGCGGTCTTCCGCGACCCGGTCCAGGCCGCCATCCGCTCCCTCGAGGCCGAGCTGGCCGGCGGGGAGCGCGCCGACCTCTCCCCGGGCGTGGACCGCCTGGCCGCGCTGATCCTGCAGCGGCTCGACCGCCAGCGCGCCATCGATCGCGCCCAGCCCGAGCGCGAGCTGCTCTCGGCCATGCCCGACGCGGCCGGCCTGGTGGCCGCCGACGGTCGCGTCCGGGCGTCCAACGCGGCGCTCGACGGCCTCTCGCCCGGGGGGCGGGCCATCGGGCTCACGCTCCTCGAGATCACCCGGCAGGCGGAGCTCGCCGAGGCGGCCCGGCGCGCGCTGGAGGGCACGCCCAAGCGCATCGAGATCCAGCTCGGCCACCGGACCTGGGTCTGCAACGCCGTGCCCATGCTGCGCGGCGAGGTGCTGGTGCTCCTGCGCGACGTCACCGACGCCCGGCTGGCGGAGGCCACCCGGCGGGACTTCGTCGCCAACGCGAGCCACGAGCTGCGCACGCCGGTGTCCGCCATCGCCGGCGCGGCCGAGACGCTCCTCTCCGGCGCCATGGACGACCCGGCGCAGGCCCGCGGCTTCGTGGAGATGATCGCGCGAAACGCCGAGCGGCTGGCACGGCTCACGAGCGACCTCCTCGACCTGTCGCGGATCGAGTCGCGGCAGTGGCCGGTCAAGCTCGAGCCGGTCGCGGTCGAGACCATCGCGCGGAGGGCCGTCGAGGCCTGCGCCGAGCCGGCCCGCCGCAAGCAGATCGAGCTGCGCGTCGCCGTGCCCGCCGACGCCGTGGTCCGGGCGGACGCGCGCGCGCTCGAGCAGGTGCTCGTGAACCTGCTCGACAACGCCGTGAAGTACACGCCGGAGGGCGGCAGCGCGGTCGTGACCGCGGCGCCCGCCGACGGGGACCGCGTCGAGATCGCGGTCGCCGACACCGGGCCGGGCATCGAGCGACACCACCTTCCACGCCTGTTCGAGCGGTTCTACCGCGTCGACCCGGGCCGGGCGCGCGGCTCGGGCGGCACCGGCCTCGGGCTCGCCATCGTGAAGCACCTCGTGCAGATGCAGGCCGGGGAGATCTCGGTGGAGACCGGGTCGGGCGGGACCTCGTTCCGCGTCCGTCTCCCGCGCGCCCCCTCGCCGGCCGGGAACTGAGGGCGTCTCCACCCCCCTCGCCGGGGGGTGACGGGGAACCTTCACCTCGCCGTCACCGCGTCGTCACACGGCGCCGCTAGACCTCCCTCGACCAGACCCGGGACCGATACCTCGCAGGAAAGGAGCATCCCCGATGACGAAGCTCGTACTGGCCGCACTCCTCGCGCTCTGCGGCTCGACCGCCCTCGCCGCCGACCCGGTCCTCGTGACCGGCGCCGGCGCCACCTTCCCGAACCCGCTCTACTCGAAGTGGTTCTCCGACTACAACAAGCTCCACCCGGACATCCGCTTCAACTACCAGTCGATCGGCTCGGGCGGCGGCATCCAGCAGTTCACCGCCGGGACGGTCGACTTCGGCGCGACGGACGCGCCCATGACCGACGCCGAGCAGGCCAGGGCCCCCGACGCCATCCACGTACCCACCGTCCTCGGCGCCGTGGTCGTCACCTACAACGCGCCCGTCCAGGGGCTCCGGCTCACCCCGGCGGTCCTCGCCGACGTCTTCCTGGGCAAGATCACGAAGTGGAACGACGCGCGGGTCGCGGCCGTCAACCCCGGCGTGAGCCTGCCGGACGCGCCGTTCGCGGTGGTCCGCCGCTCCGACGGCTCCGGGACCACCTACGTCTTCACCGACTACCTCTCCAAGGTCTCCCCCGAGTGGAAGGAGAAGGTCGGCACCGGCAAGAGCGTCTCCTGGCCGGTGGGCCTGGGCGGCAAGGGGAACGAGGGCGTGACCGGCCTCGTCAAGCAGACCCCGGGCGCCATCGGGTACGTCGAGCTCGCCTACGCGAACCAGAACAAGCTCCCCACCGCGGCCCTCCAGAACAAGGACGGCAACTTCGTGACCCCGTCCATCGCCGCCACCTCGGCGGCCGCCGCCGGCGTCGCCATCCCCGCCGACTACAAGGTCTCGGTGACGAACGCCGCGGGCAAGGACGCCTGGCCCATCGCCTCGTTCACCTACCTCCTCGTCCACCGGGACGCGAAGGACAAGGCCAAGGGGGAGGCCCTGGTGCGCTTCCTCCGCTGGGCCATCCACGACGGCCAGGCCGCCGCCGCCCCCCTCGAGTACGCCCCGCTCCCCGCCCCGGTCGTGAAGATGCTCGAGAGGACCCTCTCCGAGCTCACCGTCCAGGGCAAGCCGGTCGCCGTTGCCGGGAAGTAGCCAGACCCGCGCCGCCCCGGCGCTCCCCGCCCCGGGCCGGATCGCCAACCTCGGCGACCGCGCCTGGGGCGTCGGCATCTCGGTCCTGGGCGGGTCGCTGCTGGTCGTCGCCGGGCTCATCCTGCTCGAGCTGGGACGCGTCGCGGCTCCGGCCTGGGAGCACCTCGGCGTCGTGAAGTTCCTCTTCTCCTCCGACTGGGATCCGGTCCAGGAGAAGTTCGGTGCGCTCCCCTTCGTCTACGGCACGCTGGTGACGAGCGCGGTCGCGCTGGCCATCGCGCTGCCGGTGTCGGTCGGGCTGGCGCTCTTCCTCTCCGAGATGGGGCCGCGTGCGCTGCGCGTCCCGGTGGCCTTCGCCATCGAGGTGCTGGCCGCGATCCCCAGCGTCATCTACGGCCTCTGGGGGCTCTTCGTCCTCGTCCCCTGGCTGCGGTCGTCGGTGGAGCCGGCGCTCCAGAAGGTCCTGGGCTTCCTCCCCATCTTCCAGGGTCCCCCCATCGGGCTCGGCTACCTCGCGGCCGGGACCATCCTGGCCATCATGATCCTGCCCACCATCGCGTCGGTGACCATCGAGGTCCTGAAGACCGTGCCCCCGGCGCTGAAGGAGGGGGCGCTCGCGCTGGGGGCGACGCGCTGGGAGTCGATCCGCATCGCGGTGCTCCCCTACGCCCGGCCGGGGATCGTCGGCGCCTCGCTGCTGGGGCTGGGGCGCGCGCTGGGCGAGACCATGGCCGTCACCATGGTGATCGGCAACGCGCCGGAGATCCACGCCTCGCTCTTCGCGCCCGGGTACTCGCTGCCCGCGGTCATCGCCAACGAGTTCGCCGAGGCCACCGGCGACGTGCACGTGGGGGCCTTGGCCGCGCTGGGCCTGGTCCTCTTCGGGATCACGCTCGTGCTGAACGGCGTGGCCCGCCTTCTCGTCGAGACGGTCGGGCGCGGGCCGAGGGGAGCCCGGTCGTGACGCGGCTCACCTGGCGCAGGGCGGTCGACCGGACCTGGACCGTGCTCTCCGGGCTGGCAGTGCTGGCCGCGGTGATCCCGCTCGCCTCGCTCCTCTGGCTCGTCGTCTCCCACGGCGCGCCCGGCCTCTCCCTCTCCTTCTTCACCGCGCTGCCCACCCCGGTGGGCGAGCCCGGCGGAGGTGTGGGCAACGCCATCGTGGGCACGCTCTTCATGGTCGGGATCGCGAGCCTGATGGCGCTCCCGGTGGGCATCGGGGCCGGCATCTTCCTGGCCGAGAAGGGCGACGGGAAGGCCGGGCACGCCATCCGCTTCACCGCCGAGGTCCTCTCCGGCGTCCCGTCGATCGTGATCGGCATCGTGGCGTACGGCCTGGTGGTGGCCCACATGAAGCGCTTCTCGGCACTGGCCGGTGGGGTGGCGCTGGCGCTCCTCATGGTGCCGTCGCTGGCGCGCTCGACCGAGGAGTTCATCCGGCTCGTCCCCCAGGCGCTGCGCGAGGCCTCGCTCGCGCTGGGCGTGCCGGCCTGGAAGACCAGCCTGCGCGTGGTGCTGCGCACGGCGCTCGGAGGCATCGTCACCGCGGTGATCCTGGCGGTGGCCCGCGCCGCGGGCGAGACGGCGCCGCTCCTCTTCACCGCGCTCAACAACCAGTACTGGAACACCGACCCCCGCCAGCCCACCGCCTCGCTCACCGTGCAGATCTTCAACTACGCGATCAGCCCGTACGAGGACTGGCACCAGAAGGCCTGGACCGCCGCGCTCGTCCTCCTGCTCCTGGTCGGTCTCCTGAACCTCCTCGCCCGCTTCCTCTCCCGGAACCGCCTGCAGGGAGCACCCCGATGAACCTCGCCCAGGAGATCGCACCGGTGAACTCGCCCCGCCCCCGTCCCACCGAGGCCGCACCGTCGGCCGTGGGCCTCCCGCCCCCGGTCCCCGCGGTGGCCGCCACCCCGGAGCCGCCCAAGCTCACCGTCGAGCGGCTCGACGCCTGGTACGGACCGGTCCACGCGCTCCACGACGTGAGCCTGACCGTCGCGCCCCGCTCGGTCATGGCCGCCATCGGCCCGTCCGGCTGCGGCAAGTCCACCTTCCTGCGCTGCCTGAACCGGATGCACGAGCTCATCCCCGGGGCCCGGGCCCAGGGAACGCTCCTCATCGACGGGCAGGACCTCCTCGGCCGCGACGTCGACCCGGTGACGCTGCGCCGGCGGGTGGGCATGGTCTTCCAGCGCCCCAACCCGTTCCCCACGATGTCCATCCGGGACAACGTGGCGGCGGGGCTCAGGCTGAACGGGATCCCGGGGAACCACGACGAGGTGGTGGAGCGCACGCTGCGCCAGGCGGCGCTCTGGGACGAGGTGAAGGACCGGCTCGGGTCGAGCGCGCTCTCGCTCTCGGGCGGCCAGCAGCAGCGGCTCTGCATCGCCCGCGCGCTGGCCGTGGAGCCGGAGGTGCTGCTCATGGACGAGCCGGCGAGCGCCCTCGACCCCATCGCCACCGCCAAGATCGAGGACCTGATCCACGAGCTCAAGGCGCGCTATACGATCGTCATCGTGACCCACAACATGCAGCAGGCCGGGCGCGTGTCGGACCAGACCGCCTTCTTCTACATGGGCGATCTCGTCGAGGTCGGCCCGACCGAGAAGATCTTCACCAACCCCTCGGAGCGGCGCACCGAGGACTACGTCACCGGAAAGTTCGGGTAGGCCATGGCCCCGGAGATGCACACCGACAAGGTCTACGAGGCGGAGCTGGCCCAGCTGCGCGACCGGCTCCTCGACATGGGGGGCAAGGTCGAGGCGGCCATCGCGGCCGGCGTCCGGGCGCTCACCGAGCGGGACCACGCGCTCGCCGAGAAGGTCATCGTCGGCGACCGGGACGTGAACCGGGCCGAGGTGGAGATCGACGACATGTGCCGGCGGCTGCTGGCGCTCCGCCAGCCGGCGGCGAGCGACCTGCGCTTCATCACCACCGCGCTCAAGATCGTGACCGACCTGGAGCGCATGGGCGATCTCGCCGTGAACGTGGCCGAGCGCGCGCTCGACCTCTCCCAGTCGCCGCCCACGCGCCCCTTCCACGACCTCACGGAGCTGGCCGACCTCTCCGCCGCGCAGCTCGGCAAGGCGCTCGACGCCTTCGTGGAGAAGGACGTGCGGAAGGCGGAGGCGGTCATCGCCGACGACGACCGGCTCGACGCCCTCTACCACCGGCTCTTCAACGAGCTGCTCGCCTACATGATGGAGGATTCGCGCGTCATCCGCCGGGCCACCACCACGCTCTTCGCGGCCAAGCAGCTGGAGCGCTTCGGCGACCACGCCACCAACGTGGCGGAGATGGTGGTCTACATGGTCCGCGGTACCGACGTGCGCCACCCGCGCAGCCGAGCCGAGGGCGAGCCCGCCCGGTAGGCGTCGCCGTCGTCGTCGTCCAATCGTCACCCGGGCGCCGCGCCGGCACCACGCGCGCCCGCCAAGAATGGCGACGTGCGTGCTCCGGGGCGTGTCGGGGTCGGGCGGGAAGGGGCCTTCCAGCGGGGAGACCCGAGCCATGGGTGAAGCCGACCTGTACGCGATCTACGCCGACGCCTACGAGGAGTCGTCCCACTTCCGGTCCGGCCGGGCGGCCGCCGGCCTCACGCGCCGGCTCCGGCAGCTCCTCTCGGTGGAGCGGGCCATCGGCGAGCTGGGACGCCACGACGCCACCGACGGACGGGCCATGCGGACCCGCGCCGAGTTCGAGGACGTGATCCGCCAGGGCCGGCGGGCGCTCGGCGGGCTGGACGTCCCGCTCGAGGCCGGGACCTGAGGCGGGAAAGGAAGGGTCGCCGGTGAGCTGGATCCTGTTCTCCGTGGCGGGGCTGGGCGTCGTCCTCTCGCTGGTCCAGCTCGTCCTGCTGCGCCTCCAGCTGCGGCCCGCCCGGCGCGTGCACGGGCGGTTGCCGGCCATCTCCGTCCTGAAGCCGCTCTGCGGCGTCGACGACGACCTCCAGGCAAACCTGGCCTCCTTCGCGGCCATCGACTACCCGGAGTACGAGGTGCTCCTGGGCGTGCGCGACCGCTCGGATCCGGCCTGGCGCGTCGCCGAGGAGGCCGTGCGCCGGTCGCCCGGGCGCTTCCGGCTCGTCGTCCAGCGCGGCGAGATCGGCATGAATCCCAAGGTGAACCAGCTCGTGGGGCTCGCCGCGGCGGCCCGTCACGACGTGCTCCTGGTGAGCGACTCGAACGTCCGGGCGCCGGGCGGCTACCTCCACGACGTCGCCCGCCACCTCGCCGACCCCGGCGTGGGGCTCGTCACCCACCCGGTGGCCGGGGTGGGGGAGCGCACCCTCGGCTCGGCGCTCGAGAACCTGCAGGCCTCCTCGGCGGTGGGCCCGGCCACCGTGGCCGCGAAGCGGCTCGCCGGCCGCGACGTGGTGGTGGGAAAGTCGATGGCGCTGCGCCGCGCCGACCTCGTGGCGCTGGGCGGCTTCGAGTCGGTCCGCGACGTCCTCGCCGAGGACTACGTTCTCGGCGTGAACGTGGCGCGCCGGCTGGGCAAGCGCGTGGCCATCGGAGCGGTGGCCATCCCCGGCGTGAGCGAGCGGCGCACGGTCGCCGGGTTCCTCGCCCGCTACGGCCGCTGGTGCGTCATGCAGCGGAAGATCGTCGGGAATCCCCTCTACGCCGCGCAGGCGCTCCTCTATCCGCTGCCCTTCGCGGTGGCCGGGCTGGCCCTCGCCCCCGGGCCCCGCGCGCTCGCGCTCGCCACCCTGGTCTGGCTCGCCCGCGCGCTCCTCGACGGCGCCACGGCGCGGGCCCTGCGCGGTCACGGGTTCGGGCCGCGCGTCCTCTGGCTCTCCCCCTTGAAGGACCTGCTCTTCCTCGGGGTCCTGGCCCGCTCGCTCGCGGTGGACACCGTGGAGTGGCGGGGCACCCGGCTCCAGGTGCTGGCCGGGTCGCGCCTCGTCCGGGTCCGCGATCCGGCCCGGGCGGGGGCGCTGGCGCTCGACGCCTGACCGGATCGGGGGGGCCCCGACGGGCCGCGCCGCCAGGCCGGCGGAGCGGCTAGATCCGGTCCGGGGGAGCGGGAGAGACCGGATGCGCGGGAAGCGGGAGAAGATCTTCGACTGCAGCTACCTCCTCGAGGGCGAGGACGCGAGACTCGTGGTCCGGGCCTGGACGCCCGTCGAGGCCGCGAGCGAGGTCGAGGAATCGGTGCGCCGGGCCGGGCTTCCGCTCTCGGGAGAGATCGTCGTCCGCGCCGGGGGCGGGGAGGTGCTCCTCCGGGTGCGCCCGCGTCCGGGAGCCGGGCCGGCGGTGACCGGGCCGGCGTAGCCTCCTCCCACAGTCGTCCCGGGAACGTCGCAGGGGCGCCACGCGCCCCCGGCTATCCTCCACTCACCCATGGCAAGCGGAAGCGGATCGATGCGAACCCTGGTGCACCTCTCCGACCTCCACCTCGGTCGGGACGAGGCGACCGACGCGTCGGCGCGCGGGCTGCTGCGCATGGTGGTGGAGGCCCGGGTGGACCAGGTGCTTCTCACCGGCGACGTCACCCATCGCGGCCTCGCCTCCGAGCTCGCCCGGTACGAGCGCATCTTCGCCCCGCTCCTCGACGCCGGCCGCCTGGTGGTGGTTCCCGGCAACCACGACCGGATGGGCGACGACGCCGGTCGGGGGCTCATGCGCGGGGGACGGGTGGCCGTCACCTCGGCGCCCGGCCTTCACGTGATCCGCGTCGACTCGACGGCGCCGCACAACCGGTCGCTCATCGACGGCCACGGGGAGCTCTCCGCCCGGGACGTCGCCGACGTTCGCCTGGCGCTGGAGGAGGCTCCACCCGGCGCGCTGCCGGTGGTCATGCTGCACCACCACGTCCTCCCGCTCCCGGTGGAGGACCTGGCCGAGAAGCTCGCCACGCTGGTGGGCCTGCCCTGCGCCGACGAGCTCCCCCTGGGGGAGGACCTGCTCGGGCGCATCCTGGGTCGCTGCCGGCTCGTGCTCCACGGCCACCGCCACGTGCCCGCCGAGTTCCAGGTCGCCGTGCCGGGCGCGCCGCCGATGCGCATCCTGAACGCGGGCAGCTCCACGCTGCTCGGGCGCGCGCGGATCCTCGCCCACGCGGGAGGGGAGCTGGCCTGGGAGGGCTGGCTCGCCGCCGAGTCGGTCGCCCCGCGGTCGTGGCGGCCGGGGTCCGCGGTGGCCCTGCCGGGGGCCGCGGTCGCCGCGGCGTAGGCTCCGCATTACCATCCGGGACGGGTGGTCTCGCGGCCGACCTGGCCCGTCGCTACGGGGCGGGGCTCACGCTCCTGCACGTGACCGGGTCGCACTGGCCAGGCGACCAGGCGCGGCTCGTGCCCGGACTGCGGGCCACGGCAGCCGACGAGACGGCGACCTTCGAGCAGTGGAAGGCCGAGGCCGAGCGGCTCTCCGGGTTGCCGGTGAGCACCGTGCTCCTCTCGTCGCCGGCGGCGGACGCCATCGTGGGCTTCGCCCGCGACGACGCCACGGACCTCCTGGTGATGGGCACGCACGGGCGAGGCGGGCTCCGTCACGCGGTGGCGGGATCGGTGGCGGAGGAGGTGGTCCGGGCGGCTCCGTGCCCGGTGCTCGTGGCCCGGGCTGGACCGGTCGCGGACCCGGGCGCCCTGCCGGACGAGCCCGGCATGCCGGCGTGACCGTCCCCGCGGGGGTCACGGCGCCCGCGGACCCCGCGCGGTGGCGAGCAGGCGGTGGGCCGTGACGACGACGGCGAAGCACGCGAGGAGCGCCGCGGAGAACCAGGCGATCCGCGCCCATGCCTCCGCCGGCGAGGCACCCTGGCCGAGCCGCGAGCCGATCCACAGGAGGAGCGGGACCTGGACGAGGGCCGCCGCGGCGTCGAGCGCGAGGAAGCGGGGAACCCCCAGGCCCGAGAGCCCGGCCGCGAGGTAGATCGGCCCCCGCACGAGCGGGACGAAGCGCGTGACGAGCACGAGGGCCGGCCCGTGCCTCCGGAAGGACGCGATCGCGGCCGCCAGGCGCGGGGACGCGAGCGGCCGGGCCAGGAACCCGCCGCGGGCGAGCCGGCGCCTTCCCAGCGAGCCCAGGAAGGCCGTGGCCGAGTTGGCGGGCAGGAGCCCGGCCAGCGCCGCGCCGAGCGCGAGCGGGGCGGGGATGCGCCCCTGCGCGACGAGCGTCCCCAGCGTCGCGAGCACGATCTCCTCGGGCACCGACGGCAGCACGCATCCCTGCAGCAGCAACCCCATCGCGCCGAGCGCGATCTGCCAGGCGCCGAGGTCGGCGAATCGCTCGGCCAGGTGCTCCACGGCTGACCCATGCCACCCCCGCGTGACGGCCGGGAGACGCCCCGGTCGCGCGGACGTGAGGTCGAGCGGAGGGGCGCGCACCGCCCCGGAGTCGATCGGGACGCGAAGGCCCTCCCGCCGGAACCGGCGGGAGGGCCGAGGGAACGGCGGCTAGCCGGATCCCTACCGGATGGCCGGCAGCGCGCCCGAGGTGGTGCCGATCCAGCCGATGGCGGCCTGCTTGCGGCCGCCCCAGCGCGCCGCGATGGCCTCGAGCACGGCGGCCTCGGGGAGGACCACGTTCCCGGCGGCGTCCTTCACGCCCTTGAAGCTTCCCACCTGGCTCTGCTCGGCGGGGTGCTGGAAGTTGCTCATCACGTAGGAGAACCCGTTCACGTCGTCGACCACCTGGAGCCCGGTCGCCTCGGCGTACATGGGCACGGAGAGGATGCGGGAGAGCGTGCGCGTGTCGAGGTGGAAGGCCCAGACGTAGTTGTTGTTGCGGCGGCTCGTGTCCTCGCCGACGAAGAGCGTCCGCATCCCCTCCGAGAACTTGAGGTTGTCGGGGCCGCACACCCTGTCCTGCAGGCAGCGGTTGCCCTCCGCGTCGCGGGCGCCGCCCAGCCAGCCGCCGAGCAGCTCGGGGATGCTCGCCATGGTGGTGGCGACGAGCGCGCTCCGGATCCGCTCGCCGCCGGTGTCGCGCTGGCCGCCCTCGAGCGAGAGCTCGTAGATGGCGCCGCCGTCGTTGCGCGGCAGGCGCACGTCCTCCTGCGGGTCGGCGGCGGAGGCCAGCATGCCCCCCTCGATGCGGGAGATGACGACGTAGGCCTTCCGGTCGGCGGCGTTGTGGGTGATGCCCTCCATCTTGGCGAACTCGGTGGTCGCGCCGAGGAGCGCGGCGTAGCGGCGGGTCTCCAGGAAGGCGGCCGCCTTCTCCATGCCGGGCCTGAGCCGCAGCCACTCGGTTCCCGAGTAGGTCCTCACCTTCCGGAAGGTCGGATCGGCGGGGTCCACGTTCGAGACGTCGAAGATGTCGCCGAAGCGGATGCCGCCGTCGACGAGCGCCTGGAGCTCCTCGTCCTCGGCGTGACCGAGCCGGATCCAGGAGAGGGTGGCGGCGCCGCCGTTCGCGTCGCTCGTCTGGGTCCACTTGCCGGCGTACAGCGTCCCCTCGGAAAGGTCGTTCCTCTCGTCGGCCACGAAGAGGAAGAGGCCGGTGTACGCTCCGTCGTCGCCCATGTACACGGTGCGGCCGTCCGGCTGCACGTCGGCGAGCTCGCGGGCGAAGCGCCCGAGCGCGCGGTGCTTCACGACCGTGGCCTTCCCGTCGCGTCGGACCTTGACCTCGGGGACGAGGCCGTAGTCGTAGGGGTTGGCGGTGGAGGCGTTGCCGAACCAGGCCCGGCTGAAGCCGTCCAGGTCGGTTCCGTCGTCCGAGTCGGCCGCCTTCGGGGCCACCCCGTGCCGCACCTTGGCGTCGGGCTCGTACTCCTCCGAGCCGAGGTGGGTGTTCCAGGGGGTGACCGACGAGGCGCAGTGGATCCAGCCGCCCTTCACGCCGGAGAAGTCGACGTTCTCGTGGGAGGTGAGGCGGAGCGCTCCGGTCCGGCGATCCTGGTCGACGCGGGAGAGGCCCATGGCTGCCGGGAGGCGCGACCAGTAGCTGTCGTAGGTGGTCACGGCCGGGTAGTCGGGCGGGAGCTCGCGGTACTCGAACTGGGTGACGAGCGCGAGTCCGTTCGCGCGCCCTGGATCGGCGGCCTGCAGGCCGGGGATCCGGAGCAGCGAGTTGCCGTCCGGGGCGTCGGAGGCGAGCGGGCCGAACGAATCGGTGAGCAGGACGCCGCGCGAGTCGAGGAGGCCGCCCACCACGTTGCCGCCGACCACGTCGCCGGTCCGGGCCAGCTCGTGGAAGGCGAGGTCGAACGTCTCGGTGCGGCCGTTCCGGTAGGTCACCTTGAGCTTCGCGGAGGTGTAGACGCCGGCGCGCTCGGCGACGGTTGCGGGTGGGGGCATCCCGACGAACTCGACCGACGCGACCCTGGCGTCGTGCGCGAGGACTGCCGGGGGGATGGTCAGGGTCGCCGCGAGGGCGAGCCCGGACCCGAGGGCTGCGAGGTGCTTCCATGCGGTCGTCATGTTCCGGTCCTCCGGTGAAGGGGAGGGGAAGGGTTACGCCCCGGGACATGACGGTTCCGCGACGGTTCACCGACGATGCGCGCCGGCGCGTTCCGGGCCGACCTTGACGCGTTCTTGACGCCCGGCCGTCCCGTCTTGAGGCGGTCCTGACCCCGGAGGGCCTATGTTCCTCGCGCCGGCGCGCCCCGCGCGGCCGGCGGAGGACGAGGGAATTGCCTTCCAAGAACCTGGCCCGTCCCGGGCCAGACCCCGAGCCGGACCCCGGACCCGACCCCGACTCGAACCCCGCCCCGACCCGTCGGGGCGGCATCGCCCGCGCGCTGCTCGGCGCCCCCCGCGACATCAACGACCCGCGCACCTACCACAGCGTCTCGCTGGTGGCCCTGCTCGCCTGGGTGGGACTCGGCGCCGACGGGCTCTCCTCCTCGGCCTACGGACCGGACGAGCTCTACCGGGCCATCGGCAGCCTCCACTTCCTCGCGCCGGCGCTGGCGCTCGCCACCGCCGGGACCGTGCTCCTCATCTCGGTGGCCTACGCGCGGATCATCGAGCACTTTCCCTTCGGCGGGGGTGGCTACGTGGTGGCGACGCGCCTCCTCGGGCCGGGCGCGGGCCTGGTCTCCGGCTCCGCGCTCCTCGTCGACTACGTGCTCACCATCTCGGTCTCGATCGCGGCCGGCGGCGAGGCCATCTGGAGCTTCCTGCCGCCGACGCTCGCCGCCTGGAAGCTCCCCGCCGAGGGCGCGGCCATCCTCCTCCTCGTGGTCCTGAACCTGCGCGGGGTGCGGGAGTCGGTGACGGTGCTCGCGCCCATCTTCGCCGTCTTCCTCGTCACCCACGCCATCCTCGTCTTCGGGGGAATCGGCGGCCACGTCGGCGAGGCGCCGGCCATCGCCGCCGAGCTGGCGCGCCAGGGGCGGGAGGCGGCCGGGACCATGGGATGGGCGGCCATCGCCGGCGTCTTCATCTACGCCTACTCGATGGGGGCCGGCACCTACACCGGCATCGAGGCGGTCTCGAACGGGCTCCAGATCATGCGCGAGCCCCGCGTGGCCACGGCGAAGCGGACCATGGCCTACATGGCCGTCTCGCTCTCGGTGACGGCCGGGGGCATCCTCGTCGCCTACCTCCTCTTCCGGGCGGCGCCGGTGGAGGGGAAGACGATGAACGCCGTCCTGCTCGAGAACTTCGCCGGGGGCTTCCGGATGGGAGGCCTGCCGGTGGGGAGCTGGTACGTCACCGGCACGCTGGTGGTCGAGGCGGCGCTGCTCCTCGTGGCCGCGCAGGCGGGCTTCCTCGACGGCCCGCGGGTCATGTCCAACATGGCCACCGACAGCTGGCTGCCCCACCGCTTCGCGTCCCTCTCCGACCGGCTCGTCACCCAGTCGGGCGTCCTGCTCATGGGCGGCGCCAGCCTGGCCACCCTCCTCTTCACCGGTGGTCACCTGGACCAGCTGGTGACCATGTACTCGATTAACGTCTTCGTCACCTTCTCGCTCTCCCAGGCGGCCATGCTGCGCTTCCAGTGGACGCACCGGGAGCCGCACCGGGGCCGCGACCTCTTGATCCACGGGCTGGCCTTCCTGCTCTGCGCCGGGATCCTCGCCGGCATCGTCTCGCAGAAGTTCGGGGCGGGCGGCTGGGTGACCCTGGTCGTCACCGGCGCGGTGATCGCGCTCTGCGTGCGCATCCGGCGCCACTACCGGGAGGTGCAGTCCCACCTCGGTCGGCTCGACGCGATCATGGCCGCGCTCCCCGCGGTGCCGCCCGGTCCCCCGCGGCCCCTCGATCCCCGGGCGCCCACCGCCGTGATGATGGTGGGCTCCTACGCCGGGCTCGGCGTGCACGCGCTGCTCACGGTCCAGCGCCTCTTCCCGGGTCACTTCCAGAACGTGATCTTCCTCTCGGTGGGGGTGATCGACGCCGCCACCATGAAGGGGGTCGAGGAGGTGGACCGGGTCCGGCTGCGGACCGAGGCCTCCCTGCAGCAGTACGTGGACCTGGCCCGCCGGCTCGGCTTCGCGGCCGACTACCGGATCTCGGTGGCCACCGAGGCCGTCGCGGAGGCGGAGCGCATGGCGCTCGAGGTGAGCCGCGCGTTCCCGCGCTCGATCTTCTTCGCCGGGAAGCTCATCTTCAAGGAGGAGCGGTTCTACCAGCGGCTCCTCCACAACGAGACCGCGTACTCCCTGCAGCGACGCCTCCAGTTCGCCGGCATGAACGCCATGGTCCTCCCGGTCCGGGTGACGATGGGGGCCTGACCGGGGGGAGGAGCGGGACGCGCGGACGGTCGGCGGGCTCCCCGGGGCCCCCTGTCCCGCGGCCCCGCCCGGGCGTAGGCTTCCCTCCGGCCCGCTCACCGGAGGAGACCCGTGGAGACCTCGCGCTTCGCCCGGCTGCTCGGGGCCGCGAACGACTTCAAGGAGGGGGACCAGGCCCTGGGCCTGGCCGCCGCCTCCGGGGAGGAGCGTGCGCAGGCGCGGGCGATCCTCGCCGCCACCCGGCTCGGGGGCGTCGACGCCCATCCGCCGCTCGCGGACGGGCTCCACCGGGCCATCTGTGCGGTCGTCGACCGGCAGGTGCAGTCCCGGATCGCCGGATGGACCCTGGCCGAGCTGAAGGCCTTCCTCCTCCGGCAGGACGAGGGCGCGATCCGGACCGTCCTGCCCGGGCTCACGAGCGACGTCATCGCCTGCGTGGCGAAGATCCTCTCGAACGAAGAGCTCACCGCGGTCTCGCGCACGATCGCGAACCCGCTGCCGGGGACGCGGCTCGGCGCCCACGGCTACCTCGGGGCCCGCGTCCAGCCCAACTCGCCCACCGACGATCCGGAGGACGTCCGCTGGCAGGTGTTCGACGCCTTCTCGTACGCGGTGGGCGACCTCCTGCTCGGGACGAACCCGGTCTCGAGCGAGCCGGAGCGGGTGCACGCCGTCGAGATCGCGCTCCGGGACGTCCAGGAGGCCTTCGGGCTCAGGGAGGTGCTCCCCTACTGCGTGCTCGCCCACGTCGACGTCCAGGCCGAGGTGGAGCGGCGATGGCCGGGCAGCACCGCGCTGTGGTTCCAGAGCATCGCCGGCAGCGACGCCGCCAGCGCCACCTTCGACCTCCCCCTCGACCGGCTGCTGGCCCACGCCGACGCCCGCACCGGCCGGTTCGGGCTCTACCTCGAGACCGGCCAGGGCGCGGACTTCACCAACGGTCACGGGCAGGGCATGGACATGGTGATGCACGAGTCCCGCAAGTACGGGCTCGTGCGCCTGCTCTCCCGGCGCGTCGCCGCGGCGCGGGGCGGGCCGCCCTGGGTGCACGTGAACGACGTGGCCGGCTTCATCGGGCCGGAGGTCTTCCGCACCCGGGAGCAGCTCGTCCGCTGCTGCCTCGAGGACCTGGTCCTGGGCAAGCTTCACGGCCTGTGCATCGGGCTCGACGTCTGCTCCACCCTCCACATGGACGTGTCGCTCGACGACCTCGCCTGGTGCCAGGACGCGCTCGTCGCGGCGGAGCCGGCCTACCTCATGGCGCTCCCCACCCGGATCGATCCGATGCTCGGGTACCTCACCACCGGGTTCCAGGACCACGTGCGGCTGCGGGAGCGGCACGGGCTGCGCGTGGACGACCGGATGTGGGCCTTCTTCCAGGAGCTCGGGGTGGTCGACGCCGGCGGGAGGCCCACCGCGCACTTCGGCGACCCCGGCTGGGTTCACCTCCAGTACCGCCGGCGCCGGGGCGACGCGCGCCCGGAGGTGGAGATCCGCGCCGAGGGAGCCCGGGAGATGGCGGCGGTCCGCGGGCGCGGCGTGCTCCTCGCCGAGGGGCATGGCGCCACGCGCGGCGAGATGCGTCCCGATCTGGAGCGGGAGGTCCGCCGCATCTACGAGGCCGGCAAGCGGAGCATCCGGGCCGAGCTCGGCCCGGCCTTCCGCGCGTCGATGGCCGGCGCCTGCTTCCTCTCCACCCGCTCGGTGGACCGCACCGACTACGTCCTGCACCCCGTCACCGGGGAGCGGCTCGACGACCCGTCGGTCGCCGCGCTGGCCGCGCTGCGGGCCGGACAGGGGGGGCGCTTCGACGTGCAGGTCGTGATCTCCGACGGCCTGAACGCCTCCGCCGTGGGCGACGCGGCGCAGCTCCTGCCGTTCCTCGCGGCCTTGCGCGAGGGGCTCGGGCGCGACGGCCGCCGGGTCGCCCCGGTCGACGTGGTCGTGACCTCGGGTCGCGTCCGCGCCGGCTACCAGGTGGGCGCCGTGCTCTTCGGCGGACTGCCCGGCCGCCGCGCCCTCCTGCACGTCATCGGGGAGCGGCCCGGGACCGGCCACGACGCCTTCTCCGTCTACCTGACCTGCCCCGAGGGCGCCCGCTGGGGCCGCGCGGGGGCGGTGGACCACGACGTCACCCGGGTCGTGGCCGGGATCGCGCGCACCGCGCTCTCCCCGCGGCTCGGCGCCGAGGCGGCGACGCGGATCCTGCGGGAGATGTGGGCCGACGCGCGGACCGCCTGACGCCCCGGCGGCCGAGGGACTACCGTGGATCCGGCCCCGTTCCCTCCGCGACGCGGTAGCCCACGCCCGGCTCGGTGAGGAGGAGGCGCGGCCTCGACGGATCGGGTTCGAGCTTCTTCCGGAGCTCGGCCATGTAGACCCGGACGTAGTGCGACTGGGTGGTGGCGTTCGGCCCCCACACCTCCCGCAGGATCTGGGCGTGGGTGAGCACCTTCCCGGCGTTCCGGAGGAGGAGGGCGAGCAGCCGCCACTCGATGGGGGTGAGCCGGACGGTCCGTCCGTGCAGGGTGGTCTCGTGCCGCTCGAGGTCCATGCGGAGCGGGCCGGCCTCGATCACCGTCCCCTCCGGCGCGAGCGCGGCCCGGGCGTGGCGCAGGGCCACGCGCAGGCGCGCGAGCAGCTCCTTCGTGCCGAACGGCTTCGGCAGGTAGTCGTCGGCCCCGGCGTCGAGGGCCGCCACCTTCTCCTCCTCCCGCCCGCGCGCCGAGACCACCACCACCGGCACGGCCGACCACTCCCGGAGCCGCCGGACGAGGTCGAGCCCGTCGCCGTCGGGGAGGCCGAGGTCGAGCAGGACCAGGTCCGGGTGCTCGGCGGCCGCCTCGCGGAGCCCGTCGGCCACCGTCCAGGCCTCGCGGACGCGGTATCCCTCCGCCCCGAGCGACGCGCGCAGGAAGCGGCGCATCCGGGGTTCGTCCTCCACCACCAGCACGAGCGGGCGTGCGTCGTCCACCGGTCGATCCTCAGCCATGCGCGCCGGTCCCGCCATCCCCCTCGGCAGGGACCCGGGGCGAGGCGCCCGCGGAGGGCAGGCGCAGCCGGAACGATGCGCCGCCGCCCGGGCGGGCGGTGGCCAGGAGCGACCCACCGTGGATCTCGGCGATGGCGCGGGCGATGGCGAGCCCGAGGCCCGCTCCCTGGCCGGTGGCGCGCCCGCCCCGGTGGAAGCGCTCGAAGACCCGTTCCTCCTCCCCCGGCGGCAGCCCCGGGCCGCGGTCGGCCACCTCCAGCTCGAGACCTCCCGGCACCCTGCCGGCGCGCACCCGCACCTCGGTGCCGGGCGGCGTGTGGCGGGCGGCGTTCTCGAGCAGGTTCTGCAGGAGCTGGCCGACGAGCACCGGGTCCACCTCCACGAGACCCGGATCCGGCGCCACCTCGGTCGTCACCCGGTGGCGCGCCAGCGCCGCCTCCGACCGCGAGAGCGCCGCGCCCACGAGCTCGTCCACCGGGATCCAGGCGCGCCGCGGCTCGACCCCGCCGGCGGAGAGCCGCGTCATGTCGAGGAGGTTCGCCACCAGCCGCTCGAGCCGCTCCGCCTCGTCGCAGATCGAGCGCACCAGCTCGTCCCGGGTCTCCGGGTCCACGGCCTGGTCGCGCAGCGCGGTCGCCGCGCCGGTGATGGTGGCGAGCGGCGTGCGCAGGTCGTGCGAGACGGAGGAGAGCAGCGTCCCCCGGAGCGCCTCGGCCTCGGCGCGCACCGCGGCGTCGCGGGCCCGGTCGGCGAGGGAGGAGACGAGGAGCCCGATGCCGAACATCATGGCGAAGGTGAAGAGGTAGCGGGTGTCCGACACGTCGAGGGTGTGGACGGGGGGCACGAAGAACCAGTCGTAGCCGACCACCCCGGCGGCGGCGGAGACCACAGCCGGGCCCCTTCCCAGGAAGACGGCGGTGACCAGCACCGCGACCACGTAGAGCATCTCCACGTCGGGGACGTCGAGCACGGCCCGCGAGGCGGCGCCGACGGCGGTGGTCCCGAGCACCAGCCCCACCGCTCCGGCGTAGCGGACCCAGGCGGGCGGCCGCCGCGGGGAGCGCGTCGTCGGCGGGGGCGGGCGTCGGTCCACACCGCAATGACACCCGACCCGGCGAGGGCGTCAAGGGCGATCCCGGCCGGGGGCCGCCCCCCGCTCAGGCCGTGCGGTGGTGGCGGTGGTCGTCGGGGCGCTGGGCGTCGTGGGCGCCGCCCCAGTGGGCCGCCTCGGTGCCGTCCTCGAGCAGGTCGAAGGAGTTCACGTCGTCCTCGACCTGGCTGCGCAGCTCCGCGAGCACCATCCGCCGGGCGGCCGGGTCCTTCACCGGGAAGAAGAGCTCGTAGCGGCGGTCGAAGTTGCGCGGCATGGCGTCCAGGCTCCCGGCGAAGACCTGCCAGCGTCCGCCGTTGCGGAAGGCGACCACCCGGGCGTGCTCCAGGAAGCGGCCGACCACGCTCTTCGCGTTCACCCCGGGCGCGATCTCGGTGAGCGTGGTGCGCGCCACGAGGTCGACGCGGGCCCCGGCCTTCGCGGCGGCGCGCAGGGCGGAGAGCACCGGCGCGTCGGTGACGTGGTTGAACTTGAAGATCACGTGCCCCCCCGGCCGGGCCTCGGCCCGGATCCGGTCGACGAGGAGCTTGCGGATGGCCGTGCCGGTTCGGAGCTCGCTCATCCGGGGCGGCTTGCCGGCCTCCAGCGCGTCGAAGAAACGCTTCACGTCGCGGGTGATGCCCGGGTCGGAGGTGAAGAGGGAGAAGTCGGTGTAGAGCCGGGCGTTGCGGGTGTTGTAGTTGCCGGTGCCGAGGTGGGCGAACTCGCGCCGGCCGCGACGGATCCAGATGGCCTTGGCGTGGACCTTCCGCGAGGGGAGCGGCAGGACCCGGACGCCGGAGTTCTGGAACCGCAGGCCCCATTCCAGGTTCTGCAGCTCGTCGAAGCGGGCGCGGGCCTCGAGCAGCACCGCCACGTCCTTGCCGGCCCGCGCCGCCTCGATGAGCGACTCGGCGAGCACGTTGTCGTCGCCCACCCGGTAGAGGGTGGCCCGCATCGCCGTGACCTCGGGGTCCTGCACCGCCGCGCGCGCGAAGTCCTCCACCGCGTCGTACGCCTGGTAGGGATGGAGCAGCATCTGGTCGTGCCGGGCGATCCGCGCGAAGGGATCGGACCGGAAGCCGGGGATCCGCGACGTCCGCGGCGCCGGGAACTTGAGCCGGGGCGGCGCGCGATCGACGAGCGCGGTCACCATCCGGAGGTCGAGCGGCGGCTCCACCCGGAAGACCTCCTCGGCCTCCAGGCCGAGCGCGATCCGGATCGACTCGGCCCAGTGGGCCGGGAAGTTCCGCTCCACCTCGAGGTGGCTGGGCCGGCCGTCGAGGCGCGTCTCCAGCGCCGCCGGGAGGTCCTCCCAGTCGAGCCCGAGCTGGTCGATGGCGGCGAGCCGGATCACCCGGAGCTCGTGGAGCTCGAGGTCGCGCCCCTCCAGGAAGAGGTCGCTGCGCAGCCGCAGGAGCTCGCCCAGCCGCACGTAGGTCCCGTCGCGCCCCGGGATCTCGACGAGCCGGGGCAGGCTGTCGGGGAGCCGGATGAGGTGCTCGAGCACGCCCAGCCCGGTGGCGAAGTAGAGCGCCTCGGTGCGCACCTCCCGGACCGCCTCGGCCCGGAGCACGTCGGTCCGCGGCGCCACCTCCTCGGCGAGGAAGGCGCCGAAGTAGTCGAGCTCCTCCCGGGAGAGGGACGAGACCGGGACCACGCGCACGGCGTGGGCCTCCAGCTCGTCGAGCAGGCTGCGGTAGGTCTCGCTGGCCGCCTCGGCCTGGCCGCGGGCCTCCCGGAGCAGCCGCTGGTAGGCGGGGGTGCCGCGCTCCTCCAGGAACGGCCGGGAGATGCGGGCCGCGAAGAACTCGTCCAGGTTCGAGGCCCAGATGGAGAGGAAGCGCATCCGCTCCATCACCGGGAAGTCGGGCCGCCGGGTCTGCTCGAGGACCCGGCGGTTGAACCGGAGCCAGGAAAGTTCCTGCTGGATGAGCACTCGGGTCTCCGTGGAGGAGCCGCCACTTCAACACACCCTCCGTGACGGCTGTGTGACGATGCGGGGTCTGCGCCCCTCCCGGGGGCACCCGCCCGGCCGGGCCGTGCCCGGGGCCCGGGCACGGTGGTGCACGCATCCGCGGCAACCCCCGGTGCCCGGTGGCGGGAAGCCGTGCCGATCGGGCCCTGCGCGCCCGGGAACCGGGCAGGCCTCTTGCAAAGGCAATATGGTCGCCCCATGCGCCTCCTCGTCCAGCACGACACGGTCTACCGGTTCCCGCGCCCGGCGGCGCTCGGCCCGCACCAGATCCGGCTCCGCCCCGCCGATCACGCCCGGGCGCGCATCGAGACCTACGCACTGCGCGTCACCGAGCCGGCCCGGCTCCGCTGGCAGCGCGACCCCACCGGGAACCACGTCGCGCACGTCACCTTCCCGAAGGGCGTCCGGCTGCCGGAGCTGGCGGTCCGGATGGAGATGGCGATCGACGTCCGGCCGGTGAACCCGTTCGACTTCTTCGTGGACGATCGCTGCGAGGAGATCCCGTTCCGCTACCCGGAGGAGCTCCGACCCGAGCTCGTCCCGTTCCTCGACCGGAACGACCCGTCCCTGGCCGGGGGGAGCCTCCTCGACGCCTTCCTGGAGTCGCTGCCGTCCTCGGGGCGCACCGTCCCGCTCGTCGTCGAGCTGAACCGGCGGGTGAACGAGCGGACCCGCTACGTCATCCGCGAGGAGGCGGGCGTCTGGACGCCGGAGGAGACCCTGCGCCACGGGCGCGGCAGCTGCCGCGACTCGGCGGTGCTGCTGGTGGCCGCGCTGCGCTCCCGCGGGCTCGCGGCCCGCTTCGTCTCGGGCTACCTCGTCCAGCTCACCGACGAGGGCATGATCCCCGACGAGCCGCGGGGCGTGGGGCGCGACGTGGTGGACCTGCACGCCTGGGCGGAGGTCTTCCTCCCCGGGGCCGGCTGGATCGGGCTCGACGCCACGAGCGGGCTCCTCTGCGGGGAGGGGCACGTCCCGCTCGCCTGCGTGGCCCGGCCGGCGCTGGCGGCGCCGGTCACCGGGACCTCCGACGTGGGCGCCGCGTCCTTCTCCTTCGAGATGCGTGTGGGACGGCTCGGCCACGAGGCCCGTCCCACCACGCCCTACCCCGAGGAGACCTGGCAGGCGCTCCTCGCCGGGAGCGACCGGGCCGACGCCGCGCTCGAGGCCGAGGGGCTCACCCTCACCGTGGGTGGAGAGCCCACCTTCAACTCGCGGCTCCACCCGGAGGCGCCGGAGTGGCGCGGCGAGGCGCTCGGCCCCACCAAGTGGGAGCAGGGGCTGGCGCTCGCCGCCGAGCTGCGCGACCGGATGGCGCCCGGCGGCGTCGTGCTGCGCCGCGAGGGCAAGTGGTACCCGGGCGAGAGCCTGCCGCGCTGGGCGCTCGACGTGGTGGGGCTGTCGGACGGGACGCGGCTGTGGACCGGGGGAGGGTCGCGACGCTCGGCCACGCCCGCGGCGGCCGCCGCGCTGGCCCGCGCCATCGCCGCGCGGCTCGGGGT
>JBBIOL010000026.1:0-16335 GCA_037443385.1 Anaeromyxobacteraceae bacterium
CTACATGATCTGAATTGCTGAGCTTTCTTCGCCGGATCGTGGGGATACCCCAGGCAGGGCGCACAACCTGGAGGCGGCGCGAGAGACCTACGGTGAAATCCACATGGACCGCTTCGCGCCGAGGGACCCGACCGATCGGGGACCGGGAAATCCGGTCGCCGGCGAGCCGTGCGCCGCCTACTGCGCAGGCGGCGCTGCTAGATCCATCCCATCTCGCGGTACCAGCGTGCCGATCGGTCGATCGAGGCGGCCAGACGCACCCGCGCCTCGAACCCGAGCACCTCGCGGGCCTTGCCCGGGTCGCACACCCACCCGGGCGCGAGCACCTGCTCGGCGAGCTTCCGGTTGAGCGGGAGGTGGCGATCGAGCAGCTGGCTCGCCACGTCGGCGAGCGAGCCGAGCCCGCGGAGCAGCGCCGGCGGCACCGGCACGGTGCGCACCCGCACCCCGAGCGCCCGCGCGATCTCCCGCTGCAGCCCCTCGATGCTCGTCCGCTCGGTCGAGGCGAGGAAGAAGCTCTGGCCCACCGCGGCCGGGTGCACGGCCAGGGCCTCCATCCCGCGCGCACAATCCTCCACGTCGACGAACGAGAGCGGCCGGGTCTCGCGTCCGAAGGCCAGGACCACGCCGCGGCCGACGATCCGGAAGAAGAGGAGGTTCTCGCGATCGCCGGGGCCGGTGATGCGCGGCGGGCGGGCCACGGTGACCGGCATCCGGTCGCGGAAGGACAGGGTGAGGCGCTCGGCCTCCGCCTTCGACTCCCCGTACCACTCGCGCGGCGCGAGCGGCTCGTCCTCGCGCCGGGGCGCGGCCGACGGCCCGGCGGCGGCGAGCGATCCGGCCAGCACGAACCGGGTCAGGCCGGGCGCGTGCGCGGCGCAGGCCTCGAGCAGTGCCCGGGTCCCGCCGGCGTTGACCCGGCCGAAGTCCTCGCGGCGCGGGGCGCGGCGGATGCCGGCCAGGTGGAAGACCACGTCCCGTTCCCGCACCGCGCCGGGCAGGCTCGACGGGTCGGTCACGTCGCCCTGGACGACCTCGGCGCCCAGGGCGGCGAGCGCGCCGGAGTCGCCCCCGGGGCGCACCATCGCGCGCACCTCGTGCCCCGCCTCCCGGAGCCGCCGCACCAGGCAGGCGCCCAGGAAACCGCCGGCTCCGGTCACGAGCGCGCGCATGCGCCCGGGTTTATCATGCCCGGCATGAAGACGGTCCGCGCCACCTGTCCCTACGACTGCCCCGACGCCTGCGGCCTGCTCGTGGACGTGGAGGGCGATCGCGTGGTGAAGGTGCACGGCGACCCCGACCACCCGTACAGCCAGGGCAGCCTGTGCCCCAAGGTGAACGGCTACGAGCGCACCGTGCACGCGCCCGGGCGACTCCTCACGCCCATGCTCCGCAGCGGACGGAAGGGGGAGGGGAAGTTCCGCCCCGTCTCCTGGGACGAGGCGGTGGCCCGGGTGGTCGCGGGCCTGAAGGACGTCGCATCCCGCCACGGGCCCGAGGCCATCCTCCCGTACTCCTACGCCGGCACGATGGGACTCGTGCAGCGCAACGCCGGGGATGCCTTCTTCCACGCGCTCGGCGCGTCCCGGCTCGACCGGACCATCTGCTCGCCCGCCAAGGGCTCCGGCTGGAAGGCCGTCATGGGCGACACGCTCGCCCCGCACCCGGACGAGGTGCTCTCGAGCGACCTCGCGATCGTCTGGAGCCTGAACGCCGTCGCGACCAGCATCCACTTCGTGCAGCGGCTGAAGGAGGCGCGGCGCCGCGGCGCCGAGGTCTGGGTGGTCGAGACCTACCGCACCCCGACCTCCGACCTCGCCGACCGGGTGATCCTCGTCCGGCCCGGAAGCGACGGCGCGCTCGCCCTCGGGATGGCCCACGTCCTCTTCCGGGACGGCCTCGCCGACGTCCCGTTCCTCCGCGCCCACGCCACCGGCTGGGAGCGGTTCCGGGACGAGATCCTGCCCGCCTGCACGCCGGCCTGGGCCGCCGGGAAGACCGGGGTCGACGCCACCACCATCGAGGAGCTGGCCCGGCGCTACGCGGCGGCGCGCGCGCCCTTCATCCGCCTGGGAAGCGGTCTGTCGCGCTACGGCAACGGCGCCATGAACGTGCGCTGCATCACCTGCCTGCCCGCGATCGTCGGGGCATGGGCCAGGCCGGGGGGCGGGCTTCTCGGCTCCACCGGCGGCTCGCAGGCGTTCGACACGTCGATCGTCTCCCGTCCCGACCTGCAGCCACGGGCCACCCGGATCGTCAACATGAACCAGCTCGGCCATGCGCTGACCGAGCTCGACGGGCCCAGGATCATGGCGCTCTTCGTGCACACCTCCAACCCGGCCGCGGTGGCGCCCGATCAGGAGAAGGTGCTGCGCGGCCTCTCCCGGGACGACCTCTTCACGGTGGTGCACGAGCGCTTCCTCACCGACACGGCCCGCTACGCGGACGTGCTGCTCCCGGCCACCACCGCGCTCGAGCACGACGACGTCTACTGCTCCTACGGCCAGTACGTGATCCAGCGGGTCGCGCCGGCCATCCCGCCCCTCGGCCAGTCCAGGCCGAACTGGGACCTCTTCCGCCGGCTCGCGGCGGAGATGGGGCTCGACGACCCGATCTTCCGCATGGGCTCACGCGACCTCGTCGACGCGCTCCTGGCCCGTCCGGCGCGCCTGCGGGAGGGGATCGACGCCCGGGCGTTGGCGGAGGGGAAGGGGGTCGAGCTCGCGCTGCCCGCCGGGCACAAGCTGGCCTTCCGCACCCCGTCGGGGAAGATCGAGATCGAGAACCCGCGGCAGCGCCTCCCGCTGCCCCGCTGGCTTCCCACCCACGAGGAGGACGGGGAGCTGCCCTTCCGGCTGGTCACCGGCGCGTCGGTCTGGGGGCTCAACACCTCGTTCCGGGAGCGGCCCGAGCTGCGGGAGCGCGAGGGCGAGCCCGGACTCATGGTGAACCCGGCCGACGCGGCGTCGCGGGGCCTCTCCGGCGCCCGGGTCACCGCCTGGAACGGGCTCGGCGCGGCCACCTTCCGGCTCCTCGTCACCGACCGCACCCCGCCCGGCGTGGTCGTGGCGGAGGGGGTCCCCTGGCTCTCCCACGTCCATGGTGGACGCACCGTGAATGCGCTCACCGCGCAGCGCCTCACGGACGAGGGCGCCGGCAGCACCTTCTACGACAACCGGGTGGATCTCCGTCCGGGGGATGAGGCGGGTCCCGCCCCGGAAGGCTGAAGCCCCCGTCGTTTCAAGGGAAAAACACGGCGGGTCCGGGCCGCGCAGCGCGGCTGACAGCCGCGCTGCCGTGGGGTATAAGCGGACCCCCTGCCGCGGGCGCCGCGCCGCGCGCCGCGCCCCCGGCCAACCCACCTTCCGCAAGGAGACGTCGCGTGGCCAACCCCGTGATCGACGCGTACCAGAAGCACGTGGAGGAGCGCAGCGGGCAGGGCATCCCGCCCCGCCAGCTCGACCCGGAGCAGACCCGCGAGGTCGTGAAGCTGCTCCAGAAGCCGCCCAAGGGGCAGGAGGCCTTCCTGCTCGGCCTGCTTCGCGACCGCGTCTCCCCGGGCGTCGACCCGGCCGCCGAGGTGAAGGCGGCCTTCCTGGCCGAGGTGGTCACCGGCAAGAAGAAGTCCCCGGTCATCACCAAGAAGGACGCCGTCTTCATGCTGGGCACCATGGGCGGCGGCTACAACGTCCCGCCGCTCGTCGCCGCCCTCAAGGTGAAGGGGCTCGCCGACGACGCCGCCAAGGCGCTCTCCGGCCTGACCTACGTCTACGACTCCTTCGACGACGTGGCCGCGCTGGCCAAGGCCAAGAACCCGGCCGCCAAGGCCGTCCTCGAGTCCTGGGCCGCCGCCGAGTGGTTCACCGGGAAGCCCGGCATCCCCGAGACCATCAAGGTGAAGGTCTTCAAGGTCGACGGCGAGATCAACACCGACGACTTCTCCCCGGCCGGCGACGCCTCCACCCGCCCGGACATCCCGCTCCACGCGCTGGCCATGGGCAAGACCCGCTTCCCGGGCGGGCTCACGACCATCGCCGACTTCCGCAAGGAGGGCTTCCAGGTCGCCTTCGTCGGCGACGTGGTCGGCACCGGCTCCTCCCGCAAGTCGGCCATCAACTCGGTGCTCTGGCACATCGGTGAGGACATCCCCTACGTGCCCAACAAGCGGCGCGGCGGCGTGGTCATCGGCGGCGTCATCGCCCCCATCTTCTTCAACACCGCCGAGGACTCCGGCGCGCTGCCCATCAAGACCGACGTCTCGAAGCTGAAGACCGGCGACGTGGTCACGATCGACACGAGGAAGGGCGAGATCCGCGCCGAGTCGGGCGAGGTGCTCTCCACCTTCAAGCTCCAGCCCGACAACCTCGGCGACGAGTACCGCGCCGGCGGCCGCATCCCGCTCATCATCGGCCGCTCGGTCACCGACAAGGCCCGCAAGGCGCTCCAGAAGGGCGCCTCCGACGTCTTCGTGGTGAAGACCAACCCGGCCCCGAAGAAGGGCCAGGGCTACTCGCTGGCGCAGAAGATGGTCGGCAAGGCCTGCGGCATCCCGGGCGCGCTTCCCGGCTGGTACGTCGAGCCGAAGATGACCACCGTGGGCAGCCAGGACACCACCGGCCCCATGACCGCCGATGAGCTGAAGGAGCTCGCCTGCCTGCGCTTCCAGGCCCCGATGTACATGCAGTCGTTCTGCCACACGGCGGCCTACCCCAAGGCGGCCGACGTGAAGATGCACAAGACCCTGCCGGCCTTCACGGTCGAGCGCGGCGGCGTCTCGCTCCGCCCGGGCGACGGCGTCATCCACTCCTGGCTCAACCGGCTCCTGCTCCCGGACACCGTGGGCACGGGCGGCGACAGCCACACCCGCTTCCCCATCGGGATCAGCTTCCCGGCCGGGTCCGGGCTGGTGGCCTTCGCCGGCGCCCTCGGGTTCATGCCGCTCGACATGCCGGAGAGCGTGCTGGTCCGCTTCACGGGCAAGCTCAACCCCGGGATCACGCTCCGGGACGTGGTGAACGCCATCCCCTACCGGGCCATCCAGCAGGGGCTGCTCACCGTGCCCAAGAAGGGCAAGAAGAACGTCTTCAACGGCCGCATCCTGGAGATGGAGGGGCTGCCCGACCTCACCGTGGAGCAGGCCTTCGAGCTCACCGACGCCGCCGCCGAGCGCAGCGCCGCCGCCGCGGCCGTGGCCCTCTCCGAGAAGACGGTGGCCACCTACCTCCGCTCCAACGTGGCGCTCATGAAGAAGATGATCGCCGACGGGTACCAGGACGCGAAGACGCTCGCCGGCCGCATCGCCGCCGCCGAGAAGTGGCTGAAGAAGCCGGAGCTGCTCAAGGCCGACAAGAACGCCGAGTACGCGGCGGTGATCGAGATCGACCTCTCCCAGATCACCGAGCCCATCCTGGCCTGCCCGAACGACCCGGACGACGTGAAGCTCCTGTCCGACGTCGCCAACACCAAGATCGACGACGTCTTCCTGGGCTCCTGCATGACGAACATCGGCCACTTCCGCGCCGCCGGCGAGATCTGGAAGGGGCAGAAGTTCAACCCGGCCGTCCGCACCTGGATCTGCCCGCCGACCCGGATGGACCAGCAGGAGCTGCGCGACGAGGCCTACTTCACCGTGTTCAGCCAGATCGGCGCCCGCATCGAGACCGCCGGCTGCTCGCTGTGCATGGGCAACCAGGCCCGCGTCCCGGGGAAGACCACGGTGTTCTCCACCTCGACCCGCAACTTCGACGACCGCATGGGCGACGGCGCCCAGGTGTTCCTGGGCTCGGCGGAGCTGGGCGCGGTGGCCTCCAACCTGGGGCGACTGCCCACCAAGGAGGAGTACTTCGCGGCCTTCAACGAGAAGATCGCCCCCAAGGCGGAGAAGGTGTACCGCTACCTCCAGTTCGACGAGCTGCCGGACTACAAGCCGGCCGACAAGAAGGGCCTTCGCGTCGTCGCCTGATCGCGGCGCGACGCGGTGATCGACGGGCCGTTCCCGAGGAGGGGGCGGCCCGTCGTCCGTTCGGCGCCGGTCGTTCAGGTGCGGGCGTGGCCGGCGACCCAGCGGTCCATCTCGGCGGCCGGCATCACCCCGCTGTGCCGCGCGATCTCCTGGCCCCCCAGGAAGAGCACGAAGGTGGGGATGGCCCGGATGCCCAGGCGGGATGAGGCCTCCTGCTCCTCGTCGCTGTTCACCTTGAGCACGAGCAGATCCCCGGCGCGGCGCCTCCCCAGGTCGGCGAAGATGGGGGCGGCGGTGCGGCAGGGACCGCACCAGGGCGCCCAGAAGTCGACCAGGACCGGGACCGGCGAGCTGCGCACGGCGGCGTCGAGCTGGGAGCCGGTGACGGGCCGGGGCTCTCCGGAGAGGTCGAGATCGGCCTGGCAGCGGCCGCAGACGGGGGAGGCACCGGCCGGGGCCCCGGACAGGCGGTTGATGGCGCCGCAGGCGGCGCAGAGGTGGGCCTTCATCGGGGGAACCTAAACACCCCCCCGGGCCAGGCAAGCGGCCGGCCGGCCCGCGCGCCAGGGGTTGCCCGGAGCCCGCGCGTCGCGTATCTGGCCTCCATGCCTCGCGTGGACGCCATCGAGATCGTGGAGGACTTCACCGCATCGGCCCGCTGCGACGAGGGCTTCCTGCACGTGCGCCGCTACCGCGCCCGCAACCGGCGCGCCGACGGGTCCCGTTCCGCCGTCTACCGCATCGACGTCCTGGACCGGCCCACCCTGGACGCGGTGGCGGTGTGCCTGTGGTCCCGGGTCGGCGGGGGCGTGGAGGTCCTCCTCCGCCGCCAGCTGCGGCCCGCCGTCCTCTTCCGCAGGGGCAAGGTCCGCGCGCTTCCGGAGCCGGAGCCGCTCCTGTACGAGGAGATCGTGGCCGGGCTGCTCGAGCCGGGGGAGTCCGGGCTCGACGCCCTGCGCAGGCGGGGGGCGGAGGAGGCCCGGGAGGAGGCAGGGATCGCGCTCGACCCCGGCCGGCTGGCGCCCCTCGGCGCCGCGTTCTACACCCTTCCCGGCATCGTCTCGGAGAAGATCCACCTCCTCGAGGCCGAGGTGGATCGCGGCACGGCGGCCGGCGAGCACGACGCACCGCAGGAGGGAGACGGCTCCCCGCTCGAGGAGGGGGCGACGCTCGCCTGGCGGCCGCTCGACCAAGCCATCGCCGCGTGCGAGGCCGGGGAGATCGAGGACGCCAAGTCGGAGCTGGCCTTCCGGAGGCTGCGCGACCGGCTGCGCGGGCGGGGCGGCGACTTCGAAGGCAAGGGGAGGTGAAGCATGGCCCGGGGAACGATTCGTGGACGGAAGGTCGCGGGAGTCGCCCGCACGCGGGTGGAGCGCGACACGCTCGGCGAGGTGCGGGTGCCGGCACGGGCCCTCTGGGGCGCCCAGACCGCCCGGGCCGTCGAGAACTTCCCGATCTCCGGGCTCCGGGAGCCGCGGGCGCTCGTCGACGCCGTGGTCCGGGTGAAGCTCGCCGCGGCCCGGGTTAACGCCCGCCTGGGCGAGCTCGACCGGCGCAAGGCGCGGGCCATCGAGGCGGCGTGCCGCGAGGTGCTCGCGCGCCGGTGGGACGACCAGTTCCCCGTCGACGCGTACCAGGCCGGGGCCGGCACCTCGTTCCACATGAACGTGAACGAGGTGCTCGCCAACCGGGCCGCCGAGATCCTGGGCGGGCGGCGCGGCGACCGGACGGTGGATCCCAACGACGAGGTGAACCTCGGCCAGTCCACGAACGACGTCGTCCCCACCGCGATGCGCCTCGCCGCGCTCGAGACCGCACCGGCCGCGGTCGAGGCGCTGCGGGCGCTGTCGGCGACCTTCGCGCGCAAGGCCCGGGAGTGGGACGGGATCGTGAAGTCCGGCCGCACGCACCTCATGGACGCGACGCCCATCCGGCTGGGCCAGGAGGTGTCCGGGTGGTCCGCGGCGCTCGCCGCGGCCGCCGACCGCGTCAACGACGCCCTGCCCGAACTGGCCGCGCTGGGCATCGGAGGCACCGCGGTGGGCACGGGCGTGAACGCGCACCCGCGCTACCGGGAGCTCGTGGTGAAGGAGCTCTCCCGGCTCTGCGGGGTCCCGCTCTTCCCGGCGCCGAACCCGTTCTACGCCATGCAGTCGCTGGCCCCGTTCGCGGCGCTGTCGTCCGCGCTGCGGCTCGCGGCCGTCGAGCTGGTCCGCATCGGTGGGGACGTCCGGTTGCTCGCCTCCGGCCCGGCCACCGGCCTCGCCGAGCTGCGCCTGCCGGCGGTCCAGCCCGGATCGTCGATCATGCCCGGCAAGGTGAACCCGTCGATGGCCGAGATGCTCGCCATGGTGAGCCACCAGGTGATCGGGCTCGACGAGGCCATCGCCTGGGCCGCCGCGGCGGGGCAGCTGGAGCTCAACGTCACCATGCCGCTCGTGGCCTGGGACCTCCTCCACCAGCTCGAGATCCTCGCGAACGGCGTCCGGGCGTTCGACCTGCGCCTCGCCCGCGGCCTGCGCGCCGACGCGGCCCGGGCCCGCCACTACGCCGAGCGCACGGTGAGCCTGGCCACCGCCCTCGCCCCGCGGATCGGCTACGCCGCGGCGGCCGGGATCGTGAAGGAGTCGGTGGAGACCGGCCGGCCGGTGGCCGAGCTGGCCGTGGAGCGGGCCGGGATCCGCCCCCGGGAGGCCCGGCACCTCCTCGACCCGATGCGGCAGACGCGCCCCGGCCGGCCGACGGGGTAGGATGTCGCCCTCCGTGCCTTCCGTCCGCCTCGCCCTCCTGCCCCTCCTGGCGGCGCTCGTCGCCGGGATGCCCGCGCCGGCCCGGGCCGCGTCCCGCGGCACCGTCACCGGCATCCTGCGCTACAAGGGCTGCCTCACCGGCGTCCCCGGCGCCACGGTCTCGGTCATCGGGCGAGAGAAGCAGGTGAAGAGCGACAGCGGCGGCCGCTTCCTGGTCGAGCTCCCGGCCGGCAAGTACTCGCTCGTCATCCGCGGGCCGAACCTGGTGCCGGACCAGCGGGTGGACGACGTGGCCGTCCAGGGCGGCAAGCTCAACGACCTGGGGATCGTGGAGGTCTGGGCCGACGACCGGCCGGCCCTCTGCGTCCCGGACGCGGCGGCGGCCGCCATGACGGGGACCCAGGAGCCCACCGTGGCCGCGGCTCCCGACCTCCCCGCCGTGGACCTGCCCGGTACGCAGGTCGGCGCCGGGGGTGGCCCGCCGGGGCACGTGCTGCTGCGCGGATCCCCTGGCTCCGCCCCCGGTCAGTTCGGGCTCCAGGGCAACCCGTCGCGCGACGACGAGGACGCGCTCGGGCCGCCCAGCTTCGCGGTCGGTCCGGCCGGCGGCCTGCTCGTGCTCGACGTGCTGAACGGCCGGGTGCAGCGCTTCGACGGGAAGGGTCGGTTCGTGTCGTCCTTCCCGGTGGGGCGACCCGGGGCCGAGCCGGTCTTCGAGTCGGACATCGCCGTCGCCGACGACGGGGCCATCTTCGTGGTGACCGAGAGCGACAGCCCCACGCTCACCCAGTTCGACCCGACCGGGAAGGTCCTGCTCTCCGGGGCGCTCCCGGCCTCCTTCAACGGGGTCGACCAGCTCCTCGCCGTCCGCGGGCGCCCCACCTTCCTCATGCTGAACGGCCAGTCGGTCCGTGCCGAGCTGGGGTGGGGCGGGATCCGCGCCGAGGGACCGCTCCCGGGGCTGCCCGCCGGGGACGTGTTCGTCCAGGCCGAGCGGGCCGGGCGCTGGTCGGCGGTGGTCCGGTTCTCGGCGGGCGACGGCCGCGTTCGACGCACGGTGAACCTGCGCTCGGCCATCCCGATCTCCCGGGTGAGGCTCGTCGGCGTGAATCGCCGGGGGGACGTGGTGGTCGCGCTCGACCGGCACGACGGCGCCGACGACGAGGGGGCGCGCGCCGAGGTGCTCCTCGTCTCGGTGACGCCCCAGGGGCACGTCGCCGGGACGGTGGTGGTCCCCCCGGGCGACCGGCGCTGGCTCTTCCGCGAGTTCGCCCTCGCCCCCGACGGCGCGGTGGTCCAGATGCAGTCGGACCTCGCCGAGGTGCGGCTGGTGCGCTGGCCGCTCCCGACCTCGCCGCGCGACGCGGCGCCGGGGGAGGGCACGGTCCGCGGCAAGGTCCTGGACGGCACGCGGCCGGCCGCCGGGGCCGCGGTCGGGGTGGCCAAGGCCCATCGCTCCGCCGCCGTGGGTCCGGACGGCGTCTTCGAGCTCCGGCTGCCCGCCGGGAGCTGGGTGCTGGGCTTCCGGCGCGTGCACGCACCCGGGACGCCGGAGGCGCCGCCGGCCGAGATGCGGGTGGCGGTCACCCCGGGTGGCAGCGTGGACGTGGGGACGGTCCAGCTGGCCGCCCCGCGCCCCCCGCCGCCCGCGCCCCCGCTGCACGACAACCCGCTTCCCTGAGGGGACCTTGGCCGCCACGCTCCAGTACTTCATGTTGCCCGAGGACGAGCGCGCCCTGTTCCGGATGCTGGCCCGCAAGGAGCTCACCCTCTACCCGGAGATCTTCCCGCCCGGCACCGCGGGGATCCCCGTCGACGACCGGACGGTGGAGCTGCTCGACCGGGAGGCCTACTACCTCGCCGCGGAGCGGCTCGGACCGGTCATCGTGCGCACCCTGGCCCGCGGCCGGGACCGCGGCATGCTCGAGATCGAGGAGATCCCCTCGCCGGTGTACCACTACGAGCGCTCGCTCCCGAACGAGGCCGGGGAGCTCGTGGGGGGAAGGCTCTGGGCCGAGCTCGACGTGGACGACTCGCCCGGCGCGCGGATCGGCAAGCCGGCGGCGCTGAAGGCCATCTTCGAGGAGGTGAACCAGTTCTTCCGCAAGTCCTGGCGCCGCAGCGACCCCAAGGGCTACTGGATCGGGCCGGTGGCCGCCGCCGCGGCGAAGGGCGGGAGGCTCGTCCTGCGCGAGCCCGGCCACAAGGGGCGCACCTACGGGATCTGGCGGTAGGGGCCCCGTTCCGGGGGACGACGGAGGCGCTTGACCTCGGGCCCGCCAGCGGCTACAAACCGCCCCTCGCGGACCCTACGAGCGGCTCGGTGGGGGATCGTCTAACGGCAGGACGCATGGCTCTGGACCATGCTATCTAGGTTCGAATCCTAGTCCCCCAGCCAACTTGCAGCGGGTCGACGTCCAGGCGGCCCGAATGGTAGGGAAGGTCTCACGCAGCACAGGGGAAGTCTCTGGCCCCTTCGTCTAGCGGTTAGGACGTCGGCCTCTCACGCCGAAAACATGGGTTCAAGTCCCGTAGGGGTCACCAGTTGCCCCGCCACCGTCGTCCCGGTGGCGGGGCGTTTCATTTCCGGCCCCTGGTGGCGCGACGTCGCCCCGGGACGGGGTCGGGCGGCGGTCGACGTGCACCGGGTGCCCCTCACGGCTATCACCCCCCGGTTCGGGGGGGTTCCATGCGACGTCCGGCCTGGCTTCCGGGTCTCGAGCAGATCTCGACGTGGGGACAGGTCCTCAAGACGTGGTCGATCACCGCGCTGACTGCGGGCGCCGCCGTCATCAGCGCGATCGGCCTCTACCGGACCCTCACCTCCGACGCCGTCGTCATCGAGCCCATTCGCGTCCCCTCCGCGTTCGAGCAGCGGGGCTTCACCGCGGAGATCGCCACCGCCCGCCTCCTCGACGAGGTCGCGGCGTTCGAGCGACAGCAATCCTCGGCGAAGGACCGGGTCTCGATCCTCTCCCGGGAGCGCGCCGACGAGCTCATGAACATGCAGGCGGTCTCGGTGAAGGGGCTCGACACCCAGACCATCCAGGGCATGGTACGGGAGGCGCTCGGGATCGTGCCGAGGCGCATCACCGGCGACGTGACCCTGGCCGGCGCCGACGACGAGCCCACCTACCGCATCCGCCTCCGCAGGCAGCCGGAGAACCGCGTCATCGTCGACCTGACGACGGGCGGAGATCCCCAGACCGTTCTCCGGAAGACCGCCATCGCGCTCATCGAGGCCGTCGACCCGATGATTGCGGCTTCCATCCACTGGCGCGCGCGGGACGAGGAGAACGCCATGCGGATGGTCGACGAGGTGCTCGCCAACGACACCCCGGACGACGACAAGTACGGCCTGAACCTCCGGGGCTACATCCACATCACGAAGGGCCGCCACCAGCAGGCGCTGGAGGACTTCGCCGCGATCATGCGGATCGACCCGGCCTTCGCCCCCGCACACTTCATGTCGTCCTGGGCGTACCGCATGCAGGGGGACCTCGACCGGGCCCGCGACGAGGCGCAGAGGTGCATCGACCTCGCCCCGGGAAGGAGCTGGGGCTACCTGGCCATGGCCCGCGTGCACCTCGCCCGCGGGGAGATCGACCCGGCCGCGTCGATGTTCCTGACGATGGTGGAGAAGCGGCCCGACGCCCTGCAGCCCTTCGTGCAGGCCTCCGGGTTCCTTCTCGAGCACGGAAGGCCATCGGACGCCGGACGGGTCGCCCGGGCCGGGCTGCGCCTGTTCCCGGAGAGCGCAGTGCTCGAGGCCACGCTCGGCGACGCCCTGTCGCAGTCCGGCGACGCGTTTCAGGCCAGCCGCGCCTACCGCCGGGCGCTCCGGCTGGACGGGGCGAACGCCCGTGCCACGAAGGGGCTCGCCGCACTCGAGGGAGGTGGGCGATGAAGGCGGGGTCCGTGGTCGCGACGCTCGTGACCGCCGTCCTCGCCGGCGTCCCGGATCCAGGGGCAGCCGCGGCCGACGTCGCGTCGGAAGGGCTGGTGGAGCAGATCGTCGAGACCAGGCCGAGGGAAGGCGTGTACCAGCGGTCCCTGCTCAGCCGCCGGCCCAGCGCGGAGGAGACCTGGCTCGTCGTCGCCTTCCCGGGATGGCCGGGGATCCTGAAGCTGCGGGCCGAGAACGGAGGGTTCGCCTACGACCTCCGGGGGAACTTCCTCATCCGCGCGCGACGCCACCTCGTGTCGGACCGGATCGCGGTCGCCGTCCTGGACTGCCCGTCGGATCGCCAGGAGGCCTGCGGCGACGGATACCGGGACAGCGAGGCCCACGTCGAGGACGTCCGCCAGCAGATCGCGGCGCTGCGGAAGCGGCTGCCGCAGGGTGTCCGCGTCGCGCTCGTCGGGACGAGCTACGGTACCGTCTCGTCGGAGGTGCTCGCCGTGCGCCTCGGGGATGACATCGACGCTGCGGTCCACACCGCGTCGATCACTGCCGCCACCGAGACCCGCTCCCGTCCGCTGTACGGCTTCGACGCGAGCAAGGCCCGGGCGCGGCAGCTCTTCGTCCACCATGTCGACGACCCGTGCGACATGACCCCCTTCTCGGGGCTGAAGCGGTACGAGGGTGTCGTCCCGATCCTCCGGGTCGTGGGGCTGGGATCGCCGCGGGGCCCCGCGTGCGAGGCCTTCACGGCCCACGGGTTCGTTGGCCGGGAGCGGCTGGTCATGCTGGCCGTGGCCGGTTGGCTGCTCGATGGAAAGGTCGGGCCGACGATCGAGTAGCGGAGGCCGACGTCCCATCGGAACGGGTGCCTGTCGCGGAGAGGGTGGAGGTGGTTCCCTTCGGCAGACGAGACGAGAGACCGACAGCAGATCTCCCCTGCGTCGTCGCCGTCGTGAACCCGCCTCGCACTTGACACGCGGACCCGGACGCGCGCGAGGGCAAGGGAGAAGGCCGGGGCCTGGCGGTCCCCGACCGCGACGGAAGGGGTAGCATCCGGTGGTGATGGCCAAGGGTCCCGTGACCGGGCGCAGGTGGTCCTAGAGCAGGCGGCGCGTGGCGCTGGCGTCGCTCGTGGGCGTCGTGGCGCTGTACGCGTTCCTCGGATTCGTCGTCGCCCCCGTCGTCGTCCGGAACCAGATCCTGGAGCGCGTGGGCGCACTCACAGAGCGGCCGGTGAGCGTCGAGCGCGTGCGGGTGAACCCGTTCGCGCGGTCGGTCACGGTCGAGGGCTTCCTCGTGAAGAACCGGGATGGGGCGCCGCTCGCCTCGTTCGACCGCCTCTACGCCCGCGTCGCGCTCGGTGGCCTCCTCCAGAAGGAGCTGGGCCTCGCCGAGTTCCTGCTCGACCGCCCGTACCTCCACCCGTCCCTCGACGTGCGCGGGCAGCTCAACGTCTCCGACATCGTCGCGCGGCTCGGGGCGGAGGACCGCGACGCCGCGGCCCGGACCCCGGGCGAGGGGGTGTCGTTCGTCATCGGCCACCTGCGGATCTCCGACGCGAAGGTGGACTTCAGCGACCGCTCGCGGCGGTCCCCGTTCGAGACCAGCGTCGGCCCCTTCACGCTCGACCTCCGCAACTTCCGCACGAACCGCCGGGACAACCAGAGCCCGTACACCCTGGCCGGGACGACCGAGTCGGGCGAGTCGTTCAGCTGGAGCGGCAACGTGCGCATCGAGCCCATCCGCTCGAACGGGACGTTCTCCTTCGAGCGGCTGCGGCTGCCCAAGTACGCGCCGTACTACCAGGACGCGACGTCGGCCGAGATCCGGAAGGGCACCCTCGACTTCAAGGCCACCTACGAGCTCGAGTGGGGCGCCGGCCGGCGCGTGGTCCGGATCGTGGACGGGTCCATCGTGGTCGCGGACCTCGCCCTCGGACCGCGGGTAGGCGGCGAGCCCGCCGTGGGCCTCACCCGGCTCGAGGTGAAGGGCCTCCAGTCCGACGTGCTCACCGGCGAGGCGGGGATCGGGCTCGTCGCTCTCGAAGGAGGGCAGGTCCGCGTCCGGCGGGAGCCGGGCGGCGAGATCGATCTCGTCGCGCTGCTGCGCCCCCCGGCGACGGCATCGGCCGCTCCGGAGGCGCAGGGCTCGGCCGGTGCGGCGAAGGCTCCCCGGTTCCGGCTCGAGCAGCTCTCGGTCCAGGGCGTCCGCGTGGACGTGGAGGACGCCGCGACGGACCCGCCCGTGCAGGTGCGGGTGGACGTGGACCGGCTCCAGCTCCAGGGGCTCTCGAACGACCCCGCTGCGACGGCGACCCTCGACGCGTCGCTCCGCGTGGACGGATCCGGGAAGGTGTCGGCGAAGGGTGCGGTGCGGCCGCTCCGGCCCGCCGCCGACCTCGACGTCGAGGCCGACGCGCTCGGGCTCCCGCGGTTCGCCCCCTACCTGTCGGACGTGGTCGACGCGCGCCTGGAGGAGGCGCTCCTCGGGGCGAAGGGGCACGCCTCCTACGACGGCGCGGCGACGCCCGCCGCCTGGGCGTTCCATGGCGACGTCCGGCTCGACGGCCTCCGGATGGCCGACGGCCGGAAGGGGGAGGAGGTCCTGCGTTGGAAGAGCCTGCGCCTCGAGGGCGTCGACGCATCGCCGGGCCGGACGGCGCTCCGCGCGGTGCGCCTCGTCTCCCCGCGCCTGCGCGTCGCGATCTGGGAGGACAAGGTGCGCAACCTCGACGTGGTCGCGCGTCGAGCGCAGGCCCCGCAGGCCGCGTCAACGGCCGCGTCGACGGCGGCGTCACCGGCCCAGGCGTGGTCGATCGGCCTCCTCCAGGTCGCCGACGGCCGGGTCACGCTCGTCGACCGCTCGTTGACCCCGGCCGCGACGGCGGAGATCACCGACCTCGCGGTGGCGGTCCGGGGCCTCTCCTCCGAGCCGAGGTCGAGCGCCCGGGTAGAGGCCGATGCCCGGATCGGCGGGGCGCCCCTGTCCGTCTCGGGCACGCTACAGCCCCGCTTCCTGGGAGACGCGACCGACCTCGTCGTCCGGTCCCACGCCATCGACCTCACGCCCGTCGGCCCGTACGTCGCGAAGTACGCGGGCTACGAGCTGCAGAAGGGGAAGCTCGACCTCGACCTGCGCTACGCGGTCCGCGCCCGCACGCTGGAGGCGGAGAACCGGGCCCGCATCGACCAGTTCACGCTCGGCGAGGAACGGCCCGGGCCGGACGTGACGTCGCTGCCCGTGAAGCTCGGCCTCGCGATCCTGAGGGACCGCGACGGCGTCGTCGAGCTCGACGTGCCGGTGAGCGGATCGATCGACGATCCCGACTTCTCGATCGGACGCATGGTGTGGCGAGCGGTCGGCAACGTCTTCACGAAGCTCGTGACCGCCCCCTTCGTCGCGCTGGGGAAGCTCTTCGGCGGTGGGGGAGGGGAGGACCTCGAACGCGTCGAGTTCGCGTCCGGTGGCGCCGGCCTCGACCCGGGCGCCGAGCGGACGCTGGGCGTTCTCGCGAAGGCGCTCCGGGAGCGGCCGGCCCTTCGTCTCGAGGTGGAGGGGGTGTCGAGCGAGGCCGCCGACGGGGCCGCGCTCCGGCGGGAACAGGCCTCGCTCGCGGTCCGCCGCGCGCGATGGACCGCGCTCCGGGCCAGGCAGCCGGGGCTCGTCCTGGACGACGTCGCCGTCCCGCCCGAGGAGTACCCGCGCTGGCTCGCCGCCGC
>JBBIOL010000026.1:16435-38343 GCA_037443385.1 Anaeromyxobacteraceae bacterium
GCTCGCCGCCGCGGCCGTCGTGCCCCCGGAGGCCTACGCGGAGCTCGCCGCGCGGCGGGCCGACGCGGCCCGGGACAGGCTGCTCGCCGGCGGGGAGGTGGACCCGGCACGCGTCTTCGTCACGGCCGGCGGGGAGCGCGCCCGGAAGGAAGGCGGAGCCCGGGCATACTTCACGCTCCGGTGACGGGCGGACCGGCCCGGCCCGATCCGCTCACATCCCCGCGGCGGCCGCCTTCCGGAACGCCCGCGCGGCCTCCTCCCCAGCGCAGGAAGGTCGACCTGACCCGTCCGCGAAGAACGCGCGCACGACCCGGCTGCCCCACGTCAACCGAAGAGCGAACAGGCCCAACGTCGTGGGGGATTTGCCCATGACCCTGTCGGGTACGGGTCGCATTTACTTCAATGTTCGTGACGGGTTGCGCGATGGCCAGAACCCCCAGGCTGGCCCGCACGTTGCTAGGAACTCCCGGGCACGCCGGACGTGCACGCGGCTCCTCCAGGGGGATTCAGACATGGCTCGCATCGGATCGAAGGCGCTCACGCTCGGCGCCTGCCTGTGGATCGCCGCCTGCGGCGGGGGGACGCCGCGCGATGCGTCCGGCCCGGCCGGCGCCCAGAAGGGGAAGTTCGGCGTCTTCTACGTGGTGAGCGTCTCCCGCCCCGTCGGCGGCCACATCCTCTCCGACGACGGCCGGATCGACTGCGGCACCGCCGGCACGGGCCACGATCGCTGCGATCCGGTCTCCTACGACTGGGGGCGGACCACCACCTTCTCCGCGTACCCCGACGCGGGCCTCCTCTTCCAGTCCTGGGCGGCCGACTGCGGGAGCGCGGTGGCCCTGAACGGATGCACGCTCGACACCGACGGCAGCGGCGCCGACAAGTGGATCGCCGCCATCTTCAACCCTCCCGACCAGATCGGCCACGCCCGCATCCCCGACCCGGCCCAGCACGCGCCGCTCTTCTACGACTTCGCGAACCACGTCCCGGGAGCCCCCGCGTGCACGCGGTGCCACGGCCAGGACTACCGCGGCCTCGCAAACGCCCCGTCCTGCGTCGGCTGCCACGAGGCGGGAGCGAGGAAGGGCCTCCGGCTCGCGGTGACGAGCGTCACCCGCACGGCCGCGGGCGTCGCCGTGGCCTTCACCGCCCGGGACGACGGAGGCCGCGCCGTCGATCTCGCCGCGGCCGGGATCGCTCCCCGCTTCGGTCTCGCCTCCTTCACCCGGAACGCGGCCACCGGCGTGGTCGGCCCGTACCAGGTCCGCACCCTCGGCGCCGACGGCCCCGGCCTGCTCGCGCCCCCGGCCCCGAACGCGCCGGCGAGCGCCGCGACCGGTGGCCTCACGGGAACGCCGGGGAGCTACGCCTACGTCTTCCCGCCCTCGGTCACCCTCGACCCGGCCCGCCTCGGCGACACGCACGTCGTCTGGATCCAGGCGAGCCGGCAGGAGGACGGTGCGGCGGCGACCGCCGCGACCTTCACCGCGGTGAACGCGGAGTTCAACTTCGTCCCCGGCGCGGTGGACGTGCCGGTCACCGCTGCGAGCGCCGTCCGGCGGCAGGTCGTCTCCAGCGACGCCTGCGGAAGCTGCCACGACGGCTTCCGGCCCCGGGGCACCGGCGTCGCCGGGACCTTCCACGGCGGCGAGGCCGTGGAGGCGCCCTTCTGCGCCGTCTGCCACAACGCGGAGAGCACCCGGACGCTCGAGGGCACGCTCCACGGCATCTGGCGCGGCTCGGCGGCGCAGTTCGTCCACTCCATCCACGGCGCCGCGAAGATGGGACTGCCGGCGACCGAGTCCTTCGCCGGGATCCGCGCGGACGGGTATCCCCGCCCGGTCGCCGACTGCACGGCCTGCCACGCGGCCGGCGCCGCGCAGGGCAACCAGTGGAAGACCCGTCCCACCATCGAGGCCTGCGGGTCGTGCCACCCGACCTACCCGTTCCCGCACAGCGGCGGCGGGGCCTGCGAGGGCTGCCACACGCCCTACGGCATCGAGGTGGCGCACGTGCCCTACGTCCCGCGGGACCGGGGCAGCGTGCTCGAGACCGCGGGCGGTAACACCCGCACGAATGCGTCGGCCCTGAACGGGGCCGGGCAGGTCGTCGCCGGGGGCTCCACCCTCCAGGCGATCCTCCGGGACGTCACCGTCTCGGCGACCGGCCGCCCGGTGATCACCTTCAAGCTGACCCGGACCACGCCGAACCCGGACGGGACGGCGGCCGTGGCCGACGTGGTCTTCAATCCCCCGCCGGCCGCTCCCGACGCGTCCCGCGAGCTCATGGACGACTACGTCGGCACGCTCGGCGTCTACGTCGTCCTCTCGCTGCCCCAGGACGGGATCGCACGTCCGGCCGACTTCAACGCGTCGGTTCGGTCGGACCTGAAGCTCGCCTGGATGAACGTGGGCGGCTCCGGCGTCTCGGCGACCTCGCTCTCCGGCCCCGTCGACGGGTGGTACGCGATCACCTTCCCGAACCTCGTGATCCCGGCCGAGGCGTCGAACCTGACCGCCGGCCTGGGGTACGCGTATGACCTGCCCGGCACGCAGCCGCTCACCCAGATCTCCGTGGGCGGCTCGGCCTGGAGCCGCTTCACCCCGTACGAGGTCTTCGACGCCCCGGTGACGAGCGGGACCGTGTTCGGCCAGGCCTGCACCGTCGCCGCACCCTGCCGCCTCAAGCGGGGCGGCGTCGTCGCCCCCATCCGGAACGTGTGGAAGTCCGCGGGTACCCCGCGGCGCCGGATCGTGGACACGGCCCTCTGCGACGCCTGCCACGGCCGGCTGGGCGTCGATCCCACCTTCCACGTCGGCCAGCGCAACGACGCGCCGAGCTGCTCCTTCTGCCACAACCCCAACCAGAACAAGGGCGGCTGGTCGAGCAACGCCTCCACCTTCGTCCACGCCATCCACGGCGGCGCCCGGCGCACGGTCGACTACGGCTGGACCGCGACCTGCCCGGCGGGGTCCACCTGGAACGCGACCAGCGCCCGATGCGAGGACGGCATCACAAGGGCCCCGGTGAAGGCCGGCTTCGCCGCGGTGGACTACCCCCGGAGCCCGGCGGGCTGCGGGGCCTGCCACGCGGAGGGGACCGACTCCCAGGCGCTCGCCGGCGTGGAGGTCGGGGACCTGCTCTGGACGACGGTCGCGAGCGGCGCCATGGCGGCCTCGACCGGCCCGTCCCAGTCGCCCTACGTGGAGCCGGGCAAGGACTACGGGGTCAAGTGGAGCGCCACGCTGGCTGCCGGCGGTGCCGCGCCCACCATCGTACCGGCGGCGGGCACGACGCTCGTCAGCTCCCCCGTCGCCGCGGCGTGCTTCTCCTGCCACGACGACTCCGCCGACCACATCCGGGCCATGGGAGGATCGCTCTACCGGGTCCGGTCCACGGTGGACACCGCCCGGGACGTGGAGACCTGCCTCGACTGCCACGGCGCGGGGAAGATCTTCGACGT
This sequence comes from Anaeromyxobacteraceae bacterium, assembly GCA_037443385.1. GTDB lineage: Bacteria > Myxococcota > Myxococcia > Myxococcales > Anaeromyxobacteraceae > CAIOAK01. The sequence goes on from JBBIOL010000026.1 coordinate 19,899, forward strand.
GGTCCGGGCCCACCGGTAGGGAAGGCCGGGGTATGGTGGCCGCGCCCTCCCGACGCGGAGGGGACGGGAGAACCCATGCGCGAGGCCTTCACCTTCGACGACGTCCTTCTCGTACCGGCGTACAACCACTACGAGTCGCGGCAGCACGTCGACGTCTCGGTCACCGACCGCTCCGGAAAGCTGTCGCTCCAGCTCCCGGTCATGACCGCCAACATGGACACCATCACCGAGTCGGCGATGGCGAACTTCATCGGCGGCAAGGGCGGCATCGGCGTCCTCCACCGCATGATGTCGGTCGAGCGCAACGTGACCGAGTTCCGCCGCTGCAAGCACCCGGTCTTCGTCTCGGTGGGATGCGCCGAGGAGGAGCTCGAGCGGGCCGAGGCCCTGCGCGACGCCGGCGCCACGCACTTCGTGGTCGACGTGGCCCACGGCCACGCCCGCTACGTGGGGAAGACGCTCAAGAACCTGCGCCAGCTGCTCGGCGACGCCTGCCTCATGGCGGGGAACGTCGCGACCTACGCCGGGGCCGACTACCTGGCCTCGGTGGGCGCCGACATCGTCAAGGTGGGCATCGGGCCGGGGAGCGTCTGCACCACCCGGCTCAAGACCGGGCACGGCGTGCCGCAGCTCACCGCCATCCAGGACTGCGCCCGCTGCGATCGGTCCATCGTGGCCGACGGTGGGATCCGGCATCCCGGCGACGTGGTGAAGGCGCTCGCCTTCGGGGCCGACTTCGTCATGATCGGAGGCATGCTGGCCGGCACCCGGCCCACGCCCGGACGGCGGGTGAAGGGAAAGGGGGGCTGGGTGAAGGCCTACCGGGGCATGGCGAGCCGCGAGGTGGCCGACGAGCACCTGGGCGGCATCGCCGAGTGGAAGACCGCCGAGGGGGTCTCGGTCACGGTCCCGTACCGCGACGACGAGGACGCCATCGTGGCCGACATCGTGGGCGGGCTGCGCTCCGGCCTCACCTACGCCGGGAGCCGCACCGTCCGGGAGCTGCAGCGCAAGCTGAACTACGTGGTCATCACGCCGAGCGGATGGCAGGAGAGCACGCCGCACAAGGCCGGGCGGGGCTGAGGCGGCGCACGCCGTCGGGCCTTCCGCGCCCGGGGGGAGGAAGACCGGATTGCCTCGACGCGCCTCCGACGGTACGACTCGGGGATGACCGACGAAGTGCACCTGGACTCGAACGTTCCCGGCAACCCCGCCTACCACTTCACCATCGTCCCGGCCGGCACACCCGGCAAGGTGGGCTGGGCGCGGCGGGCTCCGCTCGTCCCCGGCGCGGCGCTCGCCACGAAGTGCGTGCACGCCGGGGTGCAGCCCGACCCGGCCTACGGCGCGGTGATGCCCCCCATCTACCAGAGCTCCACCTTCGCCTTCCGCGACGTCTGCGTGAACGCCGGGTTCGACTATACCCGCAGCGGAAACCCGACCCGGGCGGCGCTGGAGGAGGCCATCGCCGCGCTGGAGGGCGGGCTGGGCGCCACCTGCACCAGCACCGGGATGAGCGCGGTCATGGTGGCGCTCAACCTGCTGCCGGCCGGGAGCCACCTGCTCTGCACGGTGGACTGCTACGGGGGGACGTTCCGCGCCCTCGAGCACGCCAAGGTGGCCCACGGACTGGAGGTGACCTACCTCGACCTCTCCGACCTGAAGGCGGTGGCGTCGGCCTTCCGGACGAACACGCGCATGGTCTGGATCGAGACCCCGTCGAACCCGCTGCTCCGGCTCACCGACGTGGCCGCGGTGGCGGCGCTCGCCCGGGCCGGCGGGGCGCTCACGGTGGTGGACAACACGTTCCTCTCCCCGGTGCAGCAGCGCCCGTTCCGGCTCGGCGCCGACCTGGTGGTCCACTCGACCACCAAGTACCTGAACGGCCACAGCGACGTGGTGGGCGGTGCGGTGGTCTCGGCGCCCGGGCAGGTGGCGCTCCTGCAGCGCATCCAGAGCATGAACAACCTGCTCGGGACCTCCCAGAGCCCGCACGACGCCTTCCTGGTCCTGCGGGGCCTGAAGACCCTGCTCCTGCGCATGCGGGCCCACGAGGCCGGGGCGCTGGAGGTGGCGCGCTGGCTCTCCGCCCACCCCGCGGTGGCGCGGGTGTACTACCCCGGGCTGCCCACCCACCCGCAGCACGCGCTGGCCCGGGCGCAGCAGGAGGGGTTCGGCGGCATGGTGAGCTTCGAGCTCGTGGACGGCCGCCGGGAGCGTGTGGACCACGTCCTGCGCGCGCTCCGCTGGTTCACGCTCGCCGAGAGCCTGGGCGGGGTGGAGAGCCTGGTGGCCCACCCGGCCTCGATGACCCACGCCTCCATGACGCCGGAGGCCCGGCGGCGCGCCGGCATCACCGACGGCGTGATCCGGCTCTCCATCGGGATCGAGGCCCCGGAGGACCTCCTCGCCGACCTGGATCAGGCGCTGGCGACGCTGCCGGCCTGATCGCCTTCCCCGGCCTCCGCAGCCGCCCGGGGCCGGGCCTTCTTGCCGTGGTCCTTGGCGATGAGCAGGTAGATCGACGGCACGAAGAAGACGGTGAAGGCGGTGCCCACCGCCATGCCGGCCACCAGCACGAGCCCGATGCTGTTGCGTGCCGCCGCCCCCGGGCCGGACACGAAGGTGAGCGGCAGGTGGCCGAAGATGGTGGCGGCGCTGGTCATGAGGATGGGCCGGAGCCGGATCACCGCGGCGTTCTTCACCGCCTCGACCTTCGACTGGCCCTGTCGCTGCAGCTCGTTCGCGAACTGCACGATGAGGATGCCGTTCTTCGAGACCAGGCCCACCAGGGTGACCAGCCCGACCTGCGAGTAGACGTTGAGCGTGGTGGTCCAGCCGTCGGTCCAGAAGCGCATGCTGGGGTTCGGCATCTTGAGGAAGGTGAGCGCGAGCGAGCCGAACATGGCGAGCGGCACCGATCCCATGAGGATGACGAACGGGTCCCGGAAGCTGTTGAACTGGGCGGCCAGGATGAGGAAGATGAGGACGATCGAGAGCAGGAAGGCGGGCCCGAACTTGTTGCCCTCGACCCGGAGCTGGCGCGACTCGCCCGTGTAGTCGATCACGTAGCCCTTGGGCAGGATCGACGCCGCCTGGTCCTCCAGGTAGCGAAGCGACTCGTCGAGCGGCCGGATGGCGACGCCGGAGATCTTCACGGCGTTGAGCTGCTGGAACCGGTTGAGCGAGCGCGGCGCCACCGCGTCCCGGATGGTGGCGATGGAGGCCAGCGAGACGAGCTGCCCGTTGGGGCCGGTGACGTAGATGTCCCGGAGCTGCTCCGGGTTGAGCCGGTCGGCCCGGGAGATCTGGGGGATGACCTTGTAGCTGCGGCCGTCCACCGAGAAGCGGTTCACGAAGGCGCCGCCCACCGCCGCCGACAGGTCCTGGCCGACCGACTGGAGGTTGAGGCCCAGCTGGGCCACCTTCTCCCGGTCGAAGACGATCTCCGCCTCGGGCTGGTCCACCTTCACGTCGATGAGGGGAGGGAAGGCGAACATGCCGCTCTTGGCGGCGCGCTCCTGGAGCTCCTTCGCGAATCCCAGGATCTCGGAGGTGTCCGCGGTGGAGGCGAGCACGACCTCGACCGGGAAGTTGCCGCCGCCGGGAAGGGCCGGCGGGAGGATGGGGAAGGTCTGGATGCCCGGGATGGCCGAGACCCGCTGCTGCACCTCGCCGAGCACCTGCGCGGCGCTGCGCTTGCGCTCCTTCCAGGGCTTGAGCCCGTCCCCCCAGAAGCCGCCGGAGGGGAAGGTGATCTGGAAGGTGAACTTGGTCTCCGGGATCTCGAGCAGCTCCTTGTTCACGGCGCGGGTGTACTGGGACACCTGGTCGAGCGTGGAGTTGGCCGGCGTGTTCACGATCCCGAAGACCACGCCCTGGTCCTCGACCGGGGCCAGCTCGCGGGGCGACTGGAAGAACATGGCGGCGGCGAGCAGCGCGATCACCACCCAGGCCGTGTAGATGATGCCGCGGGCCTGGAACGAGGCCGTGAGGTGCCGGGCGTAGGTCTGCTTGACCCGCTCGAAGGTGCGGTTGACGAGCCCGGTGAGCCCCTTCTCCTCGCCGGACTCGGTGATGAGGCGCGCCGACATCATGGGGGAGAGGGTGAGGGCCACCACGCCGGAGATGGTGACCGCGCCCGCCAGCGTGAGGGCGAACTCGCGGAAGAGCGAGCCGGTGAGGCCGCCCTGGAAGGCGATGGGGGCGTACACCGCGGCGAGCGTGATGGTCATGGCGATGACCGGGCCGACCAGCTCGCGGGCGCCCACGATGGCGGCGTCGAAGGGGCTGCGCCCCTCGCGGACGTGCCGCTCCACGTTCTCGACCACCACGATGGCGTCGTCGACCACCAGGCCCACCGAGAGCACGATGGCGAGCAGGGTGAGCAGGTTGATGGTGAACCCGAACACCTGCATGAGGAAGACCGCCCCCACCAGCGAGACCGGGATGGCCACCACCGGCACCAGCACCGAGCGCAGCGAGCCCAGGAACAGGAAGATCACCACCACCACGATGAGGATGGTCTCGAGCAGCGTCTCCACCACCTCGTCGATGGCGTTCTGGATGTAGGAGGTGGCGTCGTAGGCGAGCGTGGCCTTGATCTGCTCGGGGAGCTCGCGCTGGATCTCCACCATCTCGCCACGCACCCGCTTGATCACGTCGAGCGCGTTGGCGTTGGGGAGCGCCCAGATGCCGATGAAGACCGCGGTGTCCCCGGAGAAGTTCACCATCACGTCGTAGTCCTCGGCGCCCAGGACCACGTCGCCCACGTCGCCGAGGCGGACCACCTGCCCGTCCTTCTCGCGGACCACGAGCTGCTGGAACTCCTTCACCGAGCGCAGGTCGGTGTTGGCGGTGAGGTTCACCTGGACGAGCGAGCCCTTGGTCTGGCCCACCGCGGCCAGGTAGTTGTTGGCGGCGAGCGCCTGGCGGACCTGGGCCGGGCTCACGTTGAGCGCGGCCATGCGGTCCGGCTTGAGCCAGATGCGCATGGCGAAGGTGCGGGCGCCCAGGATGTCGGCGCGCTGCACCCCCTCGATGGCGGTGAGGCGGGGCTGGACCACCCGGACCAGGTAGTCGGTGATCTCGTTCTGCTTCAGGAACTGGGAGGAGAAGGAGAGGTAGGCCGAGGCGAACTGGCTCTCGGTGGACTCGATGTTGATGATGGGGATCTCGGCCGAGGGCGGCAGGTCGCCGCGCACCTGGTTCACCTTGGAGGCGATCTCGGAGAGGGCCCGGTTGGCGTCGTAGTTGAGGCGCAGGTGGGCCCGGATGGTCGAGACGTTCTGCTTGCTCTCCGACTCGATGTAGTCGATGCCGTCCGCGGCGGCGATGGCCCGCTCGAGCGGGGTGGTGATGAACCCGCGCACCAGCGCCGCGTTGGCCCCCACGTAGACCGTGGTGACGGTGACGGCGGCGTTCTCGCTGCGCGGGTACTGCCGGACGTTCAGCCCGCGGATGGCCTGCACGCCGGCGATGAGGATGATGAGGTTGACGACGATCGCGATGACCGGTCGTCGGACGAAGAGGTCGGTGAACTTCATGGGGCCTCCCGGACCGTCAGTTCTCGGCCGGCTTCGGGTTGGCCCGGACGTCGGGTGCGAGGTCGTTGCGGACGATCACCGTGGCCCCGGTGCGCAGCTTGAAGGCGCCGGAGGAGACCACCGTCTCGCCGGCCTGCAGGCCGGAGTCGACCGCGACGAGGTCGCCGCGTCGCTCGCCGATCCGGACGAACTTCTGCGTGGCCACGACTTGCTCCTTCCCGTCGGGCCCCGCCTTGCGGTCGACGACGAACACCGAGTCGCCGTAAGGGGCGTAGAGGATCGCGGTGGAGGGCACGAGCAGCACCGGGATGGTCTCCGGCGAGAGCACCTCCACGCTGGCGAACATGCCGGGGCGGAGGCGCCCGTCCTCGTTCGGGACCGTGGCGCGCACCCGGACGTTGCGGGTGGTGACGTCGACCTCGGTGTTGATGGTGCTGACCTTGCCGTTCCAGGTCGCGCCCGGGAAGGTGTCGGTGTGGACGTGCACCGGCTGGCCCACCTTGAGCCGGGCCAGCGCCTGCTGGGGCAGGGAGAACTCCACGTAGATGGGCGTGACCGACTGCAGGGAGGCCACCGGGGCGCCGGCGCCGAGCACCTGGCCCAGCTCCACCTGGCGGATGGCGATGCGACCGTCGAAGGGGGCGCGGATCGACTTCTTGTCGATGGTGGCCTGCAGCGTCCGCACCGCGGCCTGGGCCTGCTTGTAGCGGGCCTCGGCGGCGTCCAGGTCGGCGGGGGTGTTGGCCTGGCCCTTGCGGACCTCGACGGCGCGCTCGTAGTTGAGGCGCGCCAGGTTCTCGTCGGCCCGCGCCGAGGCGAGCTGGGCCTCCTCGGTGCTGGTGTCGAGCTTCACCAGCACGGCCCCCCTCTTCACGTAGGTGCCGGAGTCGAAGGAGACCTCGCGGATGGCGCCGGGAAGCTCGGAACCGACAGTGACCCCACGGAAGGCGACGAGCGTCCCGCTCGCCTCCTGGACGGGCTGCCAGGTGGTCGACTCGACCTTCGCGGTGGTCACCGCCTCGGGCGGCGGGACGAACGACTTGCCGGCCTGGATCATCGAGCCGATCTGGGCGCCCTTCACGCCCACCAGCACGGCGACGACGGCGAGGAGTCCGGCCCCCACACCCAGCCAGAGCTTGGTCTTGGTCTTCATGGTTTTCGCTACTTAGCCGTCGCCGGCGCGCGCCGCAGCGCAATCCGGGCCTGCCACGGGTTCGTCGCAAATGACCCGGATCAAAGCGACGCGTGCGACATTCGACCGCACGAAGGTCGAGGGTCCCGGTCCGTATCATCGACGCCCTTCCTCCACCGGCGCCGGCCTGCCGGATCGCCCGGCGGGCGGAAGGGCCGATGAGACCGCTCCCCGCCCTCGCCGCCGCCCTGCTCGCGTGCCTCCACGCGCCCCTTGCCCTCGCGGGCGACGACGAGCCGAGGAACACCGTCACCCTCGACGAGATCGTGGTCCGGACGGGGAAGGCGCCGTCCACCGACCCCACGCTCGGCTCGACGAGCGCCGAGAAGGCCGACCTGGCGGCCCGGCAGGCCGCCACCGGCGACGCCGCCGACCTCCTCCGAGGGGTCCCCGGCGTGAGCCTGGGGGGCGCCGGGGGCATCTCCAGCCTGCCCGCCATCCACGGCCTCTCCGACGACCGGATCCGGATCCAGGTGGACGGTGCCGACCTCATGCCGGCCTGCCCGAACCACATGAACTCGCCGCTCTCCTACGCCGACCCGACCCGGGTCGAGAGCGTGACGGTCTACTCCGGGATCACGCCGGTGAGCGTGGGCGGCGACAGCATCGGCGGCTCGATCCAGGTGCGGTCCGCCGCGCCCGAGTTCGGCGACGCCGAGCACCCGTACCTCGCGAGCGGCATCCTGGGGTCCTGGTACCGGACCAGCGGGAACGCCCTCGGGTACACCATCGGTGCGACGGCGGCGGCGGAGTGGGTGAACCTCACGTTCCGGCAGTCGGACGCCCGGGCCCAGGACTTCCGGGCGGCGGGTGCGTTCAAGCCTCAGGCGCCCGGGCAGGAGGGCGGAGCGCCCATCCCGGGAGACGTGGTGGGCTCGTCGGCCTACCACGGCACCGTCCGTCGATCGCTGGGGGTCGCCTTCCGCGTGCCCGGGCACCTGCTCCAGCTGGAGGCCGGGCAGCAGCGGGTCGGGTTCGAGGGATTCCCCAACCAGCGCATGGACATGACCATGAACGACAACTGGCTCGTGTCGGCGCGCTACTCGGGCAGCTTCGGCCGGGGCGACCTCGAGGCCCGCCTCACCTGGCAGGACACCCGCCACGAGATGGACATGGGCCCGGACCGCTTCACCTACGGGACCGGCATGCCCATGGACACCGAGTCGCGCACCACCGGCGCCATCGTGCGGGCCACCGTCGGCCTCGCCGACCGCCACCTGCTCCGGGCCGGCGCCGAGTACCAGTACCACGTGCTCTACGACTTCTGGCCGCCGGTGGGCGGGACCATGGGGCCGAACACCTTCTGGAACGTGGACTTCGGCCAGCGGAGGAAGGTGGACGCCTACGCCGAGTGGGAGGCCCGGTGGAGCGGGGCCTGGCTCACCCAGGTGGGCCTGCGCAGCGACACGGTCATGACCGACGCCGGGCCGGTGCAGGGCTACGACGACAGCCTGCCCGCCTGGGGGCTCGACGCGGCGGCCTTCAACGCGATCCCGCACCGGCAGGTGGACTGGAACTGGGACCTGGCGGCCCTGGCGCGCTTCACCGCCGGGCCGGAGCAGACCTACGTGGGCGGCTACGCGCGCAAGTCGCGCACGCCCAACCTGTACCAGCGCTACCCGTGGTCCACGAACGCGATGGCGGCCCTCATGAACAACCTGGTGGGGGACGGGAACGGCTACGTCGGGCAGGTGGGCCTCCTCCCCGAGGTCGCGCACACGTTGAGCGTGAGCGGCGACTGGCACGACGAGGACCGGTCGCGCTGGGAGGCCAGGGTCACCGCCTACCTCACCCACGTGTCCGACTACGTGGACGCGCGGCGCTGCGACTTCGGCCAGTGCAGCCCCGGGAACGCGACGGCCACCGACGCCTTCGTGATCCTCCAGTATGCGAACCAGTCGGCCCGGATCTACGGGGTGGACCTCTCGGCCCGCTTGCTGCTCGCGCAGGGAAGCGCCTGGGGCCGGCTCACCGGCAACCTCGCCGCGAGCTGGGTGCGCGGCGACAACGTCACCACCGGGGACGGCCTCTACGGCGTCATGCCGGCGAACGCCACCCTGTCCCTCGTTCACCAGCTGGGGAGCTGGGTGAACACCGCCGAGGCCACCGCGGTCGCGGCGAAGCGCCACGTCTCGCTGGTCCGCAACGAGATCCCCACCGGCGCCTACTCGCTCGTGAACCTGCGCAGCAGCTGGGAGTGGAAGTTCCTGCGCATCGACGTCGCCGTCGAGAACCTGCTCGACCGGCTCCACGCGAACCCCACCGGCGGCGCCTACGTCGGCCAGGGCCCATCCATGAGCACCACCGGGATCCCCTGGGGCATCGCCGTGCCCGGCCCGGGGCGGACCTTCAGCATCGCCCTGGGCTTCAACTTCCACACCTGAGCCGCAGGCCTCCCCGACCTCGCCCATGCGAACCCGCCATCCGTCCTTCCCCCGCCTCGCCTCCGCGCTCCTCGCGGTCGCGCTCTCCGGCTGCAGCGAGGGGGCCCGGATCCAGGCGCTCCCGCAGGTCATCACCTTCGCGCCCGCGCCCCGCCCGGCCGTCGGGCAGTCCACCGTCACCGTGTCGGCGACGGCCAGCAGCGGGCTCCCGGTCCGCTACGCGAGCCGCACGCCCGCCTCGTGCGCCGTCGACGCCACGAGCGGCCAGGTCACGGCCTCGGCGACCGGCAGGTGCACCGTGGCGGCGAACCAGCCGGGGAGCGACGTCTGGGCGGCGGCCCCGCAGGCCACGCAGGACGTGGACTTCGTGCTCGCCGGCGTCGTCACCTTCGGCCCGGCCCCGGTGATGGGCGTGCACGACCTCGCCACGGTCATCGCGGAGGAGAGCTCCGGCCGGCCGGTCACCTTCACCTCGACCACGCCCGTCGCTTGCGCGGTCGATGCCGGCAGCGGCCTCGTCTCGGCGATCGCCGAGGGCCCCTGCACGGTCTTCGCCCGGGCCGGCGACGTCGTCGCGTCGCTCACGTTCCCCATCGCCGCGCCGTCCGGCCCGGCAGCGCCCGGCGCGCCGTCCGGCGCGGTTGCGAGCGCCGGGGACGGGCCGTCCGCCGCGCTCGTCCGCGTCGGGGGGGTGAGGGCAGGGGGCCTCCCGGTGACTGGCTGGGAGGTCGCGTCGGTGCCGCCCGGGCTCGGGGCGACCGGCGTGACCCTGCCGGTCCGCGTGGACTGCCCGTCGAGCTGCGCCGGCTACCGCTTCTCGGTGGTGGCGCGCAACGCCGTGGGGGCGAGCCCTCCCTCGGCCCCGGGGGACCTCGTCACCCGGTACCGCGTGGTCGCCACGTTCCACGAGCCGGACACGCGCCCCAACGACTCCATCTTCGTGGGGACGTTCTCCCTGAACGCCAGCGCCGGGGAGGTCTCCGGCCTCCGCGGGGAGCTCGGCGAGGCGATGACCGGCGGGCCCGTGCCGTACCCGGACGACACCATGACCTGGCTCGTGCTCGCGCACCCGCTCTCCGCGATCCCGGTGACCGTCGACGGCGCGTCGGGCTGGCTCGTCACCACGTTCCGCCTGGACGCGACCGCGACCTTCACGTCCGACCCGCGATTCGGCGGGACCGACGGCTGGGCGCCGGGCTCGGGCTCCGGCCTCCACGCCGGCTTCCCGGGAGCGAATCCCGGAAACGCCTACGTGCGGATCTTCGTGAACGCCGGCGACCCGACGGCGGCCCCGACCCGGGGACAGCTCGACCGGCTCGCGTACGCCGACTGCGCACCGGGCGGGATGATGGGCGCCACCTGCATGACCGGCACGTCGGTGGCGGGCTACGGCACCGTCGGGACCATGGGCGGCCAGCCGGTCGCCCAGGTCACGACGCGCGACTGACGACGGGCGCGGGCCGGTCCGCCCGCGGAGATTTCACGCTCGGATCCACCGAGCCAGCGACGGAGGAAGCGAAATGAGGAAGAGCGGCATCGTGATCGTGGCACTGGCCCTGGCCCACCTCGCGGCGTGCGGTGGCAGCAGCGGCGCCGTCCCCGGAGCCCCCACCGCCGTGAGCGTCGCCGCGGGAGCCACGCCGGGCACCGCGGTGGTGAGCTTCGCCCCGCCCACCACCGGCGACGCGCCGACCGGATACACCGTCACCGCCACCGCCGGCCTGGGCTCGACGCCCGTCGTGGCCTCGGGCGCCGCCTCGCCGATCACGGTGCCGGGTCTCGCCGCCCGGACGGCCTACACCTACACGGTGGTGGCCGCGAACGGCGCCGGGACGTCGGCCGCCGCCACCACCGGGGCCCTCCGCTTCTACGCGGTGGTGGAGACCTTCCACGAGCCGATGACCCAGCCCAACGACACGATCTTCACCGGGACCTTCACGTTCGACACCGCGAGCAAGGTGGTCACGAACCTGAAGGGGGAGCTGACCGAGTCGATGACCAGGGTGAACGGTGTCTTCGGACCCCCCATGACGAAGGTGGTGCTCGCGAACCAGCTCGACGCGAGCCCGGTCACGCTGGGCGGGGTGAACGGGCTCCTCGTCACGACCTTCGCCCGGGACACGGTGAACACCTTCGACCCCTCCGGCTTCTCGCCGGCCGACACGGCTCGGGTCTACTACGGGCTCGCCGCCGGGGCGCCGAACCCGAAGGCGGGCGGGGTGGGGAACGCCTACGCGATGATCTTCGTGAACACGGCGGATCCGACCACGGCGCTCGCCCAGGCGCAGATCGACCGGCTGGCCTACGCCGACTGCACCGCCGGCGGGATGATGATGAACGGGTGCATGACCGGCACGACCATGGCCGGGTACATGCAGATGGGCACGATGATGGGCCAGCCCGTCTCGCAGGTGGTCACGGAGCAGTAGCGGGCGGATCCGGCGAGACCCCGGGCAGGTCGAGCTGCCCGGGGTGCCCGGACCCGGCCAGGTCACCCGGGCGTCCCGGCGCCCCGCTCCGCCTCGCGGAGGAGCGACTCCAGCGCTGCGGCGAGCGAGCCGGCCGTCCAGTCGCACTCCCCGAAGACCTGGGACCGGACCCGGCCCGTGGCGTCCACCAGGAAGGCCATGGGGAGGCCCTTCACGCCCCAGGCCTCGCCGGCCCGGCGTCCGGGATCGAGCAGGACCGGGAGGTCCACGTGGAGGGCGTGCAGGAACGTCTCCACGCGTGCGCGTCCTTCCCCGAGGTTCACGGAGAGGATCGCGAAGGGGCGGCCATCGAGGCGGGTCCGCAGCCGGGCCAGCGCCGGAAGCTCCTCCCGGCAGGGTTCGCACCAGCTCGCCCAGAACTGGACCAGGACCACGCGGCCCCGGAGCGCACGCAGGCCCGCCGGGCGGCCGTCCAGGCCGGTTCCCTCGAGCGCCGGGGTCTCACCCGCGATCCACGGGCGCAGCAGGGGACCCTCGCCCGCCGCCGCGGCGGGGATCGCCAGGGAGGCCGCGAGCACGAGCCCGGGACCGATCAGGCGACCTCCCGCGCGAGGATGGCGTACCGGAAGCCGTCGGGGTCGAGGCAGTCGATGCGACCCGCCCCCGTCTCGGCCTGGGGGTACATGAGGAACCCGAGCTTCCCGCCGGTCGAACCCGGCAAGACGAGGTCGTGGGCGAAGTTGTACGCGAGCCAGTTCATCTCCCAGGAGCCGAAGAGGCGCCTCCGCGCCGCCACGACCCTGGGGTCCGTGGCGGGCTTCCCGCCGTCCTCCTCCAGGATCACCTTGAGGACGTCGGCCGGGTCGGCCGGGATCCACCCGTGGGACTTCACGTGGAACTCGGCCCGGCAGTGCTGCGCCTTCGTGACCACGCCGCCCCCCTTGCCGAGGCTGCCGTACCCGAGCGCGGAGGGGGCCACCCGGACGCCGTAGACGTCGCGCGCCGGGATGCCCTGCGATCGGAGCAGCGCCACGAAGAGCGCGTTCAGGTCGGCGCACTTCCCGGAGAGGGCCCGGTTCTCGAGCATGAAGCGGACGTCGCCCACGCCGCACCCGCGCGTGCGCGGATCGCGGTGCGCGCTGTCGACCACCCAGTCGTAGATGGCCCGGGCCTTCGCCAGGTCCCCGGTGATCCCCTTCACGATGGCGTCGGACGTGGAGCGCACGATCCCGTCGGTGGGGAGGAGATCGGTGGGAGCGAGGTACCGGGAGAGGTCCCCCCCGCCGCCCGGACTCGACGTCGCCGGGCCGGCCAGGTCGACCGCGACGTCGCGGGTGGCGAAGCGGCTCGTGACCTCCAGGACCGCGGGAGAGCCGGCCGGGAACTCGGCCCAGACGGCCCCGGCCCCGTACACCGGGTCGATCCACAGGCTGGCCGTCCCGCCGTCGGCGCGCCAGAGGCTCCCCAGGGTCCGCTGGTACGGCGTGTCGGTGGTGAGCGGCAGGGGCAGCCAGATCCGGGTCGGGCCCGACCGGATCGCCACCTCGGCCCGCGTGGTGGTCTCGAAGGTCCTCCATCCAGGTGTCACGCCGGGTGCGGATCCGGGCGGGGCGGCCGCGGCTGCGGACGGCTCGCCGGCGGCGCCGGAGCCCGGGATCGCGGCGGCGGCGGCGACCGCTCCGGTCACGCGCAGGAAGTCTCGACGATCCATGCCAGCGCTCCTGGGAGGAGGGAACGGCGACGTCTCCTGGCTTCTAACCGTCGCCACGGGCTCCGCAACACCCGCGACGGCGCCGGGGGCTACTTCGCGAGCTCCCGCTCCGCCCAGCGCCGTCGCTCCGGATCGGCGTCGACGCCCAGCAGGGCCTGGAGGACGGGACGGGCCTCCGGCCTCCGATCGAGCTCGAGAAGGAGGAAGGCGAGGTTGAACAGGACCTCCGGATCCCGGGGCGCGAGCTGGACGGCCCGTCGCAGCTCGGCCTCGGCCTCGGAGGGCCTCCCGGCCACGTAGAGCGCCACGCCGAGCTGCATCCGGCTGATGGGCTCGTCCGGGAAGATCGCGGCGTGCCGGCGGAACGCCTCCACGGCCTCGGGGATCCGGTTCCGCCGGAAGAGGGCCGCACCCAGGCTCTTCTGCGCCCGCCAGTGGTTCGGCGACTTCGCGGCGACGTCCGACCAGAGGGCGAGGTCGTCCCGCCACACCCGGTTGCGGTTCCAGGTGGCGACGCCCAGCACGGCCCCGGCCAGCGCGCCGGCCAGGGCGGTGTCCCGGGCCACCCGGCCCGGGTCGAGCCTCCGGAAGAGGAAGGCGGCCGCCACGGCGACGGCGGGCATGAGCCCGGCCGACGGCAGGTAGACCCGGTGCTCGTTCATGACGTCGTCGATGGGGATCAGCGACGACTCCACCGAGAGCGCGACGAAGAACCAGGCGATCCCCAGGGCCACGAATCGCCCACCCGGATCGAGCGGCTCCGGTCGGGCTCCCGCCCGGGTGCGCCAGGCGAGCCAGCCGGCCAGGCCGGAGAGCGCGGCCAGCAGGAGCGCGGAGAGCGCCACGTCCGGCGCGAGCCAGCTCCGCCGGATCGGCACGTCGTGGTCCAGGACCTGCCCGACCGGGAGGGCCAGGAGGCCCAGGTAGCGGGCCACCACCACCACCTCGGTTCTCAGGTAGTCCGTGCGCGACACGACCGCCTGGACGCGGGTGCGCGCGTCGGCCGAGGCGAGCACGTCGGCCGGCGCTCCCCCGAGGTCGAGCAGGGTGAGCGGGATGAGGAGCGAGAGGACCGCCACCGGGACGACGGCGAGCCAGCGCCGTCGCCCCCCGTCGAGGAACGCCCACTCGACGAGCGCGACGGCCACCGGGAGGGTGAAGGCGATCTCCTTCGTCCGGAAGGCGAGGAGCGCGGAGACGAGCACGCCGGCGTAGAGCAGGGGCCGGGCCCGCCCCGGGGGGCGGAGCCGCCACGCCAGGTAGAGGACCACGGCGAGGAGGTAGAACAACGTCGCGAGCGACGTGAGCCGCTGCACCACGTAGCTCACCGCCTGGGTGGCGAGCGGGTGGGCGACGAAGAGGGCGCCCGAGGCGAAGGCGATGGCCTCGGAGGCCGGCGCCAGCGCCGAGGTGCGGAGCCGCGGCGACCGGAAGGCCAGCCGGACGAGCTCCCAGACGAGCAGCGCGTTCCCGAGGTGGATGGCGACGTTGACGACGTGCCATCCGAACGGCTCGAAGCCTCCGGCGCGGAAGTTGAGCGCGAAGGTCGCGTAGGCCACGTAGCGCTGGGGCTGCGCTGCGTAGCCCCGGGGACCGAGGGCCGCGCCCAGGTCCCGGAGGAGCGGGTTCTTCACCAGCTGCTCGAGGTCGTCGAAGACGAGCTCGCCGTGGAGCGCGTTCAGGTAGCAGAGCACCCCGAGGAGGAGGATGGCGGCGGCGGCGAGCCCCGGGCGCGCCCACCCGGGCTTGCGGGGGGGGCTTGCGCCGGACGCGGGGCGCAGGGGCTTGCGGGGGCGCGACACGGCCCGGGACGATACCAGAGCCCGGTCCGGCGCCGGGCCCGACGTCGCCTGCCGGGGAGCCTAGGGGAGCCGCCCCACGTGGAGCGCGAACAGGTCGGCGTGTGGGGTGGAGAGCGCGGTCCGGATGCCGAGCGGGTGGATCTCCGGGCCCATGGCCTCGTCGAGGAGGGCCAGCCAGCGCTCGCGCCGCATGTGGTACTCGCTGCGGGCCCCGCGGGGCTCGGTGAGCAGGGAGACGAGCTCCGGGGCCACGAACTGGTCGGCGCTCTCCTGCGCCACGTCGTCCGGCGCGCTGCCGCCGAGGATCTGGGCCAGCATCCAGCCGTAGGTCTGGTGGACCGAGGCGGCGAGGCGCGGCGAGCCGACCTCCGGCGAGTCGTGGTCCGCGTCCAGCTCGAGGAGCAGGAGGTGGTCGATGCTGGGCGCGAGCGCGCCGAGCACCCGCCGCTTCACCTCGGCCGGCATGTGGTGGAGCGAGAGGGACCCCAGGACGAGGTCGTAGCGTCCCGGGAGCAGGCTGGCGACGTTCTCCAGGCGCGCCACCCGGCCCTCCACCCGCGCATCCGGCCAGGTGGCGGCGACCCGCTGCTTCGCGAGCGAGATCATGGGCGGCGACGGGTCGAGGAGCGTCACCGAGCCGACCTCGTCCCACCGCCCGGCGGCGAGCAGCGCGGGCAGGAGCTCGGCGAGCAGCCCCCCGTCGCCGCAGCCGACGTCGAGCACGCGCAGCGGCCCGGCCGCCTCCGGCAGCGAGTCCACCGCGAAGCTCACGAACTGGGCGCGGCAGGCCCGCATGGCCGGAAGCGTGGCGAAGTGGACCCAGGCGCGCGGGTCGTCGAAGGCGCACGGAGGGGCGACGAGGTGGCCGCTGCGGTGGAGCAGGGTCGAGAGGTACTCGCTCGCCCGGAGCTCCTCCCCGTCGGCCTCCGCTCCCGCCGCGAGCCAGGAGGCGGCGCGCGGGACCGAGCGGGACGCCAGCGACGTGCCCGCGAAGAAGCGGAACGCGCCGACCTGATCCGGCGGGAGGGTGCGCTCGAGGGCCCCGCCCGGCGCCGCGCTTCCAGAGAGGACCGCGGGGAGCAGGTGGTTCCAGGAGGCGACGTCTCGGGATTCGAGGGTGAGCACGTGTGCACCGTTGTGCGCCGCGTCCCCCTCGGAGCGCACTGGATCGCAGGAGCACGAGCCGTGCCACCCCTCCGCCACCGGGCCGGGCCGGGAAACCCCGCGGATTCCCGGCACGTGCGCGCCCGCGACGGGGCCCCGTTCGCCCGTGCCTCCCCGACCCGGGGGCGTCTCGCGGACCCCGGCCCGGGGCGCGCGACCGCGGTCATGTATCATCCGCGCGGTGAAGGTCGTCCTCGTGAACACCCACACCCGGCTCCCGGCCCACCGCTACGGCGGCATCGAGCGGATGATGTGGTGGCTCGCGCGGGGGCTCGCCTCCCGCGGCCACGAGGTCACGCTCCTGCTCGCCGGCGGGTCCTGCCCGTTCGCCCGGGTCCTGGCCCACGACCCCGCGCTCCCGCTCGACGCGCAGATCCCGGCCGACGCCGACGTGGTCCACCTCCACCACGAGCTCCCTCCCGGGGAGACCATCCGGCGCCCCCACCTCCGCACGCTGCACGGCACCGCCTCCCGCGAGGACGAGCTTCCCCGCTCCACGGTCTTCGTCTCCCGGGACCAGGCGGGCGCATTCGGTGGCACCTGCGTGGTGCACAACGGGGTCGACTGGGACGACTACGGCCCGGCCGACCTCGACGCGCGCCGCGGATGGCTCCACTTCCTCGGTGACGCCGCGTGGAAGGTGAAGAACCTGCGCGGCGCCATCCGGGTGGCGTCGCTCGCCGGCGAGGAGCTCCGCGTGGCCGGCGGGTTCCGGCTGAACTTCCGGATGGGCTTCCGGCTGACCCTGTCCCGGTCGGTGAAGTTCGCGGGGTGGGTCGACGACGGGCGGAAGCGCCGCCTCCTGGCCGGGTCGCGCGGCCTCCTCTTCCCGGTGCGCTGGCGCGAGCCGTTCGGGCTGTCGATCGTGGAGAGCCTCTACTTCGGATGCCCGGTGTTCGGGACGCCGTACGGCGCGCTGCCGGAGCTGGTGCCGCCGGAGGTGGGCGTCCTATCGGCGAGCGCGGAGGAGCTCGCGGAGGCGGTCCGCGGCGGATGGCGCTTCGACCCGCGCGCCTGCCACGCGTACGCGCTCCGCTTCGGCGCGGGCGCGATGGTGGACGGGTACCTCGCCCTCTACGAGCGGGTGGTCGCCGGCGAGCCCCTCCACGCGTCGCCGCTGCGGCGCGTGCGCGCCCGGGACCCCGGGCTGCTCCCGTTCGCCTGAGTTCCGCTCCGGCGGCTAGAGCATGGCCCGCCGCAGGTCGCGCAGCACCTCGGCCAGGTAGGTGGTGAAGCGCGCGCCGGCGGCGCCGTCGACGACCCGGTGGTCGTAGGAGAGGGAGAGCGGCAGGATCTTCCGGGGGACGAAGCGCTCGCCGTCCCAGGATGGGCGGACGGCGACCCGCGAGGCCCCCAGGATGGCCACCTCGGGCGCGTTCACGATGGGTGTGAAGGCGGTGCCCCCGATGCCCCCCAGGCTGGAGATGGAGAAGGTGCCGCCCTGGACGTCGGCCGGGGCGAGCTTGCCCTCCCGGGCCCGGGCGGCCAGCTCGCCGAGCTCGCGGGCGACGTCGAGCACGCCCTTGCGGTCCGCGTCGCGGACCACGGGCACCACGAGGCCGTTCGGCGTGTCGGCGGCGAAGCCCAGGTGGTAGTAGCGCTTCAGGACCAGGCTCTCGCCGTCGAGCGAGGCGTTGAACTCGGGGAAGCGCTGCAGCGCCGCCACGCAGGCCTTCACGAGGAAGGCGAGCAGGGTGACCCGCGGGCCCTTCTCCCCCAGCTCGGCGTTGAGCCGCGTGCGGAACTCCTCCAGGTCGGTGACGTCGGCCTCGTCGAACTGGGTGACGTGCGGGATCATCACCCAGTTGCGGGCCAGGTTGGCGCCGGCGATCTTGCGGATGCGGGAGAGCGGACGCGTCTCCACCGGGCCGAAGCGGGCGAAGTCCACCCGGGGCCAGGGGAGGAGGTCGAGCCCGCCGCCGCCGGGCAGCTGGCCCGCCATGGCCTGCTTCACGTGCTTCTGCACGTCCTCCTGCAGGACACGCCCCCTCGGCCCGCTCCCGGTGACGCGGGAGAGGTCCACCCCCAGCTCCCGGGCGAACTTCCGGACCGCCGGGGAGGCGTGGGCGACCGTGGAGGGCGGGGGCAGGGGATCGGCGGGCGCGGTGGCCGCCGGAGCGGGCGCACGGCCGGGCGTCGCCGGGCGGGGTGGGGGAGGTGGCTGGGCCGCCGCGGGTGCCCCGGGCGAAGGCCCGGGAGACGAGGCGGGAGCGACGG
>JBBIOL010000027.1:0-37416 GCA_037443385.1 Anaeromyxobacteraceae bacterium
TGCAAGCCGGCCAGCATCGCCAGCGGCGGTGTGCCGCAGAATTTGCGGTACAGCAGCTCGCTGTGGCGCAACCGCCAGTCCCAGTAGAAGCGCGGGCTGGGGTTGTGGCTGGCGGCCTGCAGGGCGCGCTCGGCTGCGAGGAGGCGGCCGACCGGGAGCCGCGGCCGGCGCCGGGCCGGTGGGGGCTCGTGATCGGGGTGGCCGGGCTCGTCCGTCGCGGAGGGGAGGGGCTCCTCGGGACGGCCTGGCGGGCCGGTGCGCGGATGGTGGTGGTGGCCGATCGCCTGGCCCCGGTTCGCTCGCTGCGCATGGAGGAGGAGCTCCGGCGCGCGGGCGCCCGGTTCGGCTGGCTCGACCTCGAGGACGCGCGCGCCGCCGAGGCCCGCGTCCGCCGGGCGCTCGACGAGCCCGGAACGGTGCTGCTCGCCCTGGCCCGCTGCGTCCGCGGCGGGGCGCGGGAGAGGCCCCTCGCCGTCGTCGAGCCGCTCTGCAACCGCTGCGGATCCTGCCTCACGCTCGCCTGCCCGGCCCTCCGCGACGACGGCGCGTCCACCCGGGTGGACGCCGGGGCGTGCACCGGGTGCGGGCGGTGCGCGCCGCTCTGCCGGTCGCGCGCCCTCGTCGTGGCCGGTCCGGTGTAGTCTCCCCGGCCGTGAGCCCACCCGTCCCCGCCCGCTTCGCCGCCTTCACCGACGGCTCCTCGCTCGCGAACCCCGGAGGGCCGGGCGGCACCGGCTTCGTGGTGCTCGACCGGGAGGGGATGGCGATCCGCTTCGGCGGTTCCCGCTGGGTGGACGACGGCCCCTCCGGCGTCACCAACAACCGGATGGAGCTGCGCTCGGTGCTCGACGCGCTGGAGGGCCTCCCCGAGGGGGCCACGGTCCAGGTCACGAGCGACTCGCGCTACGTGATCGACGCGCTCACCCGGTGGATCGGCGGCTGGCGGCGCAAGGGATGGCGCACCGCCAGCGGGGGGCCGGTGCTGAACCGGGACCTCATCGAGGCCGTCTCCGCCCGTGCCGACGCGCTCCGCGTGCGCTGGGCCTGGGTGCGCGGGCACGTCGGCCACCCGGTGAACGAGGTCTGCGACGCGCTCGCGGTGGCGGCGGCGCGCGGCCGGACCGGGCCGTCGGCCGGGGACGTGGTCTCCGGGCTCCGCGCGGAGGGGCTCCTCGCCGACGCCGACCGCCCCCGGGTGCTCACGGGAGGCTGGCCGCAGGCCGCGGCTCCCTCGCCCGGGCGGGGTCAGCTCTCCCTGGGACTCTGAGCCTCGCCCCAGCCCGGCGGCACCTCGACGGCCACCACCTCCGCGCGCGCCGTCTCCCGCCCCCCCGCGCGCACCGTGCACTCCACCACCCGCTTGCGGCCGCGGGTCTCGCGGACGCGGGCCCGGAGCTCCACCGGCCCGGCGATGGGCGTGGGAGCGAGGTAGTCGATGCGCAGGGAGGCCGTCACGCACCAGCGGTGCGGCGCGGACCCGATCTCCTGGCCCGCCGCCCGGTAGGCGTCGGCGATGGCGGTGCAGACCGCGTGGCAGTCGATCACCGCGGCCAGGATCCCCCCGTAGAGGACGGTGGTCGGCCCGGCCATGTGGTCGGGGCTCGGCAGGAAGGTGCAGGCCGTGCCGTCGCCGTCGACGAAGGACTTGAGGTGCAGGCCGCGCGGGTTGAGCGTCCCGCAGCCGAAGCAGTGGTTGTGCGGGATCCGATCCTGGATGGCGACGGGCACGGGAGCCTCCCTGCCGCCGAACGTAGCATTTCCGGGACCCCGGGGCGTCAGGCCTCGGGGAGGGCGGCCGGCAGCTCCATGCGGAAGGTCGATCCCTTGCCCGGGACGCTCGTGACCGTGAGGGTCCCGCCGTGCCCGTGCACGATGGCGTGGCTGATGGCCAGCCCGAGCCCCATCCCGCGCCCGGCCCCGACCGGACGGGTGGTGAAGAACGGCTCGAAGATCCGTTCCAGGTTGCCCGGCTCGATCCCGCGCCCGTCGTCGATGACCTCGAGGCGGCTCATGCCCGGCCCGCCC
Source organism: Anaeromyxobacteraceae bacterium (assembly GCA_037443385.1). Taxonomy (GTDB): domain Bacteria; phylum Myxococcota; class Myxococcia; order Myxococcales; family Anaeromyxobacteraceae; genus CAIOAK01. Next base: position 2,026 of record JBBIOL010000027.1, read on the forward strand.
GGGCCCACGCGGACCCGGATCAGGCCGCGCCGCCCCTCCGGCATGGCCTTGGCCGCGTTGGTCACGAGGTTCACCACCACCTGCTCGAGCTGGCCGGACGAGGCGATTACGTCCGCGGCTCCCCCGTCCTCGACCGACACGGTGGCCGACTGGGCCACCGAGGCCGGGAGCCAGCGCATGGCGTCGGCGACGACGCCGGCCAGCCGGACGCGGGTCCGGCGGGGGTCCGGGCGGCCGAAGGCCGCCAGGTTCTTCACGATGCGTGCGATGCGCTGCCCGCCCTCCTGCCCCTCCTCGAGCGCCTCCGCCACGTCGTCGAGGAGCCGCGCCTCGCCCTGGCGATCGACGGGCTCGGTCCCGCGCATGCGGTCGCGGATCTCTCTCGCCAGCTCGAGGGCGATGCCCTGGTCGGCCATGAGCGCGGCGAGCGGGTTGTTCACCTCGTGGGCGACGCCGGCGACGAGCCTCCCCATGGCGGCGAGCCGCGAGGCCAGCGCCAGCTGGGCCTGCAGGGCCCGGGCCTCGGTGACGTCCAGCAGGGCCACGATGAGGTTCTCGCCCATGGTCGCGCCCGAGATGAGCATGGTGCGGACCTCGCCGGACCGGGTGGCCACCCGGTACTCGTCGGGCGCGATCACGCCGGAGCTCCCGGAGGCACGGAGGGCGGCCTCCCAGGTCTCCATCACGTGGTGGCGATATCCCTCGTCCGGATAGGCCCGGCGGAACCAGTCCTCCAGCGTGGGGATGTCCTCGCGCGTGTAGCCGAGCACCTCGGTGAAGCGCGCGTTCAGGTCGACGACGTTCCCGGCGGGGTCGTTGAAGGCGATGGGGACCGGCAGGAACTGGAAGAGCCGGCGGAAGTGCTCCTCGCTCCGCCGCAGGGCGGCCTCGGCGCGCCGGCGCTCGGTCACGTCGCCGACCACGGAGACCGACCCCAGGATCTCGCCGTTCGCTCCCAGCACCGGCGTGGACGTGACCAGCCGATTGCGCAATTCGCCGGTGGCCGGGGTGCGGACGATCTCCTCCTCGTTGACCACGCGCTCGCCGCGAAGCGCCCGCAGGGGAGGCGCCTCCTCGACCGGCCGGGGCGTGCCGTCGGCCCGGAGCACCTCGAGCGCCCGGGCCATGGCAGCGACCGGCACGCCGCCGGCGGCCTCCAGCCCGAACTGGGCCAGGCCGGCCGGGTTGGCGAGCACGAAGCGGCCGTCCTGGTCGGCGAACCAGATCTCGTCGCCGATGCTGGCGAGCAGCGCGGTGAGCAGGTCCTTCTCCCCCTGCACGCGGTGGTGCGCCTCCAGGGCCGAGAGCTCGGCCTGCTTGCGGTCGGTGACGTCGCTCACCGTGCCCATCATGCGGACCGGCCTGCCGGTCCCGTCGCGGAACACCTCGCCGTCGGCCTCGATCCAGCGGGTGGGGAGGCCGGCCGGCTGGATGCGCAGCTCGTAGTGGAAGCGGCCGGTCTCGAGGGCCTCGGCGAAGGCGCGCTCGAAGATCGGTCGGTCCTCCGGGACCACGTGGCGGAGCGCCTCGCCGGTACCCCAGGTCGGCTGGAGCGTCTCGTAGCCGAAGAGCCGGTCGTGCTGCAGCGTCCGCCAGGCCTGGTTCGTGGTGAGGTCGAGGTCCCAGAGCCCCAGCTTCCCCGCGCTCGCCGCGAGATCGAGTCGCTGCTGCTGGATCCGCAGCCCCTCCTCGGCCCGCTTGTGCGCCGCCACGTCCCAGGCGAGATCGGCGAGCATCGCCACGTCGGCGACGTCGCGCTCGTCGTAGTCGGTGGGCTTGTTCCCCACGCCCAGCACGGCGCAGATCCGACCCGCGCGGGAGACCGGGACGGTGAGCTCGCGGGTCACCGCGGCGTGCCCGGCCGGCATGCCCTTTCGCCCGGGAGTGGAGGCGTAGTCGTTGTGGACCACCGGCTTGCCCAGCCGCACGCAGTCGGCCCAGACGCCGGCGCGGTCGATCGGGTAGTGCGACCCGGCGCCCTTCGCCGTGCACATGACGGAGGTCGTGCGGGTGGACCAGGCCTGGAGGGTGAGGCCCGCCTGGTCGTCGTCCACGAAGTGGAAGAAGCCGATGCTGCTCCCGGTGAGCTCCTCGGCGAGGTCGAGCGTCGCGGTCAGCACCTCCGACGTGGAGGCCTCCGGCGCGCGCTCGAGCAGGCGGAGCCGGGCGCGATCGATGCGATCGCGACTGCGCCTCGACTCGGTCTCGTTGCCCCTGGCCGCCACGCTGTCCCGATCGCCCCTCGATCGGATCGTCGGCCCGCCGCTCACTCCGGGTCAAGGACCACCGGCGCCGGCACCGATCGGGGTCCGTCCCGGATGGGGTGCGGGGACCCTGCCGGGACGTCCCGGGGGCTACGTCGCCTGCCCCAGGATGGCCAGCATGGCGTCCACGTCGACGATCTTGTCGCGCGGGGCGCCGCGGCGGGCGCCGCGGGCCACCTCGACGTCGTCGAGCTGCTTCCAGTCCTGGAAGGAGACCAGCTTCACCCCCCGGTCGCGCAGCAGGGCGTCCACGGCCTCCCGCGGGGGGAGCGCGCGCGCCTCCAGTCCCGCGCCGTCCTCGACCATGTGGGCCACCACCTGCGCCGACGCGCGCTTGTGCTCGCCGATGAGCCCCTGCGGGCCGCTGCGCGCCCAGCCCACCACGTACTCCCCGGGGACCACCTTCCCGGAGGCCGGGTCCACGACGCGGCCGTCCCGGTTGGCGACGATGCGGGCCTTCTCGTCGAAGGGCACGCCGGGGATGCGCTCGGCGGCGAAGCCCACCGCCGGCAGGACCATGCCGGCCTCGAGCAGCTCGCTCGCGCCCGTGCCCCGCGCGACCAGCGAGCCGTCGGACCGGGACTCGAGCCGGTTGCGCTCGAGGCGCAGGCCGGTCACCTGGCCGTCGGGCCCGGGTACGACCTCGGTGGGGGAGACCAGGAAGCGCAGGTGGAGCCGCTTGCGCCCCGGGTGCGGTGGCCGCGCCGCGTAGGCGCGCAGCAGGTCCAGGTTGCCCTTGCGGGCCTCCTCGCCCTGCACCGCCCCGTCGGCGAGTTCGGCCGGGTCGATCACCAGGTCGGCGGCCTCGAGCTCGCCCAGCTCCTCCAGTTCACTTGGGGTGAACGCGGCCTGGGCCGGTCCCCGGCGTCCCAGCACGAAGACCTCCTCCACCCGGCTGTGCACGAGCGCGTCGAGCGCGTGGGCGGCGATGTCGGTCCGCTCCAGCTCCTCCCGCGTGCGGAGCAGGATGCGCGCCACGTCGAGGGCCACGTTGCCGTTCCCGACCACGGCCACGCGCCGCACCGACAGGTCGATGCGTGCGTTCCGGTAGTCGGGGTGGCCGTTGTACCAGCCCACGAAGACCGTGGCAGGCGTGCAGCGGGCGATGCCCTCGCCCGGGATCCCCAGGCGGCGATCCCCCTCGTTGCCGGTGGCGTAGACGATCTGGTGGTAGTGCCGGTGCAGCTCCTCCACCGAGACGTCGCGCCCGAGCTGGACGTTGCCGAGGAACCGGAACGAGGGGCGCGCCGCCGTCGTCGCGAAGACGCGTGCCACCGACTTTATCTTCTGGTGGTCCGGCGCGACGCCGCCGCGGACGAGGCCGTAGGGCGTGGGAAGGCGGTCGAAGACGTCGACCTCCACGGTCGTGTCGGTCCGCTTGAGGAGGGCCTCTGCGGCGTAGAAGCCTGCCGGGCCGGAGCCGATGATCGCGATGCGCATGAGAAATTGCCAACCTTTTCGAAGGGTTCAGTCATGCGTCCTAACGGGTCGCATCGCGGCTCGCCGCTCATCCGACGGCCTGCTCCACGGTCACCACGTCCACCAGCCCGTTCACGCCGTACAGGGCCGGGACGAGCCGGGCGGGCGGGTGGCGAAGGAGCAGCTCCGCCACCTTCTCGGTGCCGGCGCGGTAGGCGGGCAACGACATTCGCCCGAGGAGCGGGTGGCGAGCCCAGGCGCCGGAGAGCTTGCCGGCCCGCTCCTCGGAGACGAGGTAGTCGCGGCGGAGCACCCGGGCGACCTCCGCCTGCGGCCGGTGCTCCTCCCAGGTGAGCCAGGAGGCCTGGTTCTTGGCGTCGTCCTGGAGCCGCGCGAGGAGGGAGCCGAGGCGCAGGTCGGGATCGGGGAGCGCGTCGATGGACGTCACCCCGAGGGAGAGGAGCAGCGCGTTGTTGGCGATCCCCTCGTACAGGGTGGCGGCACGCGTGTTCATGGTGGCCACGGTGGCCTCGAACCCGGCCCGGCCCTGCACGTGCAGGCCCTGCAGCAGCGCGAAGGTGGTCACGTGTCCGGGGACCACCTCGTGCGCGACGAGGTCCACGAACTCGGGCACCGCGATCTCGAGCTCCACGTTGAGCTCGTAGGTGGCGTCGTAGCGGGGCGAGCCGTCCGCCTCGCGCGAGCGGCCGAGGTAGTTCATGGACCCGGAGAAGAAGGCACCCTCGAGCGGCAGGAAGGTCACCCGCGCGAGCGGGACCTCGCGCAGGGGTCCGGGCAGGTGCGGGAGCAGGTGGCGCCGGGTCCCGTCCTCCAGCCGGGCGATGATGGCGTCCGCGATCATCGGGATCGAGCGGCGAGGCACCCGTCGCTCGGCGCGCCAGGCGTCCACCGCGGCGAGCAGCCCGTCGCGGTCCCGCGACGGGTGCCCGGCCCGCGCGAGCAGCTCCGCGACCTGGGCCCGCCGCTCCGCCGGGCGGGACGGCGAGGGGGCCACGCCGCAGGCGTCGCGCACGCACCGCTCGTAGGGCACCGGCGGCCCGCGACCGAGCACCTCGCGCGCCAGCTCCAGCATGGTCCGCAGGCAGGAGGCCTCCCCGGCCAGGTAGTCGCCGCGAAGGCCGCCCCGATCGCGCGCCGCCGCGTCCAGCTCCTCGACGGCCCGCTCGACGTCCACGGCGGCGAGGTACGCATCCACCGCGGCGGGATCGACGCTGGGTGAACCAACCCCGCCGGTCTCGCGGAGGCGGGCCGCCGCCGGGTGGTGGTACGCCTCGGGCAGCGGCAGGTCGGAGAACCAGGAGTCGGCGATGAAGCGGCCGGCGCCGGACGGATCGAGGACGTCTCCGCCCCAGAGGGTGTCCACGCCGATCACCGCGGTGGCGATCGCACGGGCGAGACGGGACTCGTCGGTCATGGACCGTTCCTCGCCGGCACGTCCGGAGGACGCCACGCGCGGGCCAGCACCAGCCGCTCGACCAGCAGCTCGGTCCTGCCCCCGGCGATCTCCAGGATCTGGCGGTTGGTGTGGCGTCCCTTGAAGTGGGGCCGCTCCGCGACCTGTTCCCACCCGGCGGGAAGCGGCTGACCGGCGTCGAGGAAGAGCGCGGCGTAGGTGCCCGGATCGGCCGGCGGAGGGGCGCAGCGCACCGGTCCGGCCGGGCACGGGTAGCCGCGCACGTCGGCGCCGGGGAGGAGGAACCGGTAGCGCTCCTGCGACTGGGCGAATCGATCCGGCACCAGCACCGGCCGGCCTCGCACCTGGGCGACGACGTCCGGCGGGAACGATCCGGGGAACGGTGCCACCACCGCGCTGCCCACCGCGAGCGCGAGCAGCGCGAGGTACGGGAAGGCCTCGCGGCCGAAGCGGGCATCGCGCACCCCGGCCAGCGCGAGCACGCCGAGCGCGGCCGGCAGCAGGTAGGCCGCGGGTCCGAAGGTGGGGGTGCCCAGCCGCCGCGCCACGAGCCACGCGAACACGGGCAGCGCGAGCCCGATCCCGGCCAGGAGCCCGAGCGTGATCCGGAAGGCCAGCCGCGGGAGCGCGTCCCAGCGCAGCGCGAGCAGCACCGCGAGCGCCGCCATGGCCGGGAGCAGGTAGTTCGCCTGGCGCTGGGTGGGGATCGAGTAGACGAGGTGGAAGGCGAGCACGTAGAGCCAGAGCTCCTTCTCGTCGGGCGAGAGCGCGCGTCGCCGCCGCCACAGGTCGACGAGGAGCGCGATCACGAGCGGCACGTACAGCCCGGCGTTCTTGATCGAGCCGAGCCAGATCTCCCAGATGGCGTCCTCGCCGGAGAGCAGGCCGGGGAGGAAGGTGGCGTAGCGGAGCTTGCGGGCGCTCTCCGCCAGCACGAACTGCGACCAGATCAGGTCGGGGCGGGGATCCACCGCGGGCCAGAGGGCGAAGGCGAGCAAGCCCACCGCCGAGGAGATGGCGAGGAACGGCGCCCGCCGCCGGAGGAACGCGCCGGGGTGAAACCCGTCGCGGCGGAGGAGCACCAGCGTGAGCGCGAAGGTGCCCGGGACCACGAGGAAGAAGGCCTTGAAGAGCGCCGCGGCGCCGAACGACAGGCCGCACACGAGCGCCAGGAGCGGGCCGGTCCGCTCGCGGCGATGCACGAGCAGGAGCGGGAGGAAGAGGAAGAGGGTCTCGCCGGCGTTTGTGAGGAACGGCCTTCCGTGCTGGATGGTGGAGAGGAAGCCCAGGAAGACGAGCGCGGCGCGGAGCCCGGCGGCGCGGCCGGCGATGCGGGCGGCGAGCGCGGCGGCGACGAGCGCGGTGACGAGGCTGGTCGCCACCACCGGGAGGCGGACGTGCCACAGGTCCCAGGCGGCGCCCCAGCGCGTGGACACGATGCCCTGCCAGAAGAGGAGCGGCGGCTTGGTGTCGTTGATCCCGGACTCGGAGCGCAGCGGGAGCCAGTGGCCGTAGGAGGCGGTGACCCGCGCGATCTGGAGGTAGAGCGGCTCGTCGCCGATGGTGGGGGCGTTGATCGAGTCGAGCCCGTAAACGTAGGCACCCACCGCGACCGCGGCGGCGAGGGCGAGCTTCCACGGTCCGGGGGCCGTCGCGGGCGAGGCGGGATCCGGTGCGGCGTCGTGCATGCAGGACCGGAGTATCCGCGTTCGCCCGGTGGCGGTCCATGGAGGGGCGGGCGGGGGCGCAGCACGGCCCGGGAACGACGCGGTGAGTCCCGGACGGGGTACGCGTCCCGGTTGGGCTCGGCGCCGGGTCGGTCCCGGCGCGGATCACGAGCCTGATAGGATTCTCACCGAATCATCCATGGCCGGATCCCTTCCCAGAGCGGGCCACTGGCGCGGGTTCCTCGTGAGCCTGACCCTGGTGGTGCTGCTCGCGGTCTCGGCCGCCTTCACCGGGGTCGCCCTCAGCAGCCAGCACGCGGTCGAGGCGGAGCTGGTCTCCCGTGGGCGCGCGCTCTTCAACTCCATCGTGCTCACGCGAAGGTGGGCCGCGGCCCACGGCGGCGTGCTCGTCGAGAAGCGGCTCGGCGTCGTCTCCAACCCCTACCTGGAGAACCCCGATCGGACGGCAACGGACGGGACCGTCTACACGCTGAAGAACCCGGCGCTCATGACGCGGGAGATCTCCGAGGTGGCCGAGAGGCAGGGCGCCTTCCGGTTCCACATCACCAGCCTGAAGCCGCTCAACCCCGGGAACGCCCCGGACGCGTTCGAGCGGGACGCGCTCCAGCGCTTCGAGTCGGGACTCGCCGAGGCCACCTTCCGCGACGTCCGGGATGGCACTCCCTGGTTCCGGTACATGGCGCCCCTGCGGGTCGAGGAGAGCTGCCTCGCCTGCCATGCGAAGCAGGGGTACGTCGTCGGGGACGTCCGCGGAGGCATCAGCGTGGGATTCGGCATGTCCGACGCGGAGGCGGCCATCCGGCGAACGCGCTGGACGGTGACCGCGCTCTTCCTCCTCACCGGCGCGCTCCTGGTCGTGGTCATCGGGCGGCTCGTGACCGGGCTCCGGTCGAAGCTGAGCGCCGCCGAGGCGCGCATCCGCGAGCTCGCGCTCACCGACGAGCTGACCCGGCTCGCCAACCGGCGCCACGTGGGCGACCGTTTCCGGGAGGAGCTGGGACGCTCGGTCCGGTACGGCCGGCCGATCTCGGTCGTGCTCCTCGACGTGGACCACTTCAAGGCGGTGAACGACACGGAGGGGCACGACGCCGGGGACGCCGTGCTTCGCGCGGTGGCGGGGGCCATCGCCTCGGCGCTCCGGGTGTCGGACGTCCCGGGCCGCTGGGGAGGAGAGGAGTTCCTGGCCGTCCTTCCGGAGACCGACGCGGCCGGGGCCCGGGTGCTCGCGGAGCGGGTCCGTGCCGCCGTGGAGGCGCTCCGGGTCGAGCACGCCGGGAAGGCCCTGAAGGTGACCATCAGCGCGGGCCTGGCCACCTGGGTTCCCGCCGCCGCCCGGGTCGCGGGGGTCGAGGCCGAGTCCCTGCTCAAGCAGGCGGACGAGGCGCTCTACCGGGCCAAGGGTGCGGGAAGGAACCGGGTCGAGTCGTAGGGTCGCCCCGGCGTTCCGGGGCGCGCGGCTACTTCTCGAGGTCCACGCCCGCGAAGAGGTCCGTGTCCTGGCGCGCCGCGGTGAGCAGCGGGTCGTCCGGCGCGACGACGATGGGGACCTCGACCGGCTCCGGCCCGAGCGCGGCCGAGACCATCCGCATGATCTCGTCCCGCTTTCCGTCCAGGAGCCCGACGAACTCCACGCCGACGCCGGCCCGCGCCGGATCGCGCTCGCGGTACCGGACGACGGCGCGGGTCGCGACCTGGGCTCCGGTACCGGGGTGGGAGAGGACGAGCTGCAGCTCGGCGCCGGGCTCGAATGCACGGGCGGTACGCAGGAACGCGCCACCTCTCGACACGTAGCGCGTGGTGAGAGCCTCCGTTCCGTCGGGCGAGGTCACCTGCGCCGGGAGGCCCACCTCGAATCGCTCGAAGTGCCGGTGGACGGGATCGGGGACACCCGGCGCCGGCGGGACGATCTTCACCTCGGCCTCGGGATGGTGCTTCGAGACCCAGCGGATGAACTCGTTCCAGCGCTTCTGCACCTCCACCGGCACGGCGTAGAACTGGACGCCCACGCCCGGGGTCCGGCTCTCCCTCCCCGGCGGGACGTTCCAGACGGCCATGGCGTGGACCTCGAGAGGCTCGCCGCCGGGCGGAAGCTCGAACTGGATCAGGACCAGCTCCCGGAGCGGCGGCGGGGCGTCCGTCCGGAGCAGTGCCCCGCGGAAGCCCACGTCGCCGGTGAGGACCGGAAAGCTCTTCTTCCCGCGCACCAGCGTGGCGGGCATCTGGAACCGGTACCGGCGGTCTCGCCTCTTCTCGGATCCCATCCGGCCACGATCCTAGTGCAAGTCGGGCCGGGAGTGTCGCGTCACGCTCGATCCGGGCGCAGTCCTAGTCGTCGTCGAGCCGGACCTGGATTACCTGGCCGAGGCCCACCGGAGGCGGCCCGAATCCGACGTTCGAGACGTAGAGGTTCCTGTCGGGCCCCATCGTCATGCCGGTCGGGAGGAACAGGCCGGAGGCGACGACCTTCCTGTTCCCGTTCTCGTCGATGCGCACGATCCGTCCGGTGTCCGGCGTGGGGAAGGGGTTGCCGGTCGTGTTCTCCAGGACGTAGAGCCGGCCCTCGTCGTCGAATGCCAGCCCGAGGACGGTGGTCAGGTCGTCGGCGAACACCTGGATCTCGCCGCCCCTCGTGATCCGGAGCACCTTCGAGGATCCGTCGACGATCGGGAACGGGTTCAGGTTGCCGACGTAGAAGTCGCCGTCGCGGTAGGCGATGGCGGTGGGGACGATGTGACCCTGGCTGGCGGAGATGTCGACGACCCGGTCGATGCCGCCCTTCCGCGTCACCCGGTCCAGCTCGCCGTGGTTGGGCTCGACGACAAAGAGATTCCCGTGGACCGCGACCATGGCGTACGGCGTCCCGTCGGGCTCGAAGTCGCCCGGGTTCGGGTGTGCGACCGGGTTCGCCTTGTAGAAGGCGCTCAGGTCGGCGACGGGTGTGACCACGCCGTCCCGGGCGACGCGCAGGACGCCATTGGTCGTGCCTGCCACGCCGTGGGAGCAGCCCGCTCCGGACACGAGGGCGTACAGGTCCCGCCCGATGAAGGCCACGTCGGCCACGCCGCTCACCAGACTCCCGGACGCGGCGCTGGTCTGGCTGGAAGGAAGGCCCTCGACGACGGTCGTCCGTGCGCCGTTCCGGTCGATCTTCGAGATGCGCGCCCCGTCCGGACTGCCCGTGTACGGACCGACTTCGGGGACCTGATCGCACAGGCCGACGGTCGATCGGGACCCGCCGACACCACCTTCCGCCACGTACAGGAAGCCGTCCGGGCCGAACTTGAGGCCACGCGGGTTGTCGAGCCCGGTGGCGAACACGGTCACCGCAGGGGGCCCGCCGGGCGCCGGGGCCGCCCGGGCCAGGCCCTGCTCCGACGCGGACGGGGGCGCGGCACTCCCGCAGGCCCCGATAGACAATCCAATCGCCACGACACCGATGGTCATTTCCAACCGCAGCGCATGCGTCGAGTTCTTCACGTTCGCCTCCATGTCGCTCCGTGCGTCGTTCGCTTCTCGTTCCGCGTCCAGGCAGGGTCACCGTCGCCGCGGCGGGATCGCGTGTGCCTTTCCGTGCCTGTGTCGGGCCCCCCTGGACGATCGTCCCCCGGCCGCGGACCGGGTCGAGCTGGATCGCATGCCGGGAACGCGCACATCGATGCCGGCGGACGAGGGCCGCGCCGGGGAAATCTGGGGGCCAGCGTTCGCTTGCGTGCGCGGGGGGGACGAAGGGACCCGCGGTCCGGAGGGTCGTCCGGTACGGGCGGGCCCTGCGGGTCAGGCCGACTGCGAGGGCGCGGATGCGTGCCCGCCTTCGCGCGCCCGCCAGGCGACACCGAACGACCCGCCCCCCGTCCACGATGGGGCATGCGCGGACCGGCGCGCGGGGTGGAACGGCCTCCCGCGGCGCGAGGCCTCCTGGACGCGTCCGAGGAGCCGCTCGTTGTCGACGTCCTGCCGGGCCAGGGCGGAGAAGAGCCCGAGCACGACGGGATCGGCGCTGCGCCGGAGGACCGCCGCGTGGGCCGCGTGGCAGCGACGGTCGGCGTCGATGACCTGCTTCAGCATCCGGTAGCCCGAGCCCTGGTTCGGGTCGTTCCGGACGTTCACGGCCAGCGCCGAGAGATCGACGAGCACGGTGACGAGGTCCGCGGACAATCGCTCGAGCGTGTCCCCGCTCCGGGCATTGCCTCCGCGCTGCAGCGCGAGGAGGCGGATGCGCAGCGCACGCTGCTCCACGCGTGCCGCCAGGGTGCGGAAGGCGGCGGCCGCCGGCGGGTCCGCGCGAAAGCACCGCGCGAGGCCGAGGTTGAGATTTCGGAGGAGGGTCTCGATCCGGGTCGCGGTCTGGAAGCAGTCCTGGGTGGTCATCGGCGTCCCTTGGTGACGAACGCCCCATCGGGGGCATCGCGTGTCCCGAGGATACGGGACACCAATCGGGGTGCAAACAAAAACCGATATCGGGCCAAGTATGAGCGTCCGCTAAGGAATCCGGACGAGCGGGATGCGCCGCCACAAGCCGCGCTTAGATCGTCCCGTCATGCGGAAATCCGTCCTCGTTACCGTGGGCTTCGCCGTGCTCGTCTCCGGGTCCGCAGGCTGCGGCTCGAATCCCTCGCCCGGGGCCGCGGGGCAGCTCCCCAGGACCCACGATCTCCTGTTCGACGGGGACACCGTCGACGGTCGGAGCCCCGTCTTCCGTGTCCGGCTCCCGTCGACCGTCCCGGCCGAGCACGTGCCCGCCCTGGACGGGCACCGCGCCGTCGCCTCCCCGGACGGGGCCCGCGTCGTCATCCAGGCGCCGGGCTCCGACGTCGAGCCGCCCTACCTCGCCATCCTGACCGCCGGCGCGGACGCCCCGGTCCGCTTCGACGGGACGACCTTCAGCTACGAGCGGGAGGCGACCTGGTCCCCGGACGGAGGCCGCATCGTCTTCACGAGCGACCGAGACGACGTCGTGTCGGACATCCTGGTCGCCGACGTCATCGGGACCGCGCTCGCCCAGGTGACGAACCTGACGCTCGCCGCCGGAGCCGGCGTCACCGACGTCACGCCCGCCTGGTCGCCCGACGGCAGGTGGATCGCGTTCACGTCGTACCGCGGGGGCGACATCGCCATCTGGAAGATGCGTCCCGACGGGAGCGAGGCCGTGCAGCTCACCCGGGGTGAGGGCGACGACTACTTCCCCAGCTGGTCGCCGGACGGCACCCGGGTCGCGTTCCAGCGGAACGGTCCCGGGACGCGGGTGGTCGGAATCGTCGGGGCGGACGGGGGCACGCCGCGCTTCCTTCCCGTCGCCGGCCGGGTGGGAAATCCCTCCTGGCACCCGGGCGCAGACGCCATCGCCGTGATCGTGGAGCAGGGGATCGAGCTGGACGTGCGGGTGCTCACGCCGGAAGGGGTCGAGCTCCTGCGCGTGGACCGCCCGGGCGTCGACCGCCACCCGTCCTGGCGCCGCCGGATCGACTGAGCCCGGTGGTGGACCGCGGCTTGTGACGGCCCCGGGCCGCGCCTATGTTCCCCGGGCACGGCGAGCGGAGGGTGCCTGTCCAGCTTCGGCGAATTCGTCTCGGAGTTGAAGCGGCGGAGGGTGGTCCGCGCCGTGGTCGGCTGGGGCATCCTCTCCTTCGCGATCCTCCAGGTCTACGAGCCCGTCATGCACGGGCTCCACCTGCCGGAGTGGACGCTCACGCTGGTGGTGGTCGTCCTGGGACTGGGGTTCCCCGCGACGTTCGTGCTCGCATGGATCTTCGACGTGGGGCCGGGCGGCGTGGAGCGGACGCCCTCGACGTCCGCGAACCCGTCCACTCCCGCGCGAAGGTTGCGGACGGCGCTTCTCCTCATCGGCCTGGGATCGCTCTTCTCCGTTCCCGGCTGGGCCTGGTACCTGTTCCGGGAGCGCACCCGGGTGATCGCGCCCGGTGTCGGATCGCCGGAGCCGGGGGCCGGCGTCGGTTCCGCACCCGCCGAGGAGGCCGCCGGGGCCTCGATCGCGGTCCTCCCGTTCGCGGACATGAGCGAGCGGCACGATCAGGAGTACTTCGCCGACGGCATGGCGGAGGAGATCCTGAACGCCCTGGCCCAGGTGGACGGGCTGCACGTCTGCGGCAGGACGTCCTCGTTCTCCTTCAAGGGTAGGAACGAGGACCTTCGCGGCATCGGTCACAAGCTGGGGGTCGCGACCGTGCTGGAGGGTAGCGTGCGACGCGCGGGGGACCAGGTCCGGATCACCGCCCAGCTCGTCCGCACGGCCGACGGCTTCCACCTCTGGTCGAGGACGTTCGACCGGGATCTCGCCAACGTCCTGGCCCTCCAGGAGGAGATCGCGCAGGCGGTCGTGGCCGCCCTGCGCCTGAAGCTCCTTCCCGGCGCGGCGTCCCCGACGCGGCCGGTCGACCTGCGTGCCCACGACGCCTACCTGCTCGGCACGGCCCAGATGTCGCGGGGAACCGGGGAGGCGTTCCGGGAGGCGGTGAAGAACTTCCAGAAGGCGGTCGAGATCGATCCCGGGTACGCGCTGGCGTGGGCCGCGCTCTCGACGGCCCTCTTCTGGCACGGAGACCAGGCGGCCCAGTCCGGGGAGCAGGCGAAGGAGTTCCCGGCGGCGGTCGTGGCGGCGGACCGGGCGGTGGCCCTGGCGCCCGATCTCGCGCAGGGCTACCGAGCCCGGGCACTGGTCCGCGACTCCATCCAGCTGGATCTCCCGGGTGCACAGGCCGACATCGAGCGCGCGCGAGCCCTGAGCCCGCAGAGCCCGGAGGTCCTCGCGATGCAGGCCACGCTGCTCGCCCAGGCCGGGCGCCTCTCGGAGGCGATCGCGGTGAACCAGCAGGCGGCGTCGCTCGATCCGCTCTCGCCCGAGATTCCCGTGAACCTGAGCGCCGTCTACCTGGGTACGGGCCAGCTCGAGCTGGCCGAGGCCTCGGCGCGACGAGCGCTGGAGATCGCCCCGAACCACGGCCGGGCGGCGCGCAACCTGGGCTTCGCCCTCCTGCTCCAGGGCCGGCTCGCGGAGGCTCGCGCGGCCTTCCACCGGTCGAGCAACACCTTCTTCAGCGCGGTCGGCGACGCCATGGTCGATCACGCCCTCGGCGACGCCGTGGCGGCGCGCCGGAGCCTGGAGGTGGTGCTCGCGGGTCCCACGGTCGTGGCCGGCGCCTACCAGGTGGCCCAGATCCACGCCTGGCGCGGCGAGATCGACGAGGCCTTCGAATGGCTCGGCGTCGCGGCCGAGCACCACGACGCCGGGCTCATGTACTTCCTGTTCGACCCCTTCCTGAAGCCGCTCCGCGGCGACCCACGCCACGCCGCGCTGCTCGACCGGCTGAAGCTCCCGAAGGGGTGACCGGTGCCCCCGGAGAGGCGTGACCCCACGGGGATGCGCCGGAGGGGCGCGGGTGACGCATACTCGATCGAGGCGCGTGCGTCGGGGGGCGCCGATGCCGGAGGACACCCGTGCCCCGACACCTTCGACCGACGCTCTTCTCCCTCTCCGTCGCCGGCCTCGCGGTGTTCGCCACCTCCTGCGGCAGCTCGACCGGCGATCCGCTCACCCCGTACCGGACCCAGGCGCTCACCTGGGCCGAGTGCGACCCCACCATCCTCCCGTCCGGGTACGGCGGGTTCCTCGTGCAGCTGGGGCCGCGCGCGCGGTGCGCGACGATGCGCGTTCCCCTCGACTACGCCGACCCCGCGCGGGGAGAGGCGGTCGTGGCCCTGCTGCGCGTCGCGGCCGAGGGAGGCGTGCCGCGGAAGGGCGCGATCGTCTTCAACCCCGGGGGCCCGGGGGACGACGGCCTGCTCTTCGCGGTGCTCTACGGGACGCTCTGGACGGGCGCGAACCCGGACGATCCGTCCGGTGCCCCGTTCAAGCAGGTGTCCCGGGCCTTCGACCTCGTGGGCTTCTCCCCGCGCGGCGTCGGGGCGAGCACCCGTACGTACTGCGGGTCGAACGAGCTGCAGCCCTTCGTCGCGAACCCCACCCGGGATCGTGGCGACGCCAACCTGGCCGCGATCCGGGACCAGGCCCGCCTCGTCGCCGGCTCCTGCCGGAAGAACCCGCTCACCCCGTTCGTGAACAGCGAGGCCACCGCGCAGGACATGGACCTCGTGCGCCACCTGCTCGGCGACGAGAAGCTAAACTACTGGGGCTACTCCTACGGGACCTGGCTCGGCTCCTGGTACGCGAGCCGCTTCCCGGATCGCGTGGGGAGCATGGTGCTCGGCGGGCTGCTCGACCTGACCGGAACGCTGCCGGACGCCTACCTGCGCCAGGCGGCCGGCATGCAGCGCGTGCTCGACGACGTCCTCGCCCCGTACGCCGCTCGCCACCCGGACCTCTTCGGCCTGGGCGCCGACGCGGACGCGATCCGCGCGGTGCACCCATCCCTGTCCATCGAGCTGCAGGGCGCCACCACCGGCCTCATGACGGGTCTCATGGGTGCCGCGCGGACCGCCGACTCGGCGGTGCTGGCGCTCCGGGCGGGCCAGGTGCTCCAGGGGATCCTCGACGCCCACCCGCTCGCGACCGAGGCGGAGGTCGCGGCGCTCGTGGACGCGGCCACCTTCTCGCCGCAGCCTCCCGCCGACGCCGAGGCGCGGGCGCACGCGCAGGCGCTCCGGGCGGAGTACTTCTCGGCGATGCGCCGCGACCGGTCCCCGGTGGACCTCGCGGGCAGCCCGGCCGCGCAGTGGACCATCACCTGCGACGACGCCGCCATGACCCGCGACGTCCCGGCCTGGGAAGCGGAGCTGGGGCGGCTCTCCGCGCAGTACCCCTTCGCGGGCGGGGTGTTCTCGATGATGCCGTGCCTGTACTGGGGCGGGCCGTCGGTGGCGCGGCCGGCCCTGGAGGCGGCGACGCGCGCCGGAACCCTGCTCGTCATCCAGTCGCAGCTCGACCCGCAGACGCCGCTCGAGGGTGCGCGGGTCAGCATGGCCGCGCTGCCGAACGCCCGCATGCTGCAGCTCGAGGGCGAGATCACCCACGCCATCTCGATCCCCTACGGCAACCCGTGCATCGACGTGCCGGTGGGCGCGTACCTGCTCTCCGGCACGGAACCCCCGCGCGAGACCGCCTGCGCGGGCAAGCCGCTCCCCGCCGATCTCCCGCCCGCGGCGGGAGCCGACCCGGGGGGCGCCCCCTTCCGGGACCCGGCGCTCGCGCGTGCGGCGCTCGAGGCGCTCCATTCACGAACCGCGAACCCGTACCGGCGCTGAGGTCGACCCCATGTCCAGCCCGAGGAAGCTCGTCGCCGCGGCGATCCTCGCCGTGGCGTGCCACTCGACCGCGGGGGCCAGGGACGTCTGGCACGTCGCCCAGGCGGGCCAGGGTCCCGGCGGCGACGGGAGGAGCTGGGCGACCGCGTTCGAATCGCTCCAGCCGGCGCTCGGGAAGGCCCGGGCCGGCGACGAGATCTGGGTGGCCCGGGGCACCTACCATCCCGATCCGGCCGACCGGACGGCCTCCTTCCGGCTCGAGGCCGGCGTGGCCGTCTACGGGGGATTCGCCGGAAGCGAGACCCGGCTGGACCAGCGGGATCACCGGAGGAACCGGATCATCCTGAGCGGCGAGATCGGCAAGGGGGACCGGACGAGGAACACCATCACCATCGTCCGGGGCGCGGACGACGCCGTCCTGGACGGGTTCACCATCCGGGGCGCGTATTCCACGGACGAGGCGCGCATGCACCTCGTCCCCGCCGACATCGAGAAGGACGACATGAACGTCGGCGGCGGCATGCGCAACGTCCTCGTCAGCCCGACGGTCCGGAACTGCACCTTCGAGGACAACCACTCCGCGAAGGGTGGCGCGGTCTACAACTACCAGAAGGCGACCGCGACGCAGGCCCGGTTCGTCGGCGTGGAATTCGTGGGGAACTCGGCCACGATGCGCGGCGGGGCGGTGAGCAACGACCTCGGCGCGATGCCGGTCTTCGTGAACTGCACGTTCCTGCGCAACCGCAGCGAGGACAAGGGCGGAGGGCTCTACAACGACTTCGCGGCCTCGCCGACGCTGCTCAACGTGCTCTTCGAGGGGAACCGCGCCGTGAGCGCCGGTGCCATCGGCAACGACGGCGGGTCGTCGCCGCTGCTCGTGCACGTGACGATCCGGGACAACCAGGCGAGCAGCGGGCTCGGGGGCGGGCTCTACCAGGGCACCGGCGCCAACAACGACCCGCTGCTCATCGGGTCGGTGACCGACGACGTGTACAGCTGGCACGAGGACCTGGTGGCGGCACTCGGCTCGCGGGCCCCGGCGGGGCAGACCCTCCCGTTGCGGGACTTCATCCCCATGAGCAACCTCGAGGGCACCCTGACCCCGGCCGACCTGGGGGCGTGGACCGAGACGACGCCGGGCTACCGCAAGGACCTCGACGGCGAGCGGCTGCTCGCGAACCCGCTCGTTCGCAAGCTCACGGCCTTCTACGCGAGCAAGGGCGGCGCCGTCCGGTACCAGGGCGAGTACACGCGGCCCGCGGCGAAGGCCGGAGCCGCCTCGGGACCGGTGGTCCACGTGGACGCCGGCTCCCCCGCCGCGCGGCCGGACGGACGGTCGTGGGCGACCGCCTACCGCGATCTCCAGCAGGCCGTCGACCAGGCCGCGTCGTCCAGGGCGCAGGTGTGGATCAAGGCCGGGACGTACGCACCGGGGAAGCTCGATAGGTCCCGGATCGCCGCGTTCATCCTCCGCGACGACGTCGGGCTCTACGGCGGATTCGCCGGCACGGAGACGGCGCTCGCGGAGCGGGATCCCGCGAGGAACCCCACCGTCCTGTCCGCGCGGGTCGCGGGGACGGACGAGCGCCACGCGCACGTGCTGTACGGCGCGAACGGCGCCACCCTGGACGGTCTCACCATCCGGGACGGAAGGGCGGACGGCCTCACCTACCAGGGCAAGGGCGGGGGACTGCTCGCCTACCACGCCGGGAAGACCTTCCTGCCCCACGACGCCGCGGTCGGGTTCACGATGCGGATCGCCGGCTGCCGGTTCGAGGAGAACGACGCCCTGGAGGGCGGCGCGATCTACGCCTTCGGCAAGGCCCGGCTGACCATCACCGACACCGTCTTCGAGCGGAACGCGGCGGGCTACGGCGGCGCGCTCCTGGATCGCGAGGGCGACGAGACCACCTGCACGCGATGCACGTTCCGCGGGAACCGCGCCCGCGTGGACGGGGGCGCCGCGTACGCCGACTACGGCACGCACCAGGCATTCTCCGACGTGCTCTTCGCCGACAACGCGGCCGGGCACGCCGGCGGGGCCGTCTACGTCATCAGCCGGGCCTCGCAGCTCGAGGCGACCCAGGTCACGATCCAGGACGGCCGCTTCGTGGGCAACGCGGCGCCGGTGGCGGCCGACCTCATGAACCTGGACGGAAGCGAGGTGAAGGTGTCGCGGACCGCGCTTCCCGCCGGATCCGTCTCCGGGAGGGTGACCACGACCGGAGGCTAGGGGAGGGCCCCGTCGCCGTCCTGGCGCACCCTTCGCCACCGCGTGAACCGATCGAGCGCCAGGTAGACCACCGGCGTCGTGAACAGCGTGAGCGCCTGCGAGAAGACCAGGCCGCCCACGATGGCGATGCCGAGCGGGCGGCGCACCTCGGAGCCCGTCCCCGTGCCGAGCGCCAGGGGGAGCCCGCCCAGGAGCGCCGCCATGGTGGTCATCATGATGGGCCGGAAGCGGAGCATGCAGGCCTTGTAGATGGCGTCCCGGCTGGAGAGTCCCTCCTCCCGCTCGGCCTCGATGGCGAAGTCGATCATCATGATGGCGTTCTTCTTCACGATGCCGATGAGCAGGATGATGCCGATGAGGGCGATGACGCTGAACTCGGTCCGCGTCGCGAGCAGCGCGACGAGCGCCCCCACCCCGGCCGACGGCAGCGTGGACAGGATCGTGACCGGGTGCACGAGGCTCTCGTAGAGGACGCCGAGCACGATGTAGACGGCGAACAGCGCGGCGAGCACGAGGATGGGCTCGTTGGCGAGCGACTGCTGGAAGGCCTGGGCGGTGCCCTGGAAGGAGGCACGCAGGCTGCCCGGCACGCGAATGGCCGCCTGGGCCCGCTCGATGGCGTCGATGGCCTGGCCGAGCGCCACGTTGGGCGCCAGGTTGAAGGAGATGGTGACCGCCGGGAACTGCCCCTGGTGGCTCACCGAGAGGAGCGTGCGCTCCGGCCGGTAGCGGGCGATGGCCGCGAGCGGCACCTGGTTGCCCGACACGCTGCGCACGTAGACCCGGTCGAGGGACGCC
Organism: Anaeromyxobacteraceae bacterium; assembly: GCA_037443385.1. Lineage (GTDB taxonomy): Bacteria > Myxococcota > Myxococcia > Myxococcales > Anaeromyxobacteraceae > CAIOAK01. The sequence continues at coordinate 21,079 of JBBIOL010000027.1, forward strand.
GGGTCCGCCTGCAGCTCGGACTTCGCCTCGAGCACCACCCGGTACTGGTTGAGCTGCGTGAAGATGGTCGCCACCTGCCGCTGCCCGAACGAGTCGTAGAGCGCGTCGTCGACCGCCTGGGGCAGGATGCCGAGGCGGGAGGCGGTGTCCCGGTCGACGTCGACCGAGAGCTGGAGCGCGTTGGTCTGCTGGTCGGTGCTCACGTCCCGCAGCTCGGGGAGGGCCCGGAGCTTCTCGAAGATGCGCGGCGCCCACTCGTTCAGCTCGGCCAGGTTCGCGTCCTGGAGCGTGTACTGGTACTGGGTGCGCGTGATGCGCCCGCCCATGCGGATGTCCTGCACCGCCTGAAGGTAGAGCGCGATCCCCGGCACCTGGGCGAGCCTCGGGCGGAGCTGCGCGATCACCTCGTCGGCGCTCGCGCTGCGCTCCGATCGCGGCTTCAGCCCGATGAAGAAGGAGCCGTTGTTCTGCGCCGATCCGCCGCCGATGAAGGAGACCATGTGGGCGACGTTCGGGTTCGCCGTCACGACGGCGTTGAGCGCCTCCTGCCGCTCCTTCATGGCCGGGAAGGAGATGTCCTGGGGCGCGTCGGAGGTGCCCGCGACGATGCCGGTGTCCTGCTGGGGGAAGAGCCCCTTCGGGACGACCACGAAGAGGATCCCGGTGACGATCACGGCCCCGACGGTGACGGCCAGCATGAGGCGCCGGTGGTCGAGCGCCCAGCCGAGCCTCCGGCCGTAGGCGCCGAGCAGGCGCTGGAAGAAGCCCTCGGTGACCCGGTAGAGCCACCCGTGCCGCGCCGCGCCCTCGGGCCGGAGCAGGCGCGCCGCCATCATGGGCGTGAGCGTGAGCGAGATGGCGGCCGAGATGGCGATGGCCACCGACAGGGTCACCGCGAACTCGCGGAAGAGCCTGCCGACCATGCCGCCCATGAGGAGGATGGGGATGAAGACCGCGAGCAGCGACGCGGTGATGGAGAGGATGGTGAAGCCGATCTGCCGCGCACCCTTCAGCGCGGCGTCGAAGGGGCGCTCCCCGGCCTCGACGAAGCGGGTCACGTTCTCCGTCACCACGATGGCGTCGTCCACGACGAAGCCGGTGGCGATGGTGAGCGCCATGAGCGAGAGGTTGTTCAGGCTGTAGCCGAGCAGCCACATGGCCCCGAAGGTGCCGACGAGCGAGAGCGGGACGACCACGCTCGGGATGACGGTGGCCCGGACGCTGCGCAGGAAGGCGAAGACCACCAGCACCACGAGCAGCACCGAGAGGACCAGGGTGAGCTCGACGTCCCGCACCGACGCGCGGATGGTCTGGCTCCGGTCGATGGCGATGGTCAGGTCGATGGCCGGCGACACCGCGCGGGTGAGCTCCGGGAGGATCGCCTTCACCCGCTCCACCACCTCGATGATGTTCGCCCCCGGCTGCCGGCGGATGAACATCGAGATGGAGCGCTTCCCGTCGGTCCAGGCCGCCACCCGGGCGTTCTCGACGCCGTCGATCACGGTGGCGACGTCGCCGAGGCGGACCGGCGCCCCTCCCCGGTAGGCGAGCACGAGCGGGCGGAAGAGCTCGGCGCGTGGCAGCTGGTCGTCGGCGGCGATGCTCTGGGCCTGGACGGGGCCGGCGAGTGAGCCCTTCGGCGAGTCCACCGTCGAGCGGGCCAGCAGCGAGCGGACGTCCTCCATGCCCAGGCCGATCCCGGCGAGCGCCGCCGGGTCGACCTGCACGCGTACCGCCGGCGCCTGCGCGCCCCCCACGAACACCTGCCCCACGCCGGGCACCTGGGCGATCTTCTGGGCGATCACGCTGTTCGCGACGTCGTAGACCCGCGAGAGCGGGAGGGTCTCCGAGGAGAGGGAGATGATGAGGATGGGGGCGTCCGCCGGGTTCACCTTCCGGTAGCCGGGCCGGAAGGGCAGGTTGGGCGGCAGGTCGCCCATGGCGGCGTTGATGGCCGCCTGCACGTCGCGACCGGCGGCGTCCACGTCGCGGTCGAGGTCGAACTGCAGCGTGATGCCCACCGAGCCGAGCGAGCTCACGGAGGTCATCTCCGAGATCCCGGCGATGCGCCCGAAGCGGCGCTCCAGCGGCGTGGCCACCGCCGAGGCCATGGTCTCCGGGCTGGCCCCGGGGAGCGAGGCGTTCACCGAGATGGTCGGGAAATCCACCTTCGGCAGCGGCGCCACCGGGAGCTCGAGGTAGGCCGCCGTGCCGGCCAGCAGGATGGCCGCCGCGAGGAGCGAGGTGGCGACCGGGCGCCGGATGAAGGGTTCGGAGAGGTTCACGGCCCGGCGGGGTCGGGAGGGGCCGCGCGGCCGGCCCGGGCGCGCCGGAGCCAGCGCGCCGCCCGGTCCATGTAGAGGTAGACGACCGGCGTCGTGTAGAGGGTGAGCAGCTGCGAGATGAGGAGGCCGCCCACGATGGAGATGCCGAGCGGCCGGCGCAGCTCCGACCCGGTCCCGGTGCCGAGCGCCAGCGGCAGGCCGCCGAGGAGGGCCGCCATGGTGGTCATCATGATGGGCCGGAAGCGCAGCAGGCAGGCCTGGTAGATCGACTCCTCCGGCGTGGCGCCCCGCTCGCGCTCCGCCTCGAGGGCGAAGTCGATCATCATGATGGCGTTCTTCTTCACGATGCCGATGAGGAGGACCACCCCGATGAGCGCGATGACGCTGAAGTCGATGCGCAGGAGGAGCAGCGCGAGCAGCGCCCCCACGCCGGCCGACGGCAGCGTGGAGAGGATCGTGACCGGGTGGATGTAGCTCTCGTAGAGCACGCCGAGCACGATGTAGACCGTGACCAGCGCCGCCAGCACCAGCACCGGCGCCGTCGAGAGCGACTCGCGGAACGCCTGCGCCGTGCCCACGAACTGCGGGCGGACGCCCGGCGGCAGGCCGATGGCCCGCTCCACCCGGTGGATGGCGTCCACCGCCTGGCCCAGCGACACGCCCGGGGAGAGGTTGAAGGAGAGCGTCGCCGCCGGGAACTGCCCCTGGTGGCTGATGGCGAGCGGCGTCCGCGCCGACTCGAAGCGGGTGAAGGCGGAGAGGGGCACCTGGTCCCCGCCGGCGGTCGGGACGTAGACGTGCGCCAGCGCCGCCGGGTCGCGCTGGAACTCCGGCTTCACCTCGAGGATGACCCGGTACTGGTTGAGCTGGGTGAAGATGGTGGAGACCTGCCGCTGGCCGAACGCGTCGTAGAGGATGTCGTCGATGGCCTGGGGCGTGATCCCCAGGCGCGAGGCGGTGTCGCGGTCGATGACCAGGCGGGCCTGGAGGCCGGCGGCCTGCATGTCGCTCGCGACGTCCTGGAGCTCGGGGAGCTTCTGGAGCTCCGCGAGGACCCGCGGGGCCCAGGCGTCGAGCTCGGCTCCGTCGGCGTCCTCGAGCGTGTACTGGTACTGGGTACGGCTCACCCGGGTGTCGATCTGGAGGTCCTGCACCGGCTGCATGTAGAGGGAGATGCCGGGCACGGCCGCGAGACGGGGGCGGAGCCGCTCGATGATCTCTGCCGCGCTGGCCTGCCGCTCCTCGCGGGGCTTCAGCCCGATGGAGAGCCGCCCGCTGTTGGGCGTGGCGTTCGTCCCGTCGGCCCCGATGAAGGAGGCCACCGAGACCACGTCCGGGTCGGCGCGCACGACGTCCACCAGCGCCATCTGGCGGGTGCGCATGGCCTCGAAGGAGACGTCGGCGGGGGCCTCGGAGACCCCGATGACGAGGCCGGTGTCCTGCTGGGGGAAGAAGCCCTTGGGAATGACCACCCAGAGGACCCCGGTGAGCAGGAGCGTGGCGATGGTCACCACCAGCGTTGCCGGCTGGTGGCGCAGCACGACGCGCAGGGAGCGGTCGTAGAGGCCGAGCGTCCGGTCGAAGCCGCGCTCGAAGGCGGCGGCGAGCCGGGTGGGCTTCTCGTGGGGGCGCAGCAGGTAGGCGCACATCATGGCGGTGAGGGTGAGGGAGAGCACCGCCGAGACCCCGATGGCGATGCTGAGCGTCACCGCGAACTCCCGGAAGAGGCGCCCCACGATGCCGCCCATGAAGAGGAGCGGGATGAGCACGGCCACCAGGGAGACCGTGAGCGACACGATGGTGAAGCCGATCTGCTTCGCGCCCTTCAGCGCCGCGGTGAAGGGCGGGTCGCCCTCCTCCACGTAGCGGGAGATGTTCTCGATCATGACGATGGCGTCGTCGACGACGAAGCCGGTCGAGATGGTGAGCGCCATGAGCGAGAGGTTGTTCAGGCTGTAGCCGGCCAGGTACATGACGCCGAAGGTCCCGATGAGGGAGAGCGGCACGGCCACGCCGGGGATGACGGTGGCGCGCAGGCTGCGCAGGAAGACGTAGATCACCGCCACCACCAGCACGACGCTGAGGAGGAGCGTGAACTGCACGTCGTCGACCGAGGCCCGGACGGTCTGGGTCCGGTCGGTGAGGATCTTCACCTCCACGGCCCGCGGGATGGCCGTCTCCAGGCGGGGGAGCAGCGCCTTCACCCGCTCGGCGACCTCGATGACGTTCGCGCCGGGCTGCCGCTGCACGTTGAGGATGACCGCCACGCGGTCGTCGGCCCACCCGGCGAGCTGCGCGTTCTCGACGCCGTCGACGACGTCGGCCACCTCCCGGAGGCGGATGGGCGCGCCCCCGCGGAAGGCCAGGATGAGGGGGCGGAAGGTGGCGGCGCGGCCGAGCTGGTCGTTCGTGGCCAGCGTGTAGTCCTGGCGGGGCCCGTCGAGGTTGCCCTTGGGCTGGTTCACGTTGGCGCGCGACAGGATCTGCCGCACGTCCTCCAGGCTGAGGCCGGCGCCGGCCAGCGCGCTCGGGTCGACCTGGACGCGGACCGCCGGCTTCTGGCCGCCGTTGATGGTCACGAGGCCCACCCCGGCCACCTGGGAGATCTTCTGGGCCAGGATCGAGTCGGCGACGTCGTCCACCTGGTCGATGGGCATCGTCTCCGAGCTCACGCTGAGCGTGAGGATGGGCGCGTCGGCGGGGTTGCTCTTGCTGTAGCTGGGCGGCGCCGGGAGCGTGGGCGGGAGCAGGCTGGTGGCGGCGTTGATGGCGGCCTGCACGTCCTGCTCGGCGGCGTCGATGTTCCGGTCGAGCTCGAACTGGAGCGTGATCTGGGAGGTTCCGAAGCTCGAGACCGACGTCATCTGGCTGAGCGAGGGCATCTGCCCGAACTGCCGCTCGAGCGGGGTGGTCACCGACGAGGCCATCGTCTCCGCGCTCGCGCCCGGCAGCGTGGTCGAGACCACGATGGTCGGGTAGTCGACCTGCGGGAGCGCCGAGACCGGGAGCTGCCGGTAGCCGATGAGGCCGGCGAGCAGGAGCCCCACGGTGAGGAGCGAGGTGGCGACCGGGCGCCGGATGAAGGGCTCGGAGACGCTCATCGCGCCGCCGGACCCGTCGGTCCCGGCTGGCCGGCCGGCCCGGCGGGGCTCCCGGATTGCGCCGGGCGATCGCGGGCGGAGACCCGGGAGCCGGCGCGGAGCTGTCCCTGCCCGTCGGCGACGATCCGCTCCCCCTCCTCGAGCCCCTCGTCGACGATGGCGATCGGTCCGGTCGGGGGCTCGGCCCGGACCGGCCGCGGCTGCACCGTGTCGTCCTTCCCGATGACGTAGACGAAGGCGCCGGCCGGGCCGCGCTGGAGCGCCGTGGCGGGGACGACCAGGGCGCCCTGGCGCGTGTCGAGGAGGAGGCGGGCCTTCACGAACTGGTTCGGCCAGAGCGTGCGGCCGGGATTGGGGAAGACCGCCTTCAGCCGGATGGTCGCGGTGGCCTGGTTGATCTGGTTGTCCACGAGCTCGAGCTGTCCCTTGCCGAGCAGCGCGTTGCCGTCGCGGCTGTAGGCCTCCACCGGGAGTTTGCCCTCGCGCATCCGCGCCGAGATGCGCGGAAGGTCGTCCTGGGGCAGCGTGAAGAGCACCGCGATGGGGTCGAGCTGGGTCACGACGACGATCCCGCCCGCGTCGACGGTGCGGACGAGGTTGCCCGGGTCCACGAGCCGCACGCCGGTGACGCCGTCGATGGGGGACGTGATCCGCGCGTAGTCGAGGTTGAGCCGGGCGCTCTCGATGGCCGCCCGGTCGACCGCCACCGTGCCCTCGAGCTGTCCCACCGCCGCGACGGCGTCGTCCAGGTTCGACCGGGCGTTCAGCTGCCGGTCCCAGAGCTGCCGGGCGCGCTCCTCGTTGATGCGGGCATTGCGCAGCTGGGCCTCGTCGCGGGCCAGCGCACCCTCGGCCTGGTGCAGCTGGACCTCGAACGGGCGCGGATCGATCTGGGCCAGGGGCTGCCCCTTGCGGACCGCGTCGCCCTCCCGGAAGTGGACCTCGAGGAGGCGGCCGTCCACCTGCGACTTCACCGTGATGGTCCGGTAGGCGGTGACGGTCCCGAGCCCCTCGAGCCAGGTGGGCACGTCCTTGCGGATCACCGTGGCCGAGGTCACCGGGACCACCCGTTGCGCCGTGTCGGGAGCGGGAGGCGCGCCGCCGCCGGAGCGGCCGCGCAGGACCCAGGCCAGGCCCGCGAGGAGGACGACGAGCGCGAGGCCGCCCGCGATCCATCGCCGGGAACGGGGGCGCGGGGCGGGCCGGGCCGCGGGCGCCCCGACCGAGGCGCCGGCCGAGCCACCTCCGTGGACTGCGCTCTCGTCCGGGGGGGTCATGGTCATCTCACCGCTCCTTGTCACCCGAGGCGCTGCCCGGGGGATCATCGAGAATCGCGCCCCCGTCCTGCCAGGGGGCGAGGACGTCGAGGGCGCCCGCCAGCGTGCCGGACGACACGGCCACCAGGGCCGGCCACGTCCCGGCCCGGGGAGGGGCGGCGGCCGCGGCCGGCACGGGGAGGGCGGCTTCCACGCGTCAGGCCCCCGAGCCGTGGACGAAGGCCTCGAGCACCTGCGCCGCCCGGTCCGGCACACCCCGCCCCGGCCGGACGTCCACGTCGCGGCGGAGCACGTTGCGCACCATCCCGACGAGCAGCGTGGCCTGGATTCCCGCGGGGTCGAGGCGCAGGGCCCCGGCGGCGCGACCCCGGCGGAGCACGGTCTCGGTCCGGCGGGTCACCTCGTCGAGGATGTGGCCGCGTCCGGCGGCGAGCCCGGCGCCGTCGGCCTGGAGGACGACCCGGAGGAGCGCCCGGTGGTCGGTCCAGTGGGAGAAGAGCGTCCGCAGGAGGGCCAGGAGCGCCTCCTCGAACGGCCGCCCGCGTCCGGCGGCGATGGCCGCGTCGAGCTTCCGGAGCAGCTCCGCCCGGCGCTCTCCGACCAGGGACGCGAGGAGCGACTGCCGGTCCTCGAAGTAGTTGTAGAGCGTCCCCACCGCCACGCCCGCACGGGCGGCGATGGACTCCATCCGCGCCTCGCCGATCCCGTCCTCGGCGAAGACCGCCTCCGCGGCGGCCAGGATGGCGGCGCGGGTCTCGGAGCGCTGCCGGTCGCGGAGGCGGACCCCGGCTTCAGATGATGAACGAGAATTCATCTGGCCGGTTCATATCCCCGGACCGGGGCTCGGGCAAGCGGCGCCGGGGCGGATCCAGGTGGAATTCGTGACGGTCAGGCCGGCGGCGGGCGCTCGTCGAGCACCTTCCGGATGAGCTCGGAGAGCCTCTCGAGCGAGACCGGCTTCTGGAGGAAGTGCGTCCCCGCCTCGAGGAGCCCGTGCTGGTCGATCACGGTCGCCGGGTAACCCGACATGTACAGCACGCGCAACCCGGGCACGATCGCGGCCAGCTGCGAGGCGAGCGCACTTCCGTCCATCTCGGGCATCACCACGTCGGTCAGGAGGACGTCGATCCGGGCGCCGTGCTCCCTCGCCAGCGCGATGGCCTCCGTCGGGGACCTGGCGCCGAGGACCTCGTAGCCCAGCCTCTCGAGCATCCGGCGGGTCAGGCGAAGGAGGCCGGCCTCGTCCTCGACGACGAGGACCGTCTCCCGCCCCCCGGCGACCTCCGGGTCCGGTGCGCGTGCCGGGTCCTCCTGGCTTCCCTCCTCGACCTGGCGCGGGAGGTAGATCTTGAAGGAGGATCCGAGTCCCGGCTCGCTGTAGACGTTGATGAAGCCACCGTTCTGCTTGACGACGCCGTAGACGGTCGCGAGCCCGAGGCCGGTTCCCCGCCCGGGGCCCTTCGTGGAGAAGAAGGGCTCGAACAGGTGCGCACGGGTGCTCGCGTCCATGCCCGCCCCGTCGTCGGTGACGGAGAAGTACGCGAAGTCGCCCGGCCTGAAGCCGACGTGGCGGGCGCAGTACTCGGAGCTGAGGACGACGCGCCCGGTCTCGATCGTGATGCGGCCGTGCCCGGGGATGGCGTCGCGGGCGTTGACGCAGAGGTTCGCGAGGATCTGGTCGAGCTGCGAGGGGTCGATCTTGACCCGACACGGGTGGGGATCCGGCTGCCAGCGGAGCTCGACGTTCTCGCCGATGAGCCGCTTCAGCATCTTGAGCATGCCATCGACGGTGACGTTCAGGTCGAGCACCCGGGGAACGGCGGCCTGCTTGCGTGCGAAGGCCAGGAGCTGCCGGGTGAGGTCGGCGGACCGCAACGCGGCGCCGGTGATCTCCTGGAGATCGGGGCGGGCGGGATGGTCGGGAGGGATCTGGGCCAGCGCCAGATCCGCGTTCCCGAGGATCACGCCCAGCATGTTGTTGAAGTCGTGCGCGACGCCGCCCGCCAGGCGTCCGATGGAGTCCATCTTCTGGGCCTGATGCAGCTCGGCCGACAGACGTGCGTTCTCCTCCTCGGCACGCTTGCGCTCGGTGATGTCGAACACCGACGTCATGTAGTAGCTCGGCTGGCCCTGGTCGTCGCGGGCCAGCGTCGTCGAGACGTCCCCCCACACCACGGCGCCGTCCTTGCGCAGGTAGCGCTTGATGAAGCGCACGGAGTTCCGGTCTCCGCTCGCGACGGCGGCGATCATGCGCTCCGACTCCTCGACGTCGTCCGGGTGCGAGATCGCGCGCCAGTTCGCGGACCGGAGCTCCGACGCGGTGTACCCGAGCATGTCGCAGAAGGCCTGGTTCACCTCGATCTCGCCGGATGGCAGGGTGATCGACTTCGGGACGACGGAGAGCTCGAAGAACTTCCGGAACTTGTCCTCGCTCTGCCGCCGATCGGCCTCGGCCTTCCTCCGCTCCTGGATCTCCGCCTGGAGCGACCGGTTCAGCCGGGCCAGGTCGGCCGTCCGCTCCTCGACCCGGCGCTCCAGCCCCTCGCTCGCCCGGCGAAGCTCGGCCTTCTCCCACTCCAGGCTGCTCTTCTCCCGGCGGAGCTCGAGGTTCGCGACGTGGAGCTGCGAGGGGCTGGGCAGGGAGAGGAGCCGGGGGAGCATCGGCCAGAGCACCACGGCCGATGCGACGGAGACCGCGGCGCAGGCGGCGTCGACCCCTGCCTGCCACCAGCCCACCGGCTTCCAGATCCCGACGACGTGCACGAGGTGGGTCACCCCGCAGGCCAGGATGAAGGCTCCGAACAGGACCAGGATCCACGAGAACGGGATGTCCTTCCGCCGCGCCTTCACGACCCCGAGGAAGACCGGGATCGATCCGTAGGAGACGGCGATCAGGCCGTTCGCGAGGGCCATCACCATCATGGCGCCGGGCGTGGCGTCTCCCGCCAGTGCGCCCCGGATCTCGGTCCCGAGCCCCATCGTGACCATGGGGATGGCGACGAGCGCGCCCACGACGGCGGCCGGGGCCAGCACCCCGGGCAACGAGGCCAGCACCTGTCGCCAGCCCGGACGGGGCGGTGGTGCCAGGCTCGGGCCGGTTCGTCCCGGCCGCAGGCTGCTCGCCACCACGAAGAGGGAGCTCGCGGCCATCGCCCCCGAGGCGAGCATGGGGCTGAGCAGGCCGTAGGCCGCGACCGGGACGAGCGCGACGTTGTAGACGAGGGCCCAGAGGAGGTTCCGGGTGATGGTCTGGAGGGTCTCCCGCGAGAGCGCGATGGCGCCCGCCACGTCGCGCAGGTCGCTGCCGACGAGCGTCACGTCGGCCGCAAGCAGGGCCACGTCCGACCCGGTTCCCACCGCGATGCCGACGTCGGCCTGCGCGAGGGCGGGCGCGTCGTTCACGCCGTCGCCGACCATGGCCACCCGGCGCCGGTCCGTCGCCGCGCCCGCGGTCGCCGCCTGGAGCCGCCGGATCATCGCGGCCTTCTCCTCGGGCAACACGTCGGAGAGCACCCGCTCGATCCCGACCTCCCGGGCGACCGCGCGCGCGGTCGCCGCGTTGTCGCCGGTCAGCAAGGCGACCTCGACGCCGAGGGAACGAAGGGCGGAGACGGCCTCCCTGGACCCGGGGCGGACGACGTCCTGGAGGGCGACGACGCCGAGCGCCTCGAGGGGCCCGGGGCGGCCGGGCGGGGCGGCCGCCACCACGACGACGGACCGGCCGGCGCCCTCCAGGCGGGCGATCTCCCCGCGGAGGGCGTCGAGGGGGATCCCCTCGCGACGCATGAGGCGGACGCTCCCCACCACCAGGGCGCGGCCGGCGACGGTGGCGCGCACCCCGAGGCCTCCGGAGGCCCGGAACCCGGTGGCCGCGATCCGGCCCCGACCGGCGGCGGTCGCCGCGGCGACGATGGCCGCCGCGAGCGGGTGCTCGGAGCCCCGCTCGGCGCCCGCGGCCAGCCGCAGCACCTCGTCCCGGTCGAGGCCGTCGACGGCCACCACGTCGACCACCTCCGGCTTCCCCAGGGTGACCGTGCCGGTCTTGTCGAGCACGACCACGTCGACCTTGCCGGCGAGCTCGAGCGCGCGGCTCGTCCGGAACAGGATCCCGAGTCGCGCCCCCTTGCCCATCCCGACCATGACCGCGAGCGGCGTGGCGAGGCCGATGGCGCACGGGCACGCGCAGACGAGGACCGCGACGGCGTCGAGGAGCGCATCCGCCCAGGCGACGCCCGGGACGCGCGTCCACCCGAGGAAGGTGGCGCCGGCGACCCCGATCACGACCGGGACGAACCACCGGACGACCTGGTCCGCCGAGGCCTGGATCGGGGCCCGGGAGAGCTGGGCCTCCCGGACCATGCGGACGATCCGCGCCAGCGCGGTGCCGGCGCCGACCTGCGTGGCGCGGATCCGGAGGTGGCCCACGTGGTTCACCGTGGCGCCGATCACGCCGTCCCCGGGTCCCTTCTCCGCAGGGGCCCATTCGCCCGTGGTCAGCGACTGATCGACGATCGACTCGCCGTCGAGGACGACGCCGTCGACCGGGATCTTCTCCCCGGGCCGGACGACGACGACGTCCCCGACCACGACCTCGTCGACCGGCACGCGCGACTCGACCCCGTCGCGCACGACCGTCGCCACCTGTGCCTGGAGCCCGAGAAGGGAACGGAGGGCGTCCATGGACCGTCCCCGCGCGCGGACCTCCAGGAACTTGCCGAGCCGGACCAGCGTGATGATGACGGCGCCGGTCTCGAAGTAGGCCGGGCGGCCCGGCGCGAGCCCCACGGCGACGGCGAGGCTCGCGAGGTAGGCCGTCCACGAGCCCAGGGCGACGAGGAGGTCCATCCCCGCCACGCCGGCGCGCAGGCCCCGCAGCGCGCCCCGGTGGAACGACCAGCCCACCACGACCTGGACGATCGTCGCGGGGACGAGCATCGCGAGCAGGTCCTGACGGAACGCGCCGATCCCGAGGTCCCGCGCCATGCTGAAGACGGCGAGCGGGACGGTGAGGGCCACGCCCAGCGCCAGGAGGAACGCCTCGGTGCGGGGCTCGTCGCGCTCCGTTCCCGGACGGTCGGCTCCGTATCCGAGCTTCCGGATGCTCTCGACGATGCGATCGCGAGACACGCGTCCGGCGTCGAGGACCACGGCGACCCTGCCGCCGATGAGGTCCACACGGGCCGAGTCGATGCCCGGGAGGCGCAGCACGGTGCGCTCGACGAGCTGCACGCAGCTGGCGCAGTGCATCCCCGTCACCGGGATCGTGACGGTCTCGCGGCGAGCCCGCGCACCGCCGTCGGGGGCTCTCACCCCGGGCGAAGGACCCACCGTCGGTTGCTGCCGCGGATCGTCCAGAGGCCGGTACCTCGGCGGTCGAGGCCCGCCGTGAGCCGACATTGAACCACACCCCGGGAGCGGTGCTCCCGGGGTATCCCAACCGGGGGGCGTCGCACGCACCCCGATGGGGCCGTCGCCGGGGTCACCCGGGGCTTCGGGCGGGCTGCTGTTTCACGAATCGTGCGCCTTCGCGGAAAGCGAAGTCCAGGGCGGGGGAACCCCGCCCCGGGACGCCCCGACGGGCCGGCGATCCCGGTCGTCCCCGCTCCGGCGCGCGCTCCGGGCCCGTGGTCATCGGACGTTTCCGCCCCAACGAGGGGTGTCAGGGAACGACGTCCGCCGTCTCTCTCCGGGTTAGGAGGGCGAGCGAGGAGGCGCGATGCAGCGTGCACGGCCGGCGGAGCCGGATTCGTGGACCAGCGTGGGAACGCCCGGGTCGCTCGCCGGGCCGGGTCCGTTCGGCGTGACCGCCGGCGCGACTGAGCTGGTCGTGGTCCGCGCGGCGGACGGGTTGCGCGCCTACGAGGGGCGCTGCCCGCACCAGGGCGCGCTCCTCGCCGAGGGTGCCGTCGAGGGAGACGCCCTCGTCTGCCGGAACCACCACTGGCGCTTCGACGTCGGGACCGGGAGGCGCCGGGGCGGCGAGGGGTGCCTGCGGGCCTGCCCGCTCGAGATCCGGGGGGATGCGGTCCTCGCCCGTCCGGGCGCGATCTTCCGGGAGGACGCGGCGCCCGCGCGCCTCCGCACGGTGGAGGACCTGTCCGGGCCGCCTGGCCTGCCGCTGCTCGGCGCGCCGCGGGCCCTCGACCTCCGGAGCCTGCACCTCACCCTGGAACGCTGGGCCAGGCGGTACGGACCCGCCTTCCGGCTCTCGCTCGCGGGCCGGAGCGTCGTCGCCCTGAGCGATCCGCAGGTCGTCCAGCGCGTGCTGCGCGAGCGGCCCGGCGCGTTCCGCCGGCTCGGCGAGATCGAGCCGGTGTTCCGCGAGCTGGGGCTGCTCGGGGTGTTCTCGGCGGAGGGCGTGGAGTGGAGGCCGCTCCGGCGCCTCACCGTCGAGGCCCTCGCCCCGGTCCACCTGCGGGCCTTCTATCCCGCCCTCCGGGAGGTCGCGGGCCGCCTTCACCAGCGGTGGACGGTGGCGGCGGACGCGGGGCGCACCGTGGAGGTCGAGGAGGACTTCAAGCGCTTCACCGTGGACCTGACCACGCGGCTCGCCTTCGGCCACGACCTCGACACGCTCGAGCAGGGCGAGGACGTGCTGCAGCGCCGGCTCGAGCTCGTGTTCCCCGGGATCAACCGGCGCCTCTTCGCGGTCTTCCCGCTCTGGCGCCACGTGAAGCTGCCCGCCGAGCGCCGCCTGGAGCGGGCCGTGGCGGAGGTGCTCGGCGTCCTGCGGGGCTTCCTCGGCGAGACGCGCGCCCGGCTGGCGGCCGACGCCTCGCGGGCGGCCCGCCCGGAGACCTTCCTCGAGGCCATGGTGCTCGCGCGCGACGAGGCCGGGAGGCCCTTCACCGACGGTCAGATCCTCGGCAACGCCATCCAGATCCTGCTCGGGGGCGAGGACACCACCGCCCTCACCCTGTCCTGGGCGGTCCACGAGCTCTGCGACCGTCCGGACGTGGTGGCCGCGCTGCAGGAAGAGGCCGACCGCGTCCTCGAAGGGGAAGCCGTTCCCGCCGACTTCGAGGCCGTCGCCCGGCTCGAGATCGCCGGCGCCGTGGCGAACGAGACCATGCGTCTCCGCCCGGTGGCGCCGCTCCTCCTCCTCGACGCGAACGAGGACGTCGTGCTCGGCGACCTCTCCCTGCGACGGGGCCAGACGGTGGCGCTGCTCCTCCGGCCCGCCGCCGTGGACGGGAGGAACTTCGGCGAGCCGTGGGCCTTCCGCCCGGAGCGCTGGCTCTCTCCGGGGCCCGGGTTGGCCCACGAGCCGTCGGCCCACGTGCCCTTCGGTTCCGGGCCGAGGCTCTGCCCCGGACGGTCGCTCGCGCTCGTCGAGATGCGGGTGGGGCTCGCCACGCTTCTCGGGTCGTTCACGCCGGAGCGGGTGGGCACCCGGGACGAGGTCCGGGAGCGCTTCGCCTTCACCATGGGACCGGAAGGGCTGCGGGTCCGTTTGCGACGGCGCTCCTGACGCTCCACCTTCCCGATCGGCCGCGGCCGCGCGCAGGGGGGCGGGTGTCAACCCGACCGGGGCGCGACCCAATTGACGCCCGGTGGGACGCTTTCCGGGATGCCTAGCCTCGGTGCATCCCCCGGGAGGAGCCCATGACGGCCGGAATCGTCCATCGCGCCCTCATCTTCGCCGCTGCCGTGCTCGCGGGTTGCCCATCCACGTCCTCCACCGTGCCGGAGGTCCCCATGTCGATCCGATGGGCGCCGGTTCCGGTGCCGACGGACGACGGGACGATGCTCGTCTACGAGCTCCTGGTCGGGAACTACGTCGCGCTCGGCCTCCGACCGGTCCGGATCGACGTGCGTGCCGACGATCCCGACGGGATGGTCCTCCGGTCCTACGCGGGTGTCGACCTGACGCGCTGCCTCAAGCCTCCGGCCGAGGGCTGGCCCGACGTCGCCACCGTTCTCCTCGGCCTGAACGTGCCGCCGGGGACGCCGGTCCCGGCGTCGCTCCACCATTCCGTGACGTTCGAGGACGGCCGGACCGCGCGCGGGGGGACCACCCCGGTCGCGCCCCCGCCCGTCGCCATCGCACCTCCCCTTCGCGGCACGCGCTGGGTTGCCCTGAACGGTCCGACCGTCGAGCCCCTCTACCACCGCGACGCGACGTTTCCCGTCGGTCCGCGGGTCTACTACCCGGCGCGTTTCGGCATCGACTGGATCCGGCTCGGGCCGGACGGAAGACCGTTCGGTGGGGAGGGCATCCACAACGCCGACTGGTACGGCCATGGCGCCGACCTGCTCGCGGTGGCGGACGGGACCATCGTGGACGTGCGCGAAGGCGTTCCCGAGAACGCCACCGTCGGGACCCGGGAGATCCCGATGACCGCCTCGAACATCGCGGGGAACTACGTGCTGCTCGACGTGGGGGACCGGCACGACGCCTTCGCCCTCTACGGCCACGCGATCCCGGGGAGCATCACGGTCCGGATCGGGGATCGCGTGCGTGCCGGGCAGGTGCTCGGCCGGCTCGGCAACGCCGGGAACTCCGACGCCCCGCACCTCCACTTCCAGGTCTGCGACGGAGCAGGTCCCCTCGGGACGCGGAACGAGACCCTCTTCTGCAACGGCCTCCCCTTCGTCTTCTCGACCTACACGCTGCTCGGCACGACACCACCCGACTTCTCCGATCACTGGCCGACCTGGGCCCCCTCGGGCCCACCCGTCGACCGGACGGATGTGATGCCGCTGCGCGACCAGGTGGTGGACCTTCCCTGAGCGAAGGTCCGCCGGTGCAGCCCACGTCTCGTTCGGACCACGGCCACCGCTGCCTCGTCGCCGTTCCTCACCGACCGAGCAGGGCGTCAGCGCCCCGACGCGACGAGCGCGGCCTCCTGGGGGGCACCCGGAGGGCGCGGGGGTCGGCGGGGGCCCGGACCGAGCACCATCGACACCCGCCGCCCTTCCCGCCCCGGTGGGGCCTCGACGATCGCGATCTCCCCCAGGTCGGCCAGGACGCGATCGAGCACCTCCGCGCCGGACTCCGGGCGGGTGAGCTCGCGCCCGCGAAGCTCCACGGTGACGCGGACCCTGCTCGAGCCCTCGAGGAACTTCCGGATGCGCCCGATCTTCAACCCGAAGTCGCGCACGTCGGTCCGCGGGCGAAGGCGGACCTCCCTCAAGCTCGCGGCCACCTGGCCCTTCCGCTCCCTGGACCGCCGTTTCCCCTCCGCGTACACGAACTTCCCGTGCTCCATGATCGTGCAGACGGGGGGCCGGGCGAGCGGATCGGTCTCCACGAGATCGAGGCCCGCGTCCTGCGCGAGCTGCAACGCCTGCCGAAGTGGGAGCACCCCGAGGCCCTCGCCGTCAGCGCCGATGACGCTGACTTCGGTCGTCCCCGACCGAGGGCCACATCGGTGTTGCCGCTTGATCATCGAGAGCCCGGTCACCCGGATCGTACGGCCGGCGCGTCCGCCGCGCAACGTGCAGGTGCCCAGCCGCGTCCGCTTGGGCCTCGTGAGGCCCACCGGGTCGCCGGGCGGCCCACCGGCATCACCTTGCCGACACCGCCGCGGCGCGCCGGGAAGGGGAGGGCACTGGAGAGCTGGCGGAGACGGAGTTGCGAAACGGTGAGGAACCGTACCCCTGAAACGAGGAACCCCTGGAACCTCACGGCTCCAGGGGCTCCCGAAACTGGCGGGGTGTACGGGACTCGAA
>JBBIOL010000028.1:0-37220 GCA_037443385.1 Anaeromyxobacteraceae bacterium
AACCACCGGCCTCGATCCCATCCTGCGCCCCTGGGTGGCGAGCCCCGGACCGCTCGTCGCCGCCTTCCTCCTCGCGGGCGTCGCGGGCGGGCTCCTCCCCGGCGTCGCCGCGGGACGCCTCGGGGCACCGGGGCTCCGTGCCGGCATCCGCATGGGCCTCGCCTGCGGGGCGGTGGCGCTCGCAGCCGCGCTCCCGGGAGCGTCGTTCCTCCTGCTCGTGCCCGCGCTCGTCGCCGGGGCGGGCGGGCTCCTCGCCGGCGGACGGGGCGCGGGCGAGGCGGGCGTCGACCTCGCCACGGTGGTCGCGGCGGGTCTCGTCCTGGGCCCGCCGGTCTTCCTGCTCGAGCCCGCGCTGGGCCACGCCTCCGGCCCGGCCGTGGCCGCCGCGGTCGCGCTCCTGGCCCTGCCCCTCGCGCCGCTCCTGGCCGATCTCACCACGCGGGCACGCGTCGTGGCCGTGGCCCTCCCGCTCGCCGGCGCCGGCGCGGCGCTCTCGCTGGCGCTCGCGCTCCCCTGGGCCGACGCCGACGCCCCGGAGCGGGTGGTGGTCTACTTCCACCAGGACGCCGGAGGCGGCGAGGCGCGCATCCTCGCGAGCCCCGACCTCCTCGTGCTCCCCGGCCCGGTCCGGGAGGCCGCTGCTTTCTCCGCGGACGTCCGGCCGCGGCTCCCCTGGGGCGGGCTCCGTCCCGCCTTCGAGGCCCCCGCGACGGCGCTTCCGCTCCCCGGGCCGGGGCTCGTCGTCGAGAAGGTGGAGCGGGAGGGCCCCGTCCTTCGCGTCCGGGGCCGCCTCTCCTCGCCCCGCGGCGCCCCGGAGCTGCAGCTCGTGCTCCCGCCGGAGGCCGGCGTGCGCGCCTTCCGCGTGGACGGGATCCCGGTACCGGCCCCGGTGCCCAAGCTCGCCCGCTGGTACGGCGGGTTCCAGGTGTACCGGTTCGTCCGGTCGGCCGGCGCCCCCGCGGCGGACGGAGTCCTCGTGGAGCTCGAGGTGCGGTCCCCCGGGCCGCTCGAGGCCTGGGTGGCCGACCAGTCGCCGGGCCTGCCGCCCGAGGCGGAGCGGGTGGCGCGCGCGCGTCCCGCCTCGGCGGTGACCCAGCAGGAGGGGGACGTCACGCTCCTCACCCGCAGCGTGCGGATCGACGCGTCGGGCGGGGCGGCGGCGCCTCCCGCGACGCCCGGGGGGAGGTGAGACGAGGCGCTCTGGCTCTCGACGCTCGCGCGGCTCCCCGGCGGGACCCGGGCGGCGGAGGTGGTCCGACGCATGGTGGACCGGCCCGACCCGACCCTGGCCGGCGACCTCGCCGGACTGCTCCGCGAGCGCCCCGGAGCGTAGACTCGCCGGATGCGCCGCGCCGCCCTGCTCGCCCTGCTCCTCCTCGTCGCGCCCGCCGCGACCCGCGCGCAGTACGTGGAGCCCGACCGCCCGCCGCCTCCACCCGCGCTGCCCCCGGAGGAGCCCGACGAGCTCCCTCCCCCTCCGCCGCCCGGAGCGCTGCCCCCGGCGCAGCAGGCGGTCCCGGAGTGGTCGGTGCGCCGGCTGCGGCTCTGGGGGACGCTCGGCGGCACGGTCAGCCAGGGACAGGGCGCGCTCAGCCTGGGGGCCGGCGTCGGCTACTTCGTCGTGGGCGGGCTGCTCCCCACGCTCGACCTCTCGCTCGCCGTCGCGAACGGCGGCACCGTCTTCCAGCTGAAGCCGGGGCTCGACTGGTTCCTCCCGGTGCCGGGCGGAATCGTGCCCTACCTGGGCGGCTACTGGGCCCACGCGTTCGCGTCCGGGCTCTACCTCCCCCAGGACGCCTGGGGCGTCCGCGGCGGCCTCTCCTTCGCCTCGGTCGGGCCGGCCACCTTCCTGGTCGGCGTCGCCTACGAGCGGGTCTACACGAACTGCGTGGGGACGTGCGGCTACTGGGTGCCGCAGGTCGCCGCCGGGTTCGCGCTCTAGCTACATCCGCCCGCAGGGGCGGCGGAACGGGCAGCGGCGGCAGGCGCCGCGATCCTCGATGCGGGGGAAGCGCTCCGCGGAGGCGGCGTTGCGGGCCGGGTCGTCGAGCCGCTCCTTCATGGCGGCGATGCTCTCGCGCATCCGGCCCTGGGCCGCCTCGAGCGCGGGGGCGTCCACCGCCACGTCGACCCGCTCCGCCCCGGAGGACAGGTAGACGAGCCCGCCCACCACCGACTCGGGCGGCACCTGCCACTTGCGCTGCGCGTAGAGGGCGTACTGGGCCACCTGCATGTGATCGGCGCCCCGCTCCCGTCCGGTCTTCCAGTCGAGGACGTGCACCCGGCCGTCGGGGTCGCGGTAGGCGAAGTCGATGGCCACCCAGATCTTCGTCCCCTCGAAGGTCCAGGTGTCGAGCTCGTCGACCGTGAGCCAGCTCCCGGGAGGGATGGCGCGGATCCGGTCGAAGGTCCGGCTCCCGTAGAAGCCCCGGATCGAGCCCTCGATGAGCTCGTCCCAGACGCGCTTCCACTCCTCCGGCCCCACCGGCTCGGCGTACTCGTGCTCGACGAGGCCGGGGACGCGCTTGGGGTCGCGCCAGTAGGCCTTCTCCCGCGACGCGGCGAACTGGGTGCGGGAGCGCTGCCGCGTCTCGGCGAGCAGCCGGTCGAGCGACTTCGCGTCGCCGGTGAAGCGGGAGCGGTTGAGCATGTGCCGGATGGCCTCGTGCACCACAGACCCGGCCCACTGCCAGCGGGAGGAGAGGTTCTTCAGCACGTACAGCTCGCGCGTCTCCTTCCCGGTGGCGGCCTCCCAGCCGCCCCAGGAGCCGTAGTAGTGGTACCAGTAGGCCCGCGGGCACTCGGCGAACTTCTCGTGGCGGGACTTGGACCACGAGAACTCGTTCTCGAGCCGTCTCACCGCGCCCCGCTCCCCTCCGGGACCGTCATGGCTTGCGGACCTCGACCTCCCCGATGGGCAGGCCGGCGAGCTGGGATTTCACCACAGGTGGATCGCCCACCAGCACGGTGACCAGCCGCTCGACGTCGAGGACGCGCCGGGCCACCCGCTGGAGGTCGGCCGGGCCGACGGCGCGGACCCGGGCCGGGTAGGCCTGCCAGTAGTCGTCGGGCAGGGCGTAGAGGACCTGGTCGGCCACCCGCCCGGCGATGCCGGCGGCGGTGGCGAAGTCGCCCGGGAGCGAGCGCACGAGCGCGTTGCGGGCGTCGTCCAGCTCGGCCTCCGGTACCGGCACGTCGCGCAGGGCCTCCACCTGGGCGAGCATGTCGCGGATGGCCTGCCCGGTGGCGTCGGCCCGGACCCCGCCACCCAGGTAGGACACTCCGCCCAGCTTCTGCGCCGACTCCCGGGCCGCGAGACCGTAGGTGTAGCCCTTGTCCTCGCGCAGGTCGCGGAAGAGGCGCGAGGAGGAGCCGCCTCCCAGGACCTGGAAGAGCACCTGCGCCGCGACGTGGTCGGGGTCGCCGCGGGAGATGCCGGGCATGCCCAGGATGACGAAGGTCTGGGAGGCGTTCGGCTTCTCGACGAGCACCGCGCGCCGGCGCGCGTCCGCCGGACGGGCCGCGAGCGGCACGTCGGGTGCCGCCCCCTTCCAGGTGCCGAGCGTGCGCTCCAGCTCGCGCCGGAGCTCCGCGGCGTCGACGTCGCCCACCACGACGAGCTCCGCCGCGCCGGGGCGCCAGTGCGCGGCGTGGAAGCGCGAGAGATCCTCGGGGCGGGTCCTCACCACCGACTCCTCGGTGCCGCCGCTCCAGTGGCCGTACGGGTGGTCTCCCCAGTAGAGCTTCGCGAAGGTCTTGGAGGCGATGGCGCCGGGCTGGTCGCGCTGCTGGAGGAGGCCGACCCGCCGCTGGTCCTGCACCCGGAAGAAGTCGCTGTCCGGGTAGGCCGGGTTCATGGTGACGTCGGCGAGCAGCTCGAGCAGCCGGGGGAGGTGGCGGGAGAGGCCGTAGCCCGAGACGTAGGCCGCGTCCATGGCGGCGCCGGCCGAGAGGCTCGCGCCCAGGAAGCCCAGCTCGTCGGAGAGCTGGATGGCGCTGCGCGACCGCGTGCCCTCGGTGGCCATGGCCGCGGTGAAGCTCGCCACCCCGGGGAGGTCGGCCGGGTCGTGGGCCGCCCCGGCCTCGGGCAGCACGAGGTGCACGGCCACGATGGGGAGACGGTGGTACTCGACCAGCCGGACCGCGAGGCCGTTCCCGAGCCGGAACTTCTGCTGGGCGGGGAGCCGAAGCTCGACGGGGGAGCCGAGCGGGGGCACGACGCCGGCGGACGCCGGGGCGGGGGGCGCGGCCACGGCGGGGGTGGGCGTCGCCTCCGGCCCGGACGCGGGGCGCGGCGTGGCGGTGGCGCAGGCGGCGAGGAGCAAGAATGGGGCGGCCAGGGCCGCGATCGGTCGGATGCGCATCACTTGCCCTCCCGGGCGGGGGCGGCAGGCGCCGGCTGGGTGGGGAGCGGGGTCGGGACCTGCGGCATCACCGAGAGCGCCACCCGGCGGGTGTTGGCGATCCACTGGGCCGCGGCGGCGCGCACGTCCTCGCGGGTGAGCGAGCGGTAGCGCTCCAGGTCCTTGCCCAGGTAGCCGGGATCCCGCCGCTCCCACCAGTAGTCGTTGAGGTGCGCGGCGCGGCCGCCGAAGCCTCCCACCGGCTCGAGCGCGAAGATGACCTGCGACTCGATGCGGTTCTTGGCCCGCTGGAGCTCCTCGTCGGTGGGCCCCTCCTTGGCGATCCGGTTCACCTCCTGGTCGACGGCGGCGCGGAGCTGGTCGAGCCGGACCCCGGGCTTCGGCGTCGCCACCACCACGAACATGCCGGCGAGCGCCTGGGACTGCTGGCCGGCCATCACGCTCTGCGCGATCCGCTCGTCCATGACGAGCCGCTTCACGAGCCGGCTCGACTTGCCGCTCGCGAGCACGTCGCCGAGGACCTCGAGCGCGGCGTCGCCGCCGTCGTAGGCCCTGGGCGTCTGCCAGGCCAGGTAGAGCCGCGGCAGCTGCACCGCGTCCTGCAGCGTGACCCGCCGCTCGGCGGCGAGCGGCAGGGGCGGGGCGACCTCGCGCGCTGGAGGGTCGGCGCGCGGGATCCGGCCGAAGTACCGCTCCACGAGGGCGCGGGTACGGGCGGGGTCGATGTCCCCCACGATGGCGAGCGAGGCGTTGCCCGGGCCGTACCAGCGCCGGAAGAACTCCCGGACGTCCTCGAGGGAGGCGGCCTGCAGGTCCTCGTGGGTCCCGATGGTCTGCCAGTGGTAGGGGAACTCCGGGTTCCAGAGGTTCTCCAGGATCGACTTCCAGGCGAGCCCGTAGGGCTTCATCTCGTAGTTCTCGCGCCGCTCGTTGCGGACCACCTCGCGCTGGTTGTCGAGCTTCGCCTGGTCGAGGGTGGGGAGCAGGTTGCCCATGCGCTCGGCCTGGATGAAGAGCATCTGCTCGAGCGCGTTCGAGGGGACCTGCTCCCAGTACTGGGTGCGGTCGGTGCTGGTGGAGCCGTTGGAGGTGCCGCCCGAGGCCTCGATGAGCCGGTCGGCCTCCCCCTTGGGCAGGTTCCCCGTGCCCTGGAACATGAGGTGCTCGTAGAGGTGGGCGAAGCCGGTGCGGCCGGGCTTCTCGTCCTTCGAGCCCACGTCGTAGGAGACCTCCACCCCGACCAGCGGGGTGGTGTGGTCCTCGGAGAGGATGACGTGCAGCCCGTTCGGCAGGGTGAACTGCTCGAAGGGGATGGACGGGGTGGTGGCGGGGGCCGCGGCGAGCGCCGCGGAGGCGTAGGCGAGGAGGAGGGTGGGCATCGCCCTCCTTTCTAACCCGGAGTCAGCCCTTCGGCTCGATCCGCATCCCCTTGGGGATGACCACGATGCCGCTCTCGGTCACCTGGAAGCGGGCCCGGTCCTCCTCCGGGTCGTAGCCGATGACCGTCCCGGGCGGGATCTCCACGTGCTTGTCCACGATGGCCCGGCGGATCTTGCAGTGCCGGCCCACGGTGACGTCCTCGAAGAGGATGCAGCCCTCCACGTAGGAGTAGCTGTTGATGCGCACCCGGGGCGAGACGATGGAGTGGTGCACGTGGCCGCCGGAGACGATGCAGCCCTCCGAGATGAGCGAGTCGGTGGCGTGCCCGACCCGGCGGTCCTTCTCGTTGTTGAAGACGAACTTGGCCGGGGGGTAGTTGTAACGGATTGTGAAGATGGGCCACTCGAAGTTGTAGAGCGAGAAGACCGGGTCCACGTCCACCAGGTCCATGTTGGCCTGGTAGTAGGCGTCCAGGCTGCCCACGTCCCGCCAGTAGCCCCGCTCCTTCTCCGACTGGCCCTTCACGACGTTGGTCATGAAGTCGTAGACGAAGACCCGCTTGCGGGTGTGCATCGAGGTGACGATGGACTTGCCGAAGTCGTGGGCCGAGGCCGCGTCGCCGGCGTCGCGGACGATCTCCTGCACCAGCGCCTCGGTGCGGAAGAGGTAGTTCCCCATGGAGGCCAGGCAGCGGGTGTCGTCGCCGGGCATGGTCTTCTCGGTGCCGGGCTTGGGCTTCTCGACGAAGCCGATCATCCGGCCGTCGGAGGCCATCTCGATGATGCCGAAGTCCCGGGCCTCGGCGCGCGGCACCGGGATGGCGGCCACGGTGAGGTCGGCCGAGTTGTCCTGGTGGTACTCGAGCATCTGCCGGACGTCCATGCGGTAGACGTGGTCGGCGCCGAAGACGAAGGTGTGCTCGGGCTCCTCGTCGGTGATGATGTTCAGGTTCTGGTAGATGGCGTCGGCCGAGCCCTCGAACCACTTCGGGCCGTAGCGCATCTGCGCCGGCACGATCTCCACGTACTCGTTGAGGAGCGAGGTGAGCCGCCAGGCGCGCTGCACGTGGGTGTTGAGCGAGTCCGACTTGTACTGGACGAGCACCTTCATCCGCAGCACGCCGGAGTTGGCGAAGTTGGAGAGGACGAAGTCGATGATGCGGTAGCGGCCGCCGAAGGGCACGGCCGGCTTGGCGCGCTCGCGGGTCAGCGGGTCGAGGCGGCGCCCCTCGCCGCCCGCCAGGATCATCGCCAGGACCGAGGTCATTGCGTGGTGCCTCCCCGGTGGACTCTAGCAGGGACGGGGGGGGCGGCAAGCGCGCTTGGCGCGGCGGCCCGGGCGGTGCTATGAGAGCGCCCCTCGTGAGGGAGTCCACCGCCATCGCCCGGGAGGCGCCCCGGGCGCTCCTGCCCGTGCCGGATCGCTGCGTGCTCTGCGGCGACGGAAGGCTCTCGCTCCGCTTCGCGGCGCGCGGCGAGATGGTCCCGCTCGACGCGGGCGCCTGGCGCTGCACCAGCTTCGGCCACCGGCACCATCCCCCCATCTACGGCTGCGACGGGTGCGGGCTCCTCTTCCAGTGGCCCATGCCGTCGGCCGACGCGCTCGAGGAGGCCTACGCCGGCGTGGTCGACCCGCTCTACATGGCCGAGGGGGAGAACCGCATCCTCACCTTCCGCAAGGTGATCCGCTCTCTGGGCCCGGCCGGGGGACGCCGCCTCCTCGACGTGGGGGCCTACTGCGGCTACTTCCTCGAGGTGGCCCGGGAGCGGGGCTTCCGCGCCGAGGGGCTCGAGCTCTCCCGCTGGGCCGCCGGCCTGGCCCGCGCCCAGGGCTTCACCGTGCACGGCGAGCCGCTCGAGGTCCGGGCCGGGTCGGCCGACCGCTACCACGTGCTCACGATGTGGGACGTGGTCGAGCACCTGCCCGATCCGCGCGAGGAGCTCGAGGCGGCGCGCATGCTGCTCGTGCCCGGCGGCCGGCTGCACCTCTCCACCATCGACACCGGCAGCCTGGTGGCCCGGATGCTCGGCGCCCGCTGGCCCTGGCTCATGGACATGCACCTCGTCTACTTCGACCGCCCCACCATCACGGCGCTGCTGGAGAGCTCCGGGTTCCGGGTGCTCGACGTCGGCACCTACAGCCACACCGTCTCCTCGGGCTACCTGCTCCGCAAGCTCGGGGCCTCGTTCCCGGCGCTCGCCCCGGCCACCCGCGCGCTCTCGCGGATCCTGCCCGGCTCCTGGCCGGTCCCGGTGAACCTGGGCGACAACATGCTGGTGAGCGCCGAGCGGATCTGAGGAATGGGCCCGCCGCCGCGCCGCGCGCTGCTCGCGCTCTGCGCCGCGTCGCTCGGGCTCACGCTGCTCGTCCCGCTCACCAACCAGACGCCCTACGGCGACCTGTCGGCCGGCTACACCGACCACCTGCACCACGCCCACGCCACCTGGGTCTTCCTGCACCGGGGGCTCGACGCCTACCGCCTGCCGCTGGAGCGTTCTTCACAGGGCGTGTATTACCCGCAGGCCACCGGCGCCTGGCCCCGGATGCCGGTGAACTACCCGCCCGGGATGTTCGCGGTCTTCCTGCCCACGGCGCTGCTGGGACGGTGGGTGCCCATGTCGCAGGAGACCTTCGGGCGGGTGGGCGTGGCCTGGATGCTCGTGGTCGCCCACCTGGCGCTGCTCGCGGTCTTCGGGCTGCTCGCCGGGCTTCCCCCCGGCGGGCGGGCGGTGATCGGGATGATCGCCTGGGTCTACCTGGTGCGGCTCGCGCTGCAGGGCTTCTACGATCCGGCCTTCATCGGCGCGGGCGCGATGGCCCTGCTGGCGCTCCACCGGCGTCGCGCCGGGGCCGCGCTGCTCTGGCTCGCCGCGGCGGGGCTGCTCCACTACCGGGCGGTGGCGCTCGTGCCGGTGGGGGTGGCGGCGCTGTGGATGGCGCTGCGCGCGCCGCCCGGCGAGCGCCCCTGGGGGGCGGTCTCCGTGGTGGCGGCCGCCGGGGTGGTGGTGGTGGGGACCTTCCTGCTCCAGTGGCCGGCGACGAAGGCCTACCTCGACACGCTCCACCCGCCGCTCGGCGTCATCGCCGGGGGAGCCCGCTTCTGGGCGGTGGTGGTGGCGAGCCTGGCGGCCGCGGCGGCCGCGGGGTGGTACGGAGGCCCGCTCGTGGCCGGCCTGGTCCTCTCGGCGCTGGGGATGGCGCTCACCGACGTCTACGACTGGTGGCACGGCGCGGTGCTGCTCTTCGCTCCCATGGCGGTGGGGGTGGGAGGGGCCCGGGCCGCCTCCACGGCCCGGGCGGTGCTCGTCGGCTGGCTGCTCCTCATGCAGCCGCTCGGGTTCGACCAGACCCCGAGCGACCTCTTCCTGGACTTCGCGCGGCACTACCGGGCGCGCGGGTAGCGGGCCCCGCGCCGGGAGCGGGCGTGCCGGCGGGCGGCCTCACTTCACCGCGGGTGCGGTCTTGACCGTGGCCTGCGACGGGGCCTTCTCGGCCTTGGCCACCTTGGCCTTCCCGGCGTCCTTCTGCTCGGCCTGGGCGGTGGTGGCCTTCTGCTCCGAGCAGGCCAGCGCGGGGACGGCGAAGGCGACGAGGGCGAGTGCGGCGGCGATGCGGATCGCGGTCTTCATGTGGACCTCCGGGTACGGGTTGCCCGGCTTCGATGCGCGCGCGGGACCCGCCGCGCAACCGAATCGGGCCGGAAAAGCGTTGCCGGAGAGTGAACGTTTGCTAGCCGCGCGGTGGGCGCAGCACCGGCCCGTGGGCGGCCTCGTGCGCGAGCAGCCACCGCTTCGCGTCGAGCCCGCCGGCGTAGCCTCCCAGCCGGCCGCCCACCGCCACCACCCGGTGGCAGGGAACCAGGATGGCCACCGGGTTGTGCGCGTTGGCCGTGCCCACCGCCCGCGCGCCGGTCCCGCCCAGCCGCCCCGCCAGTTCACCATAGGTGACGGTCTCGCCCCAGGGGATCTCGAGCAGCGCCTCCCAGACGATGCGCTGGTACTCGGTCCCGCGCAGGTCGAGGGGGGGCAGGATGGGCGGGTGGCCGGAGAAGTAGTCGGCGAGCGACTGCAGCCCGGCCTCCAGGTTGTGCCGCGTCCTTCGGCTGATGGGGGGGCGAGCCCCGTCCCTCCCGCCGAAGCGGACGCTGCAGACCCCGTCGTCGGTGGCCTCCACCGAGAGGGTCCCGACCGGCGACCGGTAACGGGCGAGGGCGGTCATGGGGCGGGAGTGTAGCCCAGCCCCCTGGCAGCCCGCCAACGACCGCTTACACCCCCGATGAGCCGGTTTCGCCCCCTGTAGGCATCCGTTTGCCGGGCGTAGCGTCCTCCACCGGTCGTGAAAGTGGAGCCGCATCGCTCCAGGAGGCGAACATGAAGCTCGGACCGATCGCGATGGCGACGGCGCTGTGCGTCTGGGCGACGGAGGCCGCGGCACAGGCCCCGAAGCCCTGGATGGGAACCTGGAAGCTCGACGTGGCCCGGTCGAGGCTGGGAGGCACTCCGGCGCCCCGCAGCCTGTTGGTGACGAACACCCCCGGGAAGGACGGGGGGTACGACTGCGTCACGGAGGCGGTCGACGCCGAGGGCAAGACGAGCCGCACCGAGTACTACGTTCGCGCCGACGGGAAGGAGTACCCGATGAAGGGCGGCCCGGCGACCCACATCTGGGTCCGGCGGATCGACGACCACGACAACCAGTGGGCCACGCTCCGCGAGGGCAAGGTCGTCGCCCAGGGGAAGACGAGCTACAGCAAGGACGGCAGGACGCGGACGCTCACCTTCACGTTCTTCGACGGGAAGGGGGGCGAGACCGAGCTGGTGCAGGTCTTCGACCGGAAGTGAAGGGCGGGCCGCGCGGGCACCGCGTCGTCCGGCGCGGGGCGGTCACCGCCGGCGAAGGAACTTCGCGATGACCCGCTTCTCCCCCGCCCCGGGGAAGGCCACCGACACCTTCGCGTCGGGACCGGCGCCGTCGCAGGAGCGGACCAGCCCCTCGCCCAGGCTGGCGTGGACCACCACCTCGCCCCGGGCGAACGGAGCCCGCGGCCCCTCCCCGCTCTGGTCGTAGGAGTAGTCGACGCTGGGCCCGGTCGAGCTTCTCCGTGCCGGCGCCGCGCGCGGGGTGGGACGCGGGTCGTCCCCGTCGTACTCGATCACCGGCTCGCCGGGCAGCGCGCCGGGATGGCGGCGCACCACCGGCCCCGCCGGCGCCGGCCGGGCCGGACGGGAGGGCAGCCCGAAGAGCTCCGGGGGGAGGTCACCCAGGAAGCGGGAGGGCTCGCGGTCCCTCCAGCTCGGGCCGGCCTCGCCGTAGGCCATGCGCCGGCGTGCCAGCGAGAGGACGAGCCGCGACCGGGCGCGGGTCATGCCGACGTAGCAGAGGCGCCGCTCCTCGTCGAGCTCGGCCGAGCGCTCCCCGTCGCCGGCGTCGCGCCGCCAGGGGCGCTCGTACGGCAGCATCCCCTCCTCCATCCCGCAGAGGAAGACCGCGTCGAACTCGAGCCCCTTCGCCGCGTGGAGCGTCATGAGCGCCACCCGTCCCTCCGGGGTGGGCGCGTCGGCCTCGCCGAGCAGCGCGATCTGCTCGAGGAAGCGGGCCAGCGGCGGCGGCACCGGCTCGTCCGGGTCGCGCGGAGGGCGCTCGCCGGCGCGGGCCTCGTCGAACTCGCGGGCGGCGGCCACCAGCTCGAGCAGGTTCTCGGCCTTGTCGGCGGCCTCGTCGGTGCCCTCGGCGCGCAGCCGCTCGATGAGCCCGCTGCGGGTGATGGCCTCCTGCACCGCGGGGCCGGCCTCCAGGCCGGGCACGTCCCGGTGCAGCGACTCCACCACCTCCCGGAACTCGCCCAGGTTCCGGCGCGCGGCCGCCTTGAGGTCGTCGATCGCGTCGCGGCGCCCGACGGCGTCGAAGAGCGTGAGCCCCTGCGCCGCCGCGAAGGACTGCAGCCGCTCCAGCGTCCGCTCGCCGATGCCGCGCGCCGGCCGGTTCACCACCCGCAGGAGGTCGAGGTCGGAGGCCGGGTTGAGCGCGAGGCGCAGCCAGGCCGCCGCGTCGCGCACCTCGGCCCGCTCGTAGAAGCTCGTGCCCCGGACGATGACGTAGGGGACCCGGGCCGCGCGCAGCGCCGCCTCCACCGGCCGCGACTGCGCGTTCACCCGGTAGAGGACGGCGATCTCGTCCCCGCGGGTGCCCCGCTGCCGCTCCGCCTCCACCGCCGCGGCGACGCGGTCGGCCTCCTCGTGCTCGTCCTGCGCCACGAGCAGCGCGAGCGGCGCCCCCGGCTCCCGCGTGGTCCAGAGCCGCTTCTCCCGGCGCCTGGAGGCCCGCGAGATGACGGCGTGCGCCGCCGCCAGGACGTTCCCGGTGGATCGGTAGTTCTGCTCCAGCTTCACCACCACCGTGCCGGGGAAGTCCTTGTCGAAGTCGAGGATGTTGCCCACGTCGGCGCCGCGCCACCGGTAGATGGCCTGGTCGTCGTCCCCGACCACGCAGACGTTCCGGCGCTCGCCGCAGAGCAGCCGGAGCAGCCGGTACTGGGCCGGGTTGGTGTCCTGGAACTCGTCCACGAGGACGTGGCGGAAGCGGGTTCCCCAGCGGGCCCGCAGCTCCGGGTCGGCCTCGAGGAGCTGCGCCGGGCGGAGCAGGAGGTCGCCGAAGTCGACCGCGCCGGCCCGGGCCAGCGCCCGCTCGTAGCGGCGCCAGATCTCGACGCTGCGCTCGGTCTCGACGTCGTGGTCCTCGAAGCGCACCGACGCGGGCGCGTGCCCCAGGTTCTTCCAGCGGTCGATGCGGGAGAGCACCTCGCGGGGGCCCAGGCGGCCGTCGTCGGCGATGCCCATCTCGGCCAGGATCCTCTTCACCAGCCGCTTCTGGTCGTCGTCGTCGTAGATGGCGAAGGACGGCGGCAGCCCGGCACGGGCCGCCTCGCGCCGGAGGAAGCGCGCGCCGAAGGCGTGGAAGGTCTGCACCCAGGCCTCGCCCGCCTCGAGCCCGAGCAGGTCGGCGACGCGCTCCCGCATCTCGCCCGCGGCCTTGTTGGTGAAGGTGACGGCGAGCACGTGCCAGGGGGCGACGCCCCGCTCCCGCACCAGGTGGGCGATGCGGTGCACGATGACCCGGGTCTTCCCCGATCCGGCGCCGGCGAGCACGAGGAGCGGCCCGTCGCCGTGCAGGACGGCCGCCCGCTGGACGTCGTTCAGGGGGTCGAGGATGGGGTCGGGCGCCGCCACGGGGGCGCACCATACCGCAGGGACGGGTAGAGTGCCGGGATGGCCTCCCCGGTCCGCATCGCCGCCCTCGGCGGCCTCGGCGAGATCGGCATGAACTGCCTCACCGTCGAGGCGGACGACCGCATCGCGGTGGTGGACTGCGGGCTCCTCTTCCCGGGCGAGCCCTTCGGGGTCGAGGCCGTCTCGCCCGACCTGGGCTGGCTGCGGGAGCGGCGCGACCGGGTCGGCGCGGTGCTCCTCACCCACGGTCACGAGGATCACCTGGGCGCGCTCCCGCTGCTCCTCCGCGACGTCCCGGTGCCGGTCTTCGGCCCCCGGCTCGCGCTGGCGCTGCTCCGCCCGCGGCTGGAGGAGGCCGGCGTCCGCGCCGACCTGCGCGAGGTGCGGGACGGCGAGGTGGTCCGCGCCGGCGAGGGGTCCCCCATCACCGCCGAGTTCGTGCCGGTGGCCCACTCGGTCCCGGGCGCCTGCGCGCTCGCGATCGGGACGCCGCAGGGGGTCGTCTACCACTCCGGCGACTTCAAGATCGACGAGGCCCCGCTCGACGGGCGGCGCACCGACCTCGCCCGCATCGAGGCGCTCGGCCGGCAGGGCGTGCGGCTGCTCCTCTCCGACTCCACCAACGCCGACCGGCCCGGCCGCTCCCTCTCCGAGTCGGAGGTGGGGCCGGCGCTCCTCTCGGCCATGGAGGGGACCCGCGGGCGCGTCTGGGTGGCCTGCTTCTCCTCCCACCTGCACCGCATCCAGCAGGTGGCCGACGCCGCGCGCGCCTTCGGGCGGCGGCTCGTCCCGGTGGGCCGGTCCATGGAGGAGAACGTCCAGCTCGGGCTCTCGCTCGGGTACCTGCGCCTCCCCGCGGGCCAGCTGGCCGACGCCGCCGAGGCGCGCGACCTGCGGCCCCGCGAGACCTGCGTGCTCGTCACCGGCACGCAGGGGGAGCCCCGCAGCGCGCTCGGGCGCGCCGCCCGGGGCGAGCTCCCCGGGCTTCCCGTGCTCCCGGGCGACCGGGTGCTCCTCTCCTCCCGCTTCATCCCGGGCAACGAGGTGGCCATCGGGCGGACGGTGGACGGGCTCGTGGCCCGGGGCGCCGAGGTCCTCTGGGAGGACTTCCGCGCGCTGCACGCCTCGGGGCACGCCCAGGAGGAGGAGCAGCGGCAGCTCCTGCGCCTGTGCCGCCCGGAGCACTTCCTCCCCATCCACGGGGAGCTCCGCCACCTCTCCCGCCACGCCGGGCACGCCGCCGCCGAGGGACTCGACGCCGGCCGGCGCCACGTCCTCGTCGACGGCGAGGTGCTGGAGCTCTCCCCGGCCGGAGCCCGCCTTCTCCCCGACCGGCTCCCGGCCGGGCGCGTGCACCTCGGGCGCGACGCCGGGTTCACCGTGGTGGAGCCGGGCGTGGTACGGGATCGGCGCGCGCTCGCCGAGCTGGGGCTGGTCCTGCTCGCTGTGGTGGTCGACCGGGCCACCGGCGAGCCGGTCCGGTCCCCGGAGGTCCGGGGGCGGGGCGCGGCCGGGCTCCACGGCCGGGAGGCGGAGCTCGCGGGCGAGGTGCACCGGGCGCTCCTCGAGCTGCCGGCCGGGGCGCGGGACGTGCCGTCCCTGGAGCGGGCGGCGACCCGGACGGCGCGAGGCTGGTTCCGGCGCGAGGCCGGGAGGCGGCCGCTCGTGCAGGTGGTGGTGATGGAGATCTGACGGCGCGACGCGCCGGGAGGGACGGATGCCCAGCTTCGACGCGGTGAGCGACCTCGACATGATGGAGGTCGAGAACGCCTTCCAGCAGGCCCGCAAGGAGATCGCGCAGCGGTTCGACTTCAAGGGGACCGCCACCGACCTGGAGCGGCAGCAGGACGGCTCGGTGCTCGTGAAGGGGAACAGCGAGGGACGCGTGGACGCGGCCTACACGGTCCTCCTGGAGAAGTTCGCCAAGCGCGGCGTGCCGCTCGAGGGGCTCGACCCGCAGAAGATCGAGCCGGCGGCCCAGGGGCACGTGAAGCGGCTCGTGAAGCTGCGCCGGGGGCTGAAGCAGGACGACGCGAAGCGGATCGTGGCCCTGGTGAAGGGCTCCGGCCTCAAGGTCCAGGCCGCCATCCAGGGCGAGGCGGTGCGGGTCACCGGCAAGAAGCGGGACGACCTGCAGGCCGCCATGGCCGCCATCCGGGGCGCCGGCCTGGGCATCCCCATCCAGTTCCAGAACTTCCGGGAGTGAAGGGTCCAGGCCGCGGGTCGCCCGCGTTGCGCGCCCCCGCCCCGGCGGGTTAGATCGCGCCCGCCCCATGTCCACGCCCGTCTACATGCACACCCTCGGCTGCCCGAAGAACCGGGTGGACAGCGAGGTCATGCTCGGCACCCTCACCGAGGCCGGCTACCGGCTGGTGCAGGATCCGGCCCGCGCCGACGTCATCGTGGTGAACACCTGCGGCTTCATCGAGAGCGCCAAGGAGGAGTCGGTCCAGGCCATCCTCGAGCTCTCCCGCATGAAGGAGGACGGCCGCTGCAAGAAGCTCGTGGTGGCCGGCTGCCTGACCCAGCGCTACCACGCGGAGATGGCCCGGGAGATGCCGGAGGTGGACCACTTCGTCGGCACCGGCGCCTACGCCGACATCGCCGCCATCGTCTCCGACGCGCAGGCGCGACGCGTGATCGTCCCCGATCCCGACTTCGTGCACTCCGCCGCGACGCCCCGGGTGAACTCGCTCGCCCGCCACACCGCCTACCTCAAGATCGCCGAGGGCTGCGACAACGCCTGCGCCTTCTGCATCATCCCCGCCCTGCGCGGCCCGCAGCGCTCCCGCACCGTGGACGACCTCGTGGCGGAGGCCACCGCGCTCGCCGCGGAGGGGGTGGTGGAGCTCTCGCTCGTGGCCCAGGACCTCACCGCCTACGGTCAGGACCTGCCCGGCCCCGGGAAGGTCCGGCTCCAGCACCTGCTCCCCGCGCTGTGCCGGGTGGAGGGCATCCGCTGGATCCGCCTGCACTACGCCTACCCGCGCGACTTCCCCGACGCGCTCGTGGAGGTGATCGCCCGCGAGCCCAAGATCGCGAAGTACGTGGACATGCCCCTGCAGCACTCCTCCGACCGGCTGCTGCGCTCGATGAAGCGGGGACGCGACGTGAAGTTCCTGCGCGCGCTGCTCTCGAAGCTCCGGGCACGGGTGCCGGGGATCGCGCTCCGCACCGCGCTCATCGTCGGGCTGCCCGGCGAGACCGAGGACGACTTCGAGGACCTGCTCGGCTTCGTCCGCGAGCAGCGCTTCGAGCGGCTGGGGGTCTTCACCTACTCGCGCGAGGAGGGCACGGCCGCGGCCGACATGGACGGCCAGGTGCCGGAGCGCGTGAAGAAGGCCCGCCAGCGCAAGGTGATGGCGCTCCAGCGGCGCATCTCCCGCGAGGCGCAGCGGGCGCTCGTGGGCCAGCGGCTGGAGGTGCTGGTGGAGGGGAAGGCCGAGGGCACCGACCACCTGCTCGTGGGCCGGCACGCGCGGCAGGCCCCGGAGATCGACGGCGTGACCTACATCAACGCCTTCGCCGTGCCCGGCGAGAAGGTGGCCTACCCGGGCGAGATGGTCACCGTGGAGATCACCGAGGCGGGCGACTACGACCTCGTCGGCACGGTCGTCGCGCGCGAGCCGCGCCACCCCGGGCGGCGGCTGCCCGGGCCGCCCGCGCCGCGCGCCGGGAAGCGCGCCGCGCTCCGCGTGATCCCGTGACGCTCGCGCACGTCGTCCGCCCTGCCGGCGTCGCTTCCGACCGCACGCCCATGGCGCTCCTGCTCCACGGTCTCGGCGCCGACGAGCAGGACCTCTTCGGCCTCGCCTCCTGGCTCGACCCGCGGCTGGTCGTGGTCTCGGCCCGCGCGCCCCGGGAGGCCGTGCCCTTCGGCCACTCCTGGTTCGACATCGACTTCGACGTGGTCCCGCCGCGCATCGACTTCGCGCAGGTGGTCGAGAGCCGCGACCTCGTCCTGCGCTTCGTCGGAGAGGCCGCCCGGGCCCACGGCGCCGACCCGGGGCGGGTGTGGATCGTGGGCTTCAGCCAGGGGGCCTCGATGGCGGCGGCCTGCGCGCTCGCCCGGCCGGACCTGCTCCGGGGCATCGCGGCCCACTCCGGTCGCATCCCCCGGCGCGCCCTGCCGGCCGGTCCCGCGCCCGGGCTCGAGGGATTCCCGGTGCTCTGGCAGCACGGCCGGGCCGATCCGGTGGTCCCGGTCGCCTTCGGCCGGGAGGCGCGCGACCTGCTCTCGGCCGCCGGCATGGACGTGACCTACCGCGAGTACCCCATCGCCCACGAGATCGGCGAGGAGAGCCTGCGGGACATGTGCCGGTGGCTCTCCGCGCGACTCGACGAGGCCGAGGCCGGCTGACGCGAGGGGAAGGGCGCTGCACCCGCTTGGGGTGCCCGCGAGAGGGTCGCGATCCGTCGGCGGACGGGCGTGTCACTATCCCGACCCCCGGGCCATCCATGGCGACGCCCCCCTCCTCTCGTGAAGTTCCGGGATCCCGGCGGCTCGCCGTGCGGCGGACCGTGGCCCTCCCGCTCGTCGCGACGATCGCGGCGATCACGACCGTCGCCTCCGCGTCGGCCGCCGGGCCCCCACCGGCCCCCACCGCCCCGGTGACCACAGCGTCCGTTCGCGTGGGTGGAACGGGAAGCGCCTCCGCGGCCATGAGCCGGCTTGGACGGGCCGCGGAGGAGGGGGCCCTTGGCCTGCGGGTGGAGGTGCTGCCCAGCATGGGGAGCACCGGTGCCATCCGGGCCGTGGCCGACGGGGCGATCGACCTGGCCGTGAGCGGCCGTCCCCTCCGCGACGCGGAGCGTGCGCTCGGCGTGGTCGGGGTCGAGGTGGCCCGGACCCCCTTCGTCTTCGCCGTCGGGCCCCGCGTGACGGCGCCCGGCATCACCTCCGCCGACCTCGCCGCCATGTACCGCGGGACGCTCGTGGCCTGGCCCGACGGGCAGCGGGCGCGCCCGGTGCTCCGGCCTCCCTCCGACGCCGACACCGGGATCCTGCGCGCCATCTCCCCCGAGGTCGCCAGGGCCATGGAGGAGGCCGGACGGCGCCCCGGGATGCTCGTGGCCGTCACCAACGTGGAGTGCAACGACACGATCTTCCGGTCGCCGGGCGCGGTGGGTCCGTCGACCCTCCTCCAGATCCGCGCCGAGCCGCACCCGCTGCGCGCGCTCCGCTGGAACGGCGTCGAGCCCACGCTCGAAAATCTGGAGACCGGCCGGTACCCGCTCGCGAAGTCCCTCCACCTCGTCCATCGTGCGCCGGCCACGGAAGGGGTGCGGCGCTTCCTCGCCTTCCTGGCGTCCCCGGCCGGGCGGGCCCTCCTCCGGGACCTCGGCGCGCTCCCCCTCCCGTTCGAGGTCCCGCGCGGATGACCCGCCCCGGGATCCAGCAGATCGTGACGGGGCTCGCGGGCGCGCTCGCCACGCTGGTCGTGGTCCTGCCGGTGGGCGCCTACCTGCTCTTCTCCCTGCGGTACCAGGTGGGCTCGGCCGAGGTGGAGGCCGAGTACCGCGCCCACGGCGCGAACCACGTGGTGGCGGCCAACCCGGAGCTCTGGCGCTACGAGCACGTGCGGCTGGTCGAGGCCATCGCCGAGCGCCCCGGCGACGAATCCGACGACCTGCGTCGGGTGGTGGACGCGGCCGGGAAGGTGGTCGCGGAGTCGGGGGAGCCCGGAGGCCTCCCGCACCTCACCCGCTCCTGGCCGATCCTGGACGCCGGGGTGGTGGTGGGTCGGGTGGAGGTGGTTCGCTCGCTCCGGCCGGTGATGACGCGCGCCGCGCTGCTCGCGCTCGCCCTCCTGCCGCTCGCGCTCGTCGCCTTCGGGGTGCTGCGGACCGTGCCGCTCCGGGCCATCCGGCAGGGGGAGGAGGCGCTGCGGGCCTCGGAGGCGCGGTTCCGCGCCCTCACCGAGCACGCCACCGACATGACCATCGTCTTCGACCCCGACAAGCGGATCCAGTACTGGAGCCGCAGCGCGGAGGAGACGCTGGGCTGGAGGTCGGAGGAGGTGCTCGGGCGGACGCTCTCCGAGCTGGGCATCATCCACCCCGACGACCTTCCCATGCTGGAGGACGCGGAGCGGGTGGCCGACTCGGCGGCGCGCGAGTCCCCGCCGGTGACGCTCCGCCATCGCCACCGCGACGGCTCGTGGAGGCTCGTGGAGGGCTCCGGTCGCAGCCTGCTCGACGACCCGGCGGTCCGGGGCGTGGTGGTGAACGCCCGCGACGTCACCGAGCAGCGGCGAATGGAGGAGCAGTTCCGCCAGAGCCAGAAGCTCGAGAGCATCGGGCGGCTGGCCGGCGGCGTGGCCCACGACTTCAACAACCTGCTCACCGTCATCCTGAGCTGCTCCGCCGGGCTGCGCGAGGCCCAGGCGGAGGGGCGGCCCATCGACCCCGAGGACGTGGAGCAGATCCAGGAGGCCGCCGAGCGGGCCCGGGACTTCACCACCCAGCTGCTCGCCTTCGCCCGCAAGCAGGTCATCTCCCCGGTGCCGCTCGACCTCAACACGGTGGTCCGCTCGAGCGAGCGGCTCCTGCGCCGGGTCATCGGCGAGGACGTCCGGCTCGAGGTGCACGCGCAGGACGGGCTCTGGCTCACCCTCTGCGACCCGGGACAGATGGAGCAGCTGCTCCTCAACCTGGCGGCCAACGCGCGCGACGCCATGCCGCGCGGGGGCACGCTCACCATCGAGACCCGCAACGCCGAGATGACCTCCTCCGCGACCGGCGGGGGGGCCGGGCAATGGGTGGTGCTCGGCGTGCGCGACACCGGCGCGGGGATGAGCGCCGAGGTGCAGGAGCGGCTCTTCGAGCCGTTCTTCACCACGAAGGAGATGGGCAAGGGCACCGGGCTCGGGCTCGCCACGGTCCACGGCATCGTCACCCAGAACGGGGGGCGGGTGCTCGTGGAGAGCGAGCCGGGGCGCGGAACCACCTTCGAGATCCGCTTCCCGCGTACCCAGGCGGTGGCGGCGCCGACCTCGGCCGCGCCCGCGCCGGGGCGCAGGCGGGGGAGCGAGACGGTGCTCGTCGTGGAGGACGACGCCCGCGTGCGGGCGGTGACGGTCCGGGCACTGCGTGCGGCCGGGCACCGGGTCCTCGTCGCCTCCGACGGCCCGGAGGCGCTCGCCGTGGTCGAGCAGTCGGACGCACCGGTGCACGTGGTGGTGACCGACGTGGTCATGCCGGGGATGAGCGGGCGCGCGGTGGTGGACGCGCTGCGCCGGCGGCAGCCGGGGCTGCGCGCGCTCTTCGTCTCCGGCTACCCGCAGGAGGTCATCGCGCGCCGCGGCGTGCTGGAGGGCGGCATCGCCTTCCTGCCCAAGCCCTTCACCCCGGCGGTGCTGCAGGCCCGCGTGCGCGAGGTGCTCGACGCACCCTGAGCCGGGCCTCCGGCGCGGCGTCGGTGCCTACTCCGGGTCGTCGGCGCCGAGCAGCGCGCCGAGCCGCGGCGCCTGCGGGGCCCCGGACCCGAGCGCGCGCACCGCCTCGAGGTGGTGGAGCAGGAGCTCGCGGTTGTCCCCCACCGAGAGGTTCTGCAGCTCGAGGGCCCCGATGCGGTCCTCGGGGGTGAAGGCCGGGTCCTCCACCCGCTCCATGGAGAGCTTGTGGGGGGCGTAGCTCATGTGGCGGGCGCGGGTGTCGAGGTAGCTCCAGTCGTCGCCGCGGCGCAGCTCGACGGTGACCGTGCCCGACACCGACGGCGCGATCCAGCGGGTCAGCGCGTCGCGGAGCATGAGCGCCTCCGGGTCGTACCACTTCCCCTCGTAGAGGATCCGCCCCAGCCGTCGACCGAGCGTGAAGTAGAGGTCGAGGGTGTTCTCGTTGTGGATGGCGGAGAGCAGCCGCTCGTAGCCGAGGTGGAGCAGCGCCATGCCCGGGGCCTCGTAGACGCCCCGGCTCTTGGCGTCGATGACCCGGTTCTCGATCTGGTCGCTCATGCCGAGCCCGTGCCGGCCGCCGATGCGGTTGGCCTCCAGGAAGAGCTCGTAGGCGGAGCCGAACCGGCGGCCGTCGATCGCCACCGGCTGGCCGTTCTCCCAGGTGACCGAGACCTCCTCGGCCGCGACGCGGGTGTCGGGCTTCCAGTGGGCCACGCCCATGATGGGCGAGACGATGCGCATGCCGGTGTCGAGCTTCTCGAGATCCTTCGCCTCGTGGGTGGCGCCGAGCACGTTGGCGTCGGTGGAGTAGGCCTTCTCGGTGCCCATCTTGTAGGGCAGCCCCCGCCGCTCGAGGTACTCGCTCATCTCCTTGCGCCCGCCGAAGGCGGTGACGAAGGCCTGGTCGAGCCACGGCTTGTAGATGCGCAGGTCGGGGTCGACCAGGATCCCGTAGCGGTAGAAGCGCTGGATGTCGTTGCCCTTGTGGGTGGACCCGTCGCCGAACACGTGCACGCCGTCCTCGCGCATGGCGCGCACGATGGCGGTGGTGGTGACGGCGCGGCCGAGCGGCGTGGTGTTGAAGTACTTCTTGCTCCCCGAGGAGAGGTGGAAGGCCCCGCACTGGATGGCGGTGATTCCCTCGCGGACCATCGACTCCCGGCAGTCCAGCAGGCGGGCCTTCACGGCCCCGTGCTGGAGCGCCACCGGCGGGATGTCGGCCGGGTTCGCCTCGTCGGGCTGGGCCAGGTCGGCGGTGTAGGCGTGCACGGCCATGCCCTGCTCGGCCATCCAGGCCACCGCGCAGCGGGTGTCCAGGCCGCCGGAGAAGGCGATGCCGATGGCGGTTCCCTTCGGGGGGAGCGACTTGTAGATGCGGCTCATGGCCTCGCGACGTACCATCGCCGCTCCGCGTGCGCAACCGGGGACACGTCCATCGCGAGCAGGTCGGCCCCGCCGGGGCGGGGAGGACCGTGCTCGAGTGGCTCGTCTCCCGCCGCGGCGCGGCGGGCGAGGCGGAGTGGCGCGACCGGATCGCGTCCGGGGCGGTCCGGGTGGACGGCGCGCCGGCGGCGCCGGGGCAGCGGCTCCGCGCCGGGCAGGAGCTCACCTGGGCCCGGCCGGGCTGGGACGAGCCCGAGGTCCCGCTCGACTGGGCCGTGCTGCACGAGGACGCCGACCTGCTCGCGGTGGCCAAGCCGCGGGGGCTGCCGACGATGCCCGGGGGCGGGGTATTCTCCGAGTCGACGCTGCTCGCCCGGGTGCGCCTGCGCCACCCGGAGGCCGCGCCGGCCCACCGGCTCGGGCGCCACACCTCGGGGGTGGTGCTCTTCGCCGCCCGGACGGCGGCGCGCGCGCCGCTGCAGGCGCTCCTCCGGGAGCGCCGGGTCCGCAAGACCTACCGGGCCCTCTGCGTGGGCCACCCCGAGGCCGACGACTTCGCCGTGGACGCGCCCATCGGCGAGGTCCCCTACCCGCCCACCGGCACGCTCCACGCGGCGACCCCGGGCGGCCGCCCGTCCCGCTCCACCGTCCACGTGATCGAGCGGCGCGGCGGGGCGGAGCCCTGCGCGCTCGTCGAGGTGGAGATCGAGACCGGGCGTCCCCACCAGATCCGCATCCACCTGGCCGCGGCCGGCCACCCGCTCACCGGAGATCCCCTCTTCGTCGCGGGCGGCCTGCCGCGCCCGGGCGGTTCCGCCGTCCCGGGCGACCCGGGCTACCGGCTCCACGCGCTGCGGGTCGAGCTGCCCCACCCGCGGACGGGCGCTCCGCTCCGGGTGGAGTGCGCGCCGCCGCCCGTGCTGCGCGAGGCTCAGTGGCCGATCATGGGCGCCATCCGGTAGGCGCGCCGGAAGGCCTCGAGGGGCACCTCGCTCGTCCAGAAGCCGGTGGCGACGGCGACGAGCCAGAAGGCGACGAGCACGCCCACGCCCACGGCGGGGACGAGCCACGGCGAGATCCGCCTCGACCGGGCCACGGCCAGGCAGGACGGCACCGTCCCGGCCGCCACGCAGGAGAGGCAGCCGGTGCACTCGGGCGACCGGACCACGGGCCTTTGCTGCACCGGGATGTCCACCGGGCAGGCGCGGGTGCAGGCGCCGCAGTCGGTGCAGGCGTCGGTGTCGCGCACGATGCGCAGGGGCGAGCCCCAGCTGGCGAGCCCGAGGAGCGCGCCGTACGGGCAGCCGAAGCGGCACCAGGCGTTCTTCACCACGAGCGAGAGGAGCACGATCCCCGCCAGGATCCCCGCGCCGGTGGCCGAGAGGTCCACGAAGAAGAGGAGCATCTTGGCGTCGGCCGCGACGTTGTAGGGGGAGAGCTGGAACCCCTCCAGCGCGGCGAGCGGCATCTGCCAGAGCACCGCCCAGGCGAAGAAGGCCAGCAGCAGGTACTTCACCGAGGAGAGCGCGAGGTCGAGCCCGCGGGGGACCCGGGGCCAGCGCTTCCGCCAGAGGAGCTTGCCTCCCAGCCACTCGAGGCCGCGCGAGAGCGTGCCCACCGGGCAGACCCAGCCGCAGAAGGCCTTGCGCGCGGCGAGCGCCCCCACGATGGCCGCGCAGAGGATGACGAGGCCGGCGGGGTGGACCGGGTCCCAGTAGCCGGTGAGGAGGAAGCGCTTCAGGCCGACGAGCGCGCTGATGGGCAGGAAGGCCTCCACCGAGGGCGGCCGGGTGGCCGTCACCGGACCCGGGGCGACCGCCTGGCGCCAGAACGTGAAGAACTCGAAGCCCACGAGGAGGAGGAAGGCCAGGTAGGCCCCCTGGACCCCCCAGCGGACGGCGGGGACGAGTCGGTACGGGTTGCGCCAGCGGGGCCGGCGCGCGGGAACCCGTGCGGCGGCGGGGGCGCCGATGGTGACGAGGTCGGACATCGCGGCGCACTCTACAACCGGCGGCGGCCCGGGAGGCTTCCGGCCGAACGGGTTTTGACGCCTGGCCGATCCGGCCACGAGGTCGGCGGGTCCGGCAAAGCCGCCGGGCCTCCGGCGCGGCAATGTCCCTCCCCGACGGCGCCACCCCGGCGCCACGGGAGAACGACATGTCCGCCACGCGCGATCCGAACCACGACGCCGACGTCCTCGTCATCGGCTCCGGCATGGGAGGGCTCGCCACCGGCGCCCTGCTCGCCCGGCTCCACGGCCGCAGGGTGCTCGTGCTCGAGCGCCACTTCCGCGCCGGGGGCTTCACCCACACCTTCACCCGCCGCGGCGGCTTCGAGTGGGACGTGGGGGTCCACTACGTGGGCGAGATGGGGCAGCCCGGGACGATGCGGGACGCCATGCAGCTCGCCACCGGCGGCGCCGTGCGCTGGGTGCGCATGCCGGAGACCTACGACCGGCTCGTCTTCCCCGGCTTCGAGTTCGGGATCCGGGCCGGCAAGCGCAACTTCCGGGACGACCTCGTCGCCGCCTTCCCGGCGGAGCGGCGGGCCGTCGATCGCTTCTTCCGGGACGTGGAGCGGGCGGCCTCCTGGATGGGCGTCGTCGGCATGCGCTCCGCCGCGCCCGCCCCGGTGGCGGCGCTCGCCGGGGCCGTCCTCGCCGGGCGGGGCCGGCTCGCGCTCCGCACCACCCGCTCCTGGCTCGACGCGAACGTGCGGGACGAGCGGCTCAAGGCCGTCCTGGGCGCGCGCTCCGGCGACTACGGGCTGCCGCCCTCGCGGAGCGCGTTCCTGGCCCACGCGGTCATCACCGCCCACTACCTGGAG
Source organism: Anaeromyxobacteraceae bacterium (assembly GCA_037443385.1). GTDB lineage: Bacteria > Myxococcota > Myxococcia > Myxococcales > Anaeromyxobacteraceae > CAIOAK01. Next base: position 24,577 of record JBBIOL010000028.1, read on the forward strand.
GGCGGCTACTACCCGTCGGGAACGAGCGCCCGGATCGCCGAGGGAGCCACCCGGGTGATCGAGGCCGCCGGCGGCGGGGTGCGCGTCCGCGCCGAGGTGGAGCGGATCCTCGTCGAGGGCGGGCGCGCCGTGGGCGTGCGTCTCGTGGGAGGCGAGGAGCTGCGGGCGCCGGTGGTGGTGTCGGACGCCGGGGCCCGGGCCACGTTCCTGAGGCTCCTCCCCGAGGACGTCCCCCTCCCCTTCCGCGACGCCCTGCGCGCCGTCCCGCGCAGCATGTCCCACGTCTCGCTCTACCTCGGGCTCTCCCGCTCCGCCGCCGAGCTCGGGGTCCGGGGGGAGAACCTCTGGCTGCACGACGGGCTCGACCACGACGTGCTGTGGGAGCGCGGGGGCGAGCTGCTCCAGGGCCGGGCGCCGCAGGCCTACGTCTCCTTCCCGTCCATGAAGGATCCGGAGGCGCGCGCGCACACCGCCGAGATCATCGCCGGCCTCGACGGGAGCCTCCTCGAGCGCTTTGCGGGAACCCGCTGGATGAAGCGCGGCGAGACCTACGAGGCGCTGAAGGAGCGGATCGGCGACGCGCTGCTCGCCGAGGCCGAGCGGCGCCTTCCGGGCCTCTCCCGCCTGGTCGTGCACCGGGAGCTCTCGACGCCGCTCACCACGGCCCACTTCACCGGGCACGCGGGCGGCGAGATCTACGGGCTCCCGGCCACGCCGGACCGTTTCCGCCGGCGCTGGCTCCGCTCGCCCACGCCGGTCCCGGGCCTCTTCCTGGCCGGGGCGGACGCGCTCATTCTCGGGATCGGCGGTGCGACCATGTCCGGCGTGATGTGCGCCGCCGCCGTCGCCGGCCCCTCGACGTTCGCCCGCCTCAGGTCCGCTGCGCGGTCGCTCCCCGACCCGACCGCGCCTGCACCCATTCCGTCGGCGACGTCCCCTTCCATCGCCTGAAGGCACGGTTCCAGGCGGTCTGGTCGGAGAAGCCGAGCCGGAAGGCCACGTCGGAGAGCGGGGTGCGCCCGGAGGCGAGCAGCCGCTCCGCCTCCGCCTCCCGGAAGGCGTCGAGCACGCCGCGCCAGGAGGTGCCGATCTCCCGCAGGCGCCGGTTCATGGTCCGCTCCGAGAGCCCGAGCGTCCGCGCCACCGTCGCGGCGTCGGCCCGGCCGTCCGGGAGCAGCGTGCGCAGCCGCGCGCGGACCGCCATCTCCAGGTCCCCGGCCTCGGCTCCCAGGTCGAGCCGGCGGGCCAGCTGTCGCAGCGTCTCCTGCAGCGCCGGGTCGGCGCGGCGCATGGGGGAGGTCCATGCCCGGGCGGGGATCTCGAGCCCGGACACCGAGCAGCCGAAGGTGACCGGGGCCCCGAGCAGCGCCTCGTGGCGCGTGGGGCGGTCCGGGCGCCGCCGGGTGAGCCGGACCGAGGACGGTCGGAAGGGGGCGCCCGCGTCGCCGCGGAACCGGCCCACGAAGATGGCGAGCGTCATCTCGTCGGAGACCTCGAGGCCGGGGAACGGCTCCGGGTTCACGAGGCGAACGTCGGCGCCCTCCGCGGTGGGCTCGATCTCGAGCTGGATGTGGGCCACCTGCCGGAAGTGGCTGCGCAGCGAGTGGAAGGCGGCCTCGACGGTCGGGGAGCTGCCGGCCAGGTAGTCGAGCGCGCCGAAGGCGCCGAACGGGATGGCGAGGCCGGCCTCGGTGGGCAGCTCGTCGCGTGGCGCGCGGCGGAAGGCCTCCTGCCAGAGCCGGGGGAAGGCCTCGGGCGCGAGCAGCCCGTCGGGCGCCGCCAGGTCCGCCTCCGGGATCCCCGCGCCCCTTCGCAGGGCTTCCGCGTCGAGCCCCAGGGCCGCGAAGCCGGCGAGCATGGCACGGGCGGACGCTGCGGGGACGGCCTGCACCCCGGGAAGGATAACCGGCCCCGGGTCAGGGCGCCGGCTCGACCAGCTCGAGGCGCCGCCAGGCGCCGGCGCGGAACCGGAGGAAGAGCACGAGGGCGAGGAGCGCCAGGTAGGCGACGAGCCAGGCCACCGCGGCCACGTCCCCGCCGCCGAGCGACCGGACGGTGATCCAGGAGCCGGGCACGAAGACCAGCCACCCGGCGGCGATCCGCGCCCAGAGCACGAAGGCGGTGTCCCCCGCCGCCCGGAGCGACTCGGCCAGGACGGCGGCGGCGGCGTCGAAGAGCTGCCAGGCGGCGGAGAGGGCCAGCATGCGCGCACCCACCTCGAGGAGGGCTCCGGCCGAGGCCGGATCGCGGGCGAACGGCGCGAAGACGAGGCGCGGGGCGACGAGGTAGACCACCCCCACGAGACCCTGCCAGGTGCCGGCGGCGGCGAAGCCCAGCCGGACGAGCCGCGGGACCTCGTCCCGCGCGCCGGCGCCGATGGACTGCCCCGCCAGGATGGCGGTGGCGCTCGCCAGCGCGAAGGCCGGCATGAAGGCCACCGAGTTCAGCTGGATCACCGCCATGAGGCCGGCGAGCGCCGTCGTGCCCAGGCCGGCGACGACGACGTTCACGAAGAACATGAAGGCCATGAACTCGAAGAACCAGTTGAGCCCGGAGGGGATCCCGAACCGGAGCATGCGGAGGAGCTCGTGCGCGCGGAGGCGCGGGAAGCGCTCCCCCGCCCCGTCCCGGCCGGCGAGGAACACGGCGAGGAGTCCCAGGAAGGCGACCCCCGTCGAGAGGGCGCTCGCGAGCGCGGCGCCGCGAACGCCGAGGGCGGGAAACCCCAGGTGCCCGTCGATGAGCAGCCAGTTCCCGGCCACGTTCAGCACCATGGCGAGGAGGCTGGCGCGCATGGGGAGGCGCGTGTTGCCGAGCCCCCCGTAGTAGTTGGCGAGCGCCTCCAGCCCCACGGCGGCGCCGCCGGACCAGAGCCGGACGACGAGGTAGGCGGCGAGGAGCTCCCGCACGTCGGGCGCGAAGTCGAGGTGGGCGAGCGCCGGCCCGACGAAGGGGATGCCGGCCATGCCCAGGACCTGGGTGGCCGCGGCCACGGCGAGCCCGTGGAAGCCGTAGCGCCGCGCGCCGGCGAGGTCGCCCCTGCCGAGCAGCTGGGAGGAGAACGAGGAGACGATGAAGACCACGCCGAGCGGCAGGATGAAGAGCGCGAAGGTGTTCATGGCGCCGGCGGTGGTGGCCGCCAGCGCCGACTCGCCCAGGTGCGCCACCATGTAGGCGTCGGCGATCCCGATCACCACCTGGGACGAGCGGGAGACGACGATGGGCCAGGCGAGCGCGAGCAGCCCGGCGAGCGTGGGCGGCGCGCGCCCCGGCGCGGCGGCGGCTCCCGTCACGTGCGCGGCCACCGCACCGCGCGGGTCGCGAGGAAGCAGGGCATGAGCCGGTCGAGCGCCCCGCCGTCGGGGCGGCCGTCCTCGTAGAGCCCGGTGATCGCGAGCCCGGCGTCGAGCTGGCCGCCGAGGAGGTCGGCGAGCGCGTGGCCGAACTCGAGCGGCGCCCCGGGGCCGACGAGCCGCTCCCGCTCCTCGGCGGGGATGCTCGTCAGGTCGGAGTACGGGATGCGGTGGCGCAGCCGGATCTCCCCCTGCTCGAGGAGCGCGGCGTCGGCGGCGAAGAGCACCGGGTTCACGTGACCGGCGAGGAGCGCGCCCCCGGGGCGCAGCACGCGGGCCGCCTCCCGCCACACCGCGCGCACGTCGGGGACGAAGCAGGTGGAGCAGGGGTTCACCACGAGGTCGAAGGTGGCGTCGGCGAAGGCGCCGAGGTCGGCCATGTCGCCCTGGACCGCCTCGAGCGCGAGACCGTCCCGCGCGGCCACCTCCCGGTCGCGGTCGAGCTGGGCCGGCGAGGCGTCGAGCACGGTGACCCGCGCGCCCGCGGCCGCCAGGATGGGCCCCTGCTGCCCGCCCCCGGAGGCGAGCGCCAGCACGCGGCGGCCGCGCACGTCGCCGAGCCATCCGGCGGGAACCGGACGCGTCGGGGTGAGCACGATCGACCAGTCGCCGGCGCGGGCGCGAGCGACGGCCTCCGGGGTCACCGGGACCGTCCAGCGGTTTCCCCGGGCGACCTGGCGGTCCCAGGCCTCCCGGTTGTGTGCGAGCACGTCCATTCGGCTCCCGGGCGGCGCGCCTCACTTCCCCGGCAGGGCGAGCCGGCGCACGCCGTCGGGCAGGGTGATCTCGAAGCGGGAGTCGGGGATGCCGGCGTTGCGCCGGATGTCCTCGAAGGCGATCTCGTTCACGTTCCCCTGCCCGTCCACGACCCGGGTGCGGGTCACCTCGCCGTCGGGCCCCGCGGCGAGCGTGATCGACTCCACCCGCGGGTCGGCCCTGCGGGGGCGGAGCAGGAGCGTGCCGCCCTCGCCGGCCGAGACCTGGAACTCCTTCTCCAGGCTCCCCTTGCCGAGCAGGAAGGTGACCGCGGCGCTCATGGCGGTGGCGTCGAACCGCTCGTCGACGAAGGCCTGGTTCGCCTCCGGCTCCCACTGCACGAGGCGCGAGCCGTTCACGGCGATGGTCTTCCGGGACGGGACGTCGTAGTCCCAGCGCATCTTCCCGGGCTTCTTCACCTCGAGCGTGCCGCGCGAGACCTGGCGGCGGCCCACCGCGGCGTAGGTGTAGGTCTGGGTGAAGCGCGCGCGCAGGTCGCGGGTGGTCTCGTAGAAGGCCTGCACCTTGCGGGACAGCGCGGCGGCGCCGGCGCCCTCCGGCGCCTCGGCCGGAGCGGGGGCCGCCGCGGTGCCGGGAGGCGCGGGGGTCGCTGCGAGCGCGACGAGGAGGGCCAGGGTTGCGGCGGGCGTCGGCATGGATGTCTTATACAGGACGGCGCCCGGCGGCCGGGCCCGGGAGAGTGACGATGGCCACCCTCGAGTTCTTCTACGACTTCGTCTCCCCCTACTCCTACCTGGCCTTCACGCGGGTGAAGGCGGAGGTGGATCGGGTGGGCGGCGCGGTCCGGTACCGGCCCTTCCTGCTCGGCGGCGTCTTCAACGCCACCGGGAACCGGGCGCCCATCGAGACCCCCGCGAAGGGCCGCCACATCGCCACCGACCTGGGCCGGTGGGCGCGGCGCCTGGGCGTCCCGTTCGCCTGGCCGCCCACCTTCCCGGTGCTCACCGTGCTGCCGCTCCGGGCCGCCTTCGCCGCGGAGGCGGCGGGCCGGCTCGTGCCGTACTCGGCGGCCGTCTACCGGGCCCTGTGGGTCGAGGGGAAGGACCTCTCCCTCCCCGCCGTGGTGGAGGAGGCGGCCAGCCGGGCCGGGCTGGACGGCGCCGCGCTCCTCGCCGCGGCACCGTCCTTCAAGGACGCGCTCAAGGCGCAGACCCAGGAGGCGATCGACCGCGGCTCCTACGGCGCCCCCACCTTCTTCGTGGGGGACGAGATGTTCGTCGGGAACGACCGGCTGGACTTCGCCGTCGAGGCGCTGGCGGCCGCCGGCCGCGCTTGACCCCGGGGGGGGTCTGGGCGATCCTCCGCCGCCTCGATGAAGCCCCGCTTCCCCCTCGCGCTGGCCCTGGGCCTCGCGGCCGCCCTCGGCGCGGCCGGTTGCAGCTCGGTCTGCCAGGACCTCGGCGACCGCATCTGCCAGTGCGAGGCCGAGGGACAGGTCCGCAACAACTGCAAGACCAACGTGAAGGCCCGCGTGCGGGCCTCCGCGCCGGACGCGAACGAGCAGGCGTACTGCGAGGCCCTGCTCGGCAGCTGCCCCGATCCGGGCGGCGACCGGACGCAGTGCGCCTGGATGCTCAACACCTGCCCGGGCAAGGTGGCCTGCGGCCTCGCCCTGCCCGAGCCGGGCGGCGGGGACGGCTGCACGACCATCCAGGTCACGCCGACGGCGGCGGACGCGGCGGCGCCGTAGGCGCGGCGCCCGCGTCGAAGCGCCCCGCCACCCGCTCCCCGCACCGCGGGCAGGTCCCGTCCCGCCCAATCCGCACGGAGCGGATGGCGTACCCGTCGCGCCGGACGAGCGTCGTGCCGCACCCCGGGCAGAGCGTCGACTGGCCCGCGGGATCGTGCACGTTGCCGGTGTACACGTGGCGCAGGCCGGCCTCGCGCGCGACCCGGCGCGCCGCCACCAGCGTGGCCGGCGGGGTGGGGGGCCGGTCGGTCATCTTCCACGCGGGGTGGAAGGCGGTGAGGTGCAGCGGCACGTCCGGGCCGAGGCGATCGGCGATCCACTCCGCCATGCGCCGGGTCTCCTCCGGGGCGTCGTTCAGGCCCGGAACGAGCAGGTTCGTCACCTCGAGCCAGGTGCGCCCGTCGCGCGCCAGCCACTCCAGCGTCTCCAGGACGGGCGCCAGGTGGGAGAGCGTCACCTTCGCGTAGAAGGGCTCGCTGAAGGCCTTCAGGTCCACGTTGGCCGCGTCCATCCAGGGAAAGATCTCGGCGCGCGCCGAGGGCGAGACGTAGCCCGCGGTCACGAAGACCGTGCGCAGCCCGCGCCGCCGCGCCTCGCGGGCCACGTCGATGGCCCACTCGGCCCAGATCACGGGGTCGTTGTAGGTGAAGGCGATGGCCGGGCAGCCGGCCTCGACCGCGAGGTCCACCACCTGCTCCGGCGTGGCGGCGTGCATGCCCTCCCCGCGGGCGCGGGCCTTGGAGATGCTCCAGTTCTGGCAGAAGCGGCATCCCAGGTTGCACCCCACGGTGCCGAAGGAGAGCACCCGGGCGCCGGGCAGGAAGTGGAAGAGCGGCTTCTTCTCGACCGGGTCGACGGCGAAGCCGGTGCTCCGCCCCCAGGCGAGCGACACCATGCGCCCGCCCTGGTTCTCGCGCACCGAGCAGAAGCCGGCCTGGCCGTCGGCGAGCCGGCAGTCCCGCGGGCAGAGCGTGCAGCGGAGCCGGCCGTCCCCTTCCCGCTCGAAGAAGCGGGCCGGCGAGGGGGCGGCGGGCGCCGGCTCAGGGCGGGTAGGCATCCTTCAGGTAGTTTAAGGTCGTCCCGCGCCGCGGGAGCGCCTCCTGCCAGCCCGTCCAGGCGGTGACCTCGAGGGTGTGGACCGGCTGGTGCTTCACGAGCACCTCGGCCGTGGCCGGGGGCCCGGCGTGGACGGCCCGGAAGAGCCGTCTTTCCGGGGGGATGACCCCCACGGTCACGAAGGCGTCCCCGGGGCGCGGCGCGGCCCCCCACAGGTCGAGCTGGCTCGGCCGCTCGGAGGCGGGCCCGAACCGGGTCCAGCCCGCGTAGAAGGCGAGCTCGGCCGCCTCCTGGTAGCTGCTCGTGTAGACGAACGGGTCGTCGGGGCGGCAGCCGGCGGGGTCGCCGATGGCGGCGCAGGAGAGCCCGGCCGCGGCCCTCGCCTTCGCGGCGTACTCCCGCCAGCCCCGGAAACGCTTCACCGCCTCGCTGTCGGCCGGGACGAGCGTGGGGTTGCGGAGCTCGAGCCCGAACCCCACCGCCGCGATCATGCCGAGACCCACCGTGAAGGCGAGCAGGCCCTGCGACCAGGCCGGGCGGAGCCGGACCAGCGCCGCCGCCGCGGCGGCGCAGATGGCCGGGTAGGAGAGGGCGGCCCAGTTGGCCTCCACCGGACCGCGGGTGGCCGAGAGCGCGGTGACCGCCACGGGCACGAGCGAGGCCACCGCCACCCGCCGGCCCGGCGAGTCCCCGGCGCGGAGCAGGAAGGCCACCCCGAGGGGAAGCGCCACCACGCCCGCGCCGCCCCACAGGCCGCCCGCGAACTCGAGCCCGCTGCGCCAGGTGGCGGCGCTCCCCAGCCCGTGGCGACCCTGGAAGACGATGGCGATCCACCCGTGGGAGGCGTTCCAGAGCAGGTTGGGCAAGAAGACGAGCACCGCCACCGCCCCGCCCAGCCACGGCCAGGGCGTGCGCAGCTCGCGCCGCAGCTCGGGGTCGAGCAGCACGAGCAGGAGGAGCGCCGGCGCGAGGAGCGCCGCGGTGTACTTGGAGAGGAGCGCCAGCCCGGTGACCACGCCGGCCGCGATCCATCCCCGGCCGCGCGCGCGGGCGACGAGCCAGGTGGCGCCGGCGTAGGCCGCCTCCACCGGCGCGTCGGGGAGCGCGAGTCCGCCGGTGAGCTGCAGGATGGGCGAGGTGGCGGCGAGCAGGGCGGCCACCTGCGGCGCGCGCGGGTCGTCGGAGAGCTCGCGGGCGAGGAGGCCGGCGAGCACCACCGCGAGCGCGCCGCAGGCCACGAAGAGGATCCGCACGCCCGGCTCCCCCGGCAGGAGCGCCGTCCCGGCCCGGACGAGCCAGGCCACCATGGGCGGGTGATCGAAGTAGCCGGCCGCCGGGTGGCGCGACCAGGTCCAGTAGTAGGCCTCGTCGGCGTAGAGGTCGAGCCCGAGGAAGAGGAGCAGGCGGAAGGCGGCCGCGCCGAGGGCGATGGCCCACACCGTGCGCATGGCGCCGTCCCTGGCCCGCATGGCCGCGCATCCTACACGGGAGCGGTCGCGCACGCCCCTTGCCCGGAGGGGCGAAAGGCCATAGGTATCGGCTTTCCGTTCCAGCGGATGGGGAGTGCTCGTGACGTTCCGGGAAGCGGTCGAGAAGCGCGTCCTCGTCTTCGACGGGGCCATGGGAACCCAGATCCAGGGGTTCGACCTCAAGGCCACCGACTTCGGGGGCCAGGAGGGGGCGAACGACCTGCTCACGCTGACCCGGCCGGACATCGTCGAGGCCATCCACGCCCGCTACTTCGCCGCCGGCTGCGACGTGGTGGAGACCAACACCTTCGGCAGCTCCCGGCTCAAGCTCGACGAGTACGGCCTCGGCCACCGCACCTACGAGGTGAACTTCCGGGCCGCCATCCTGGCCCGCCGCGCCGCCGCCCGGCACGCCAACCCGGACCGCCCCCGCTTCGTGGCCGGGTCGATCGGCCCCACCGGGATGCTCCCCTCCTCGTCCGACCCCGCGCTCTCGTGCATCACCGGCGACGCGCTCGAGAAGATCTTCTTCGAGCAGGCCCGCGGGCTCATCGACGGCGGCGCCGACGCCATCCTGGTCGAGACGCAGCAGGACATCCTGGAGGCCCGCGCCGCGGTGCTGGGCGCCGACGCGGCCCGGCGCGAGGCGGCGCGCGACGTCTTCCTCATGGTCCAGCCCACCCTCATCGACGCCTCCGGGCGCATGCTGCTCGGCACCGACGTCTCGGCGGCGCTGGCCACGCTGGAGCGGCTGCCCATCGACGCGGTGGGCATCAACTGCTCCACCGGCCCGGACGAGATGCGCGAGAGCGTCCGCACGCTCTGCCAGAAGTCCTCCCACTTCGTCTCGGTCATGCCCAACGCCGGGCTACCCGAGAACGTGAACGGGCGCGCGGTCTACCGGCTCTCACCCGACGCGCTCGCCGAGGCGCTGGCCGCCTTCGCGGCCGACTTCGGCGTGGACCTGGTGGGCGGCTGCTGCGGCACCACCCCCGACCACATGCGCCGGGTCTCGGAGCGGATCCGGGCGCTCTCGGCGCCGCGACGACGACGCCCGCGCCCGCTGCCCGAGCTCTCCTCGGCGATGAAGGCGGTCCCGCTCGACCTGCAGCCCCGCCCGCTCATCGTGGGCGAGCGGGTGAACGCCCAGGGCAGCCGGAAGGTGAAGGAGCTCCTGCTCGCCGACGACTACGCCGGCCTGCTCCAGATCGCCCGCGGCCAGGTCGAGGGCGGGGCGCACGTCCTCGACGTCTGCACCGCGCTCAACGAGCGCGAGGACGAGGCGGCGCAGATGCGCACCCTCTGCCGCCTGCTCGCCCAGGGCGTGGACGCCCCGCTCATGATCGACTCCACCGAGGCCGACGTGGTGGAGAGCGCGCTCAAGGTCTACCCGGGGCGCTGCATCGTGAACTCGGTCAACCTCGAGAAGGGCGGCGAGCGGGTGCGCAAGGTGCTCCCGCTCGTGAAGCGCTTCGGGGCGGCGGTGGTCTGCATGACCATCGACGAGAAGGGCATGGCCCAGACCGCCGAGCGCAAGGCCGAGATCGCCCGGCGGACGGTGGCGGTGGCCCGCGAGCACGGGCTCGAGCCCGACCAGCTGGTCTTCGACGCGCTCACCTTCACGCTGGCCACCGGGGGTGGCGAGTACCGGAGGAGCGCCGTCGAGACGCTGGAGGGGATCCGGCGCATCAAGTCCGAGAATCCGGGCGTCTTCACCACGCTCGGCGTCTCCAACGTGAGCTTCGGCCTGGCCCGGAGCGCGCGCGAGGTGGTGAACTCGGTCTTCCTCTTCCACGCGGTGCAGGCCGGGCTCGACCTCGCCATCGTGAACCCGAAGGACCTCCGCCCCTACCCGGCCATCGACGCGGTGGAGCGGGAGCTCGCCGAGGATCTCGTCCTCGACCGGCGCGAGGACGCGCTGGCCCGGCTCATCGCCCACTTCGAGGGCAAGGCCCCGCAGGCCGCCGCCAGCGCCGAGGCGCTCGGCGCCGGCGAGCCGGCCGAGCGGCGCATCCACCTCCAGATCCTGCACCGCAAGCCGGAGGGCATCGAGGCGCTCATCGACGAGGCGCTCACCCGCCACGCGCCGGTCGAGGTGCTGAACGAGGTGCTGCTCCCGGCCATGAAGGACGTGGGCGACCGCTTCGGCGCGGGCGAGCTGATCCTCCCCTTCGTGCTGCAGTCGGCCGAGGTGATGAAGCGCGCGGTGGCCTACCTCGAGAAGTTCCTCGACCGGGTCGAGGGCTCCACCAAGGGCACCATCGTGCTCGCCACCGTCTACGGCGACGTGCACGACATCGGCAAGAACCTGGTGAAGACCATCCTCTCGAACAACGGCTTCACGGTCCACGACCTGGGCAAGCAGGTGCCGGTGGCCACCATCATCGAGAAGGCGGTCGAGACCGGCGCCGACGCCATCGGCCTCTCGGCGCTGCTCGTCTCCACCTCGAAGCAGATGCCCTGGTGCGTGGAGGAGCTGGCCCGGCGAAACCTCTCCTTCCCGGTGCTCATCGGCGGCGCCGCCATCAACCGCCGCTTCGGCCTGCGCACGAACCTCCTGCAGGACGGGACGCCGTACGCCGGCGGCGTCTACTACTGCAAGGACGCCTTCGAGGGGCTGGAGCGGGTGCAGGAGCTCGTCGACCCGGAGCGGCGCGAGGCCCTGCGGCGGCGGACGGTGGAGACCGCGCTCCAGGCCCGCAACGCGCCGGTGGCCGAGACGGCCCCGTCCGCGCCCGCTCCCCGCAGCAGCGTGAAGCCGGTCGAGCGCCCCCCGGCGCCGCCGTTCTGGGGCGTGCGGGTCGTGCCCTCCGGCGGGGTGTCGCTCGCCGACCTCTGGCCGCACCTCGACCTCCCCGAGCTCTTCAAGCTCCAGTGGGGCGTGCGCGCCAAGGGCGAGGAGTACGAGCGGATGATCCGCGACGAGTTCGGCCCCCGGCTCGAGGAGCTGAAGGCCGAGGTGCAGTCGAAGGGCTGGCTCGTGCCCCGCGTGGTCTACGGCTACTTCCCCTGCCACGCCGAGGGGGACGACCTCGTGGTCCTCGACCCCGAGCACCGGCGCGAGGAGCTCGTCCGCCTCCGCTTCCCGCGCCAGCCGGACGAGCGGAACCTCTGCCTCGCCGACTGGTTCCGCCCCGAGCGCGGCGGCGACGTGGTCGCCTTCCAGGTGGTCACGGTCGGCGACCAGGCCTCGCGCGTCGCCGAGGAGATGCAGGAGCGGGGGGACTACGCCCGCGCGCTCTACCTGCACGGGCTCGCGGTGGAGACCGCCGAGGCCCTCGCCGACTACTGGCACGCCCGGGTGCGCGCCGAGCTCGGGCTTCCCGCCGACCAGGGCAAGCGCTACTCCCCCGGATACCCGGCCTGGCCCGACCTCGTCGACCAGCGCAAGCTGTGGAAGCTGCTCGACCCGGAGCGGAACGTGGGGGTCTCCCTCACCAGCGCCGACCAGATGGTCCCGGAGCAGTCCACCTCCGCCATCGTGCTCCACCACCCGGGCGCCGTGTACTACACGGTGAAGGGGGCGGTGGGCGTGGCCTGAGGGCCCCATGATCGCCTTCGCTCCCGCGATCCTGCTCGCCCTCGCCGTCGCGTCCACCGACGCGGCCGTGCAGGCCTCGCCCGAGATCCCGGCCACGCTCACCTTCGAGGACGCGCTGCGCATCGCGCGGGAGCGGGCGCCGGAGCGGGTGGCCGCCGAGGCCTCCGTGTCGTCGGCGCGGTCCCTGGTCCGGACCGCCGGCGCCCTGCCCAACCCGGCCGCGTCCTTCATGGCCGGCTGGTCCTCCCTCTGCGACCAGCCCGGCTGCAACCAGCCGGTGTTCACGGCGGGGCTCGGCGACCAGGGCGCCCTCTCCTTCCTCCTCACCGGCCAGCGCGGGCTCGCCGTCGAGGCCGCCGAGCAGGGGGTGGCGGCCGCCGAGGCCCAGCGCCGCGACGTGGCCCGGAACCTCGACTTCCAGGTGAAGCAGCAGTTCGTGAACACCGCCGTGGCGCTGCGCGCGCTCCGCTTCACCCGCGACGAGGCCGCGCTCGCCGCCCGGTCGGTGGAGCTGGCCCGGCTCCGCTACCAGGCCGGCGCCATCTCCGACTCCGACCTGGCGCGGCTCGAGATCCTCCACCTGCAGATGGAGCAGGTGGCCGACAGGGCGGAGCAGGTCCACGCGCAGGCCCGCGCGGCGCTGGCCCAGCTCCTCGGCCTGCGCACCGGCAGCCCGACCTTCACCGTCGAGCCCGGCCCCTCCCGCTCGGCCACCCCGCCGGCGCGGCTCGACGGCGCCAGCCTGGCCTCGCTCGTCG